>JBGQBP010000140.1:0-10134 GCA_041494945.1 Binatia bacterium | reverse complement strand
CCAGGGTTATCCGTACATCATGCTCGGCGCCTCCGGCTGCTGGTCGATCAACGCCTGGCTGGGGCCATGGCCGGTCTTGCATCTTCGCGACGCCTGCGCCGCGGCGGATTGGGAGAGGGCAAAGCAAATTTGCCTGGACCTTGAGGCATCCGGTAGAACGCGCAGCGGCGGTGACCTTCACTGGAGGGAGAACTCGGCCAAGCTTGCCATGAATGAAGCGGGCTATTGCGCTCCCGGGCCGCTCCGCCCTCCGTTCCGCAACGTTCCGACAGATGTGATGGAGGACGCCAAAAAAATGGCCGCGAGCTGGAAAAAACTCTGCGAGAAATATCCGCCGAAAAAGACCGAAGCGGCGGCGTAGGAACGACCGGAAATCTTTCGCTATTTCTTCAGTGCCACGACCGTTGCGCCCCATCCTCCCGCTTCCGCCGGGGCGTCTTTGAAAGAAGAAACCCTCGGGTGTTTCTCTAAAATCGACTGGACGACGCGGCGCTGCACGCCCGTGCCGCGGCCGTGGATGATTCTGACAAGGTCATGCCTGCCGGAAACCCATGGTGCAGGCAAGTTGACTGTACGCATGCAAACAGCTATTTTGTACGTACGTAAGGAGGAACACGATGCGAGCACTTAAGCGCAAGAATTACTGGTTGGACGAGACGAAAATCAAAAAAGTACAGCGCCTTTTGAAGGCCAAGACGGAAACCGAGGCTTTACAGAAGGCTGTTGACCTAGTTCTTTTCCAACAAGAAGCCGCGCGGGCCTGGGTCGATAACGCCGGTGTTGGAGGTGTTGAGGACCTCTATGCCCGCTAGGTACATCTTCGACACGAACATTTACATTCAGTGCATGTTAAACCGAGAGTTCGCCATCCAACATGCGAAATCATATGCGAGCTACCTTCCCGCAACTTTTGTTTCCAGCGTAGTTGCCCAAGAGCTTCTTGTAGGTTGTACCGACGAGCTGGCAATTCGGCGAGTGCAGAATTTTTTGACTCCTTTTGAGCGCATCGGGCGGATTATCAACCCTGTCTACCAGGATTGGAAGGATGCGGCGCACACCGTCGTTAAGATTGGGCTAAGGCGGAGAGACTTGAAGAGTAAAAAAATCGCCCTCATCAACGACGTCATGATCGCGCTCTCCTGTCGACGGATCGGCGCGACACTCGTTACACTGAACTCGCAAGATTTCGAGGCCATACGGGGATTGATTCCCTTTCGGTTTAAAGGCTTTTGAGTAAGCAGCGTTTTGTTCTAAAAGGGGAGAAGAAATTGCCCGACAAAGACGCGATGAAGCAACTATCTGACCTTATCGGAAGGCAGTTGGAGAGTATTCCTCCTAGGAAGCGACGAAAAAAAACGGAATCCGTTTATAAGAAGCTTCTTGCAAGAATTCGCGCAGGGAAGGTCTCTGCTTCGGAGATCGTTTAATTGTTGGTTGCGCCTTCAAACGAGCTCAGGCCCAGCTATGGCGATAATCTTGAGTAGGAAGAGAATCCGTTTGCTGAAGGCCTTGCGCCTTATACGTCAGGCCGTGCGAAAGGCACGGATTCCCGTCCGTGTCGTAGACGAGGCCGTCCAGGCTACCCGTCAGCGAAGCCGCTTGTAAAGAGTTTTTAGCGTTTCCTCAGCACCACCACCGTCGCGCCCCATCCTCCCGCTTCCGCCGGGGCGTCTTTGAAAGAAGAAACCCTCGGGTGTTTCTCTAAAATCGACTGGACGATGCGGCGCTGCACGCCCGTGCCGCGGCCGTGGATGATGCGGACCTCGTAAATGCTGGCCTGCACGCACTGTTCGAGATACTCTTCAACTACACTCGGTATCTCTTTTGGTGAGAAAGCGTGGAGATCGATCGAATCTTCGATGGGGACGACGATCGGCTCGGCAAAGGGCGGATTGTCCGGATTGCGGGACGGCATGGGAGTTCAAATTCTGAGTCAACGTTAAATGCCGAGGTAAGCTTCTCTCAACTCCGAGTGCTTCACTTCGGCGGGCGTGCCGCCGGCTTTGACGCGGCCCTCGTGGAGGATGTAAGCGTAGTCACATATCCCAAGGGCATACTCGACGCTCTGCTCCACGAGAACGATGGTCAAACCGGCGCTCCGCAGCTTCTGCACGGCCGTAAAAACTTCCCGGACCAGTTTCGGCGCAAGTCCCTGACTCGGCTCGTCGAGCATCATGAGCTTGGGTTTGGTCATGAGCCCGCGCGCGATGGTCAGCATCTGCTGCTCGCCGCCGGAGAGCGTGCCGGCGCGCTGTTTTCCTCTTTCTCTTAGAAGAGGAAAGAGAGAATAGACGGTCTCCAGCGACTCATCACGGTGCTTGAGCGCCTCCTTGTGATACGCGCCCAAGATCAGGTTTTCCTGGACGGTCATGTTCACAAACAGGTGGCGCCCTTCCGGGATCAGGGCCAGACCTTGCCTCACTTTTTCGTGAGCGGGAAGATAGGTGACATCTCTTTCTTCGTAGAGCACGCGCCCGCGCAAAAGCCTCACGGTGCCGAGAACGCTCCTGAGCAAGGTCGTCTTTCCCGCGCCGTTGGCGCCGAGCAGCGCGGTGATCGAGCCCTTTTGCACTTCGAGGCTCGCGCCCCACAACACCTGCACCGGCCCATAACCGGACTCCAGGCCTTCCACCTTCAACATTTCTACTGCTCCGATTCCCGCCCGAGATAGACGTCGACAACCCTGGGGTCGCTTAAGGCCTCGGCCGTCGGCGCCTCCAGCATTTTTTTTCCCTGGTACAGAACGATCACCCTTTCGGCGAAGTTCACGACCGCGCGCATGATGTGCTCGACCATCGCGATGACGGCGATGCCTTCCTTCTGTTTGATGCTTTTTAAGAATGTGACCAGCGTGTCGATCTCTTTCGGCGGCATCCCGGCCATCGATTCGTCCAGGAGGAGAAGCTTCGGATTCATCGCCAGGGCCCGGGCGATTTCCATCATCTTCATCTCGACGGGCGTAAGCTCGCGCGCGGGCCGGTTTCTTTGCTCGTAAAAGCCGACGAGCTTCAACCGCTCGTCCGCGGCCTTGAGCGCGTCATCGACCCGTTTCTGCGCTCCCAGGGAGCCAAACATGGCGCCGATGGCCACGTTCTCTCTGACGGTGAGCGTGCCGAAGGGTCGCGGTATCTGGAAGGTGCGCCCGATCCCCAGATGCGCCCGCCGATACGGCGGCAAACGGGTGATGTCCCGGCCGTCGAAGATCAACGTTCCTTCGTCCGGCGTGTAGACCCCGCTGATGAGATTGAAGAGAGTGGTCTTACCGCTGCCATTCGGCCCCACGATGCTCACGGCTTCGTCCGAATGGATTTCAAGGCTCACGTGGTCCACCGCGAGCAGACCGCCGAACCTTTTGGTCACCCCATTTAGTTGAAGCAATGCCATGGGATTGGCTAGACGATGAATTTCTCCAGGGCCGTTCCTCTGACTTTAGCTTTGAGTACGCCGATGACTCCTTCCGGGACCACGACGATGATGGCGATAATGACCGGCGCGAGAATCAGTAGTTGAAGTCCGGGAAAGGTGACACCGAGGCCGTACTTGAGCGCGGCGTAGAGGATGCCGCCGGCGACGGGACCCATCAGCGTTCCCGCGCCGCCGAGAATGACAATGACGATAGCCTCGACGGTGTAGTGAATGGCAAACGCTTCCGCCGGAAACACGTAGGTCAGTTTGAGCGTCCAGGCCGTAGCGCCGAGGAGTCCTCCCAGCGCCGAGCTCGTGATGAAAGCAATAATTTTGTATTTCGTGGTGTTTACGCCTATGACCTGCGCGGCGTCCTCATCCGCTCTGAGCGCCGCTAGCGCGTAGCCGATCCGGCTCCCCATGTACTGCAAGGTCAAAAAGGCGGCGAAGGCGGCGATCAGAAATACAAACACGTCGGCCCAAAAGGTCGAGATGGCGCTCGCTCCGTCGGTGCCAAAAGCCTCGCGGAGCTTGCTCGATATTACAATCCCCTCCGAGCCGCCCCACAGCTTGATTCCTTCGAGCAGAAACCTAAAGCCCTCGTTCACGCCGACGGTCGCAATCGCAAAATAGGCGCCTCTCAGTCGAAGCGCTATCGCGCCTACGGCGACGGACAAGCAGCCGGAAAAAACCGCCGCCGCGAGAAGTCCGACGAGGATCATCCCGCCGCCGAGCCACGTGACCGCGTAGAGCCCGGAGACGGTGAGCGCCATTCCATAGGCCCCAAGCGCCATGAACGCCACATAGCCGAAATCCACGTACCCGGTCATTCCTAAAAATACATTGAATGCTTGGCCGAGCGCCGCATAGAAGGCTGCAAGAGCGACGGCCTGCCACATTCCTTTGGTGTATTGACCGAAGAGAAAGAGAGCGCCGTACAAAAAATAGACCGGAAACAGGGGATAGAACTTCTCTAAGCGGTTCATTTGGCCCCGAGCAGACCGGTCGGTTTCCAAAGCAGGATCATAAGCAGGAGGAAGAAGGCGAAGAATTGGGTCATGCTGAACGGTTCGATGCCGGGAATGAGGCCGAAGAGCGTGTAAGAGCCGTTTTCGATCAAGCCGAACAAAAAGCCGGCGAAAAAAGCGCCCCACGGGGAGCTCAATCCTCCCAGCACCGCTATGACGAACGCCTTCAGCGTATAGACTCCGCCCATGTAGGGGTTGATGCCCACGGGCACGAACAGCGTGAGGAGATTTCCGCTGGCGACGGTTAAGCCGATACCGACGGAAAAACTCAAAGCGTAAATTCCGTCTACATTGATGCCGCAAACGGTGGCCCCTTCTCGGTCTTCCATCACCGCTCTTATCGCCGACCCGGATCGTCCTTTCTTGAACCAGATGTAGAGCGACACGGCAACGATGATGCTGGAGATGAGCGCGTAGATTTTTCCCAGAGGGATGATCGCAATAGGAGGCAGCATGATCCGTCCGACATTCCAGCTAAAGCCGCGATAGTCGGGTCCCCATAAAAATCGCGCGCTTTCCTCCAGCAAAATTCCGATGGCGAAAGTCGCCAGCAGCGTGGTGAGCTCCGCGGCCGACGTCAATCTCCGGATCACGAGCTGAAAGAAGCAATATCCCAGCGTCATACCAACCGCCAGGGCGATAAATATGGAGAGGATCGGCGGAAGACCAAGAAGGTGAAACATCCAGAAGGCGACGTACGCTCCGATCATCATGAACGCGCCGTGGCCGACGTTGACGATCTTGAGCACGCCGAAGATGAGGCTGAGGCCCATGGTCATGAGCCCGTAAACCGATCCCAGGATCATGCCGTTGAGAAGATTGCCCGAGAACTGGATCCAAAATTGCCGCATGGCTAATCCGCCCCACGCGAACGCGGGGAATTATCCTCGATCATCAGGCGGAGAGACGCGCCGTGGCGAAGAAGTCCGCTGCTTCAGCAAGTCTTCCCATTAAGCCTGTCTTGAGAGGACGGCATCGGGTAACAGATCTTTGCCGTCTGAGCCTCCGGTGGCCAGATGATCTCCTTTTTACCCTTTTGCCATTGAATCAAAACCGACTTGTGAGCCACCTGCTTGCCGGTTTTCGGATCGATGCCCCAGTCGCCGTAGGCGGACATGAAGCGGAGCTTTCCCATCGCCGCTCTTACCTTGTCCGTCTCCAAGCTCTGCGCCGCTTCAATGCCGAGGACGTAAGAAAACATCGCCGCGGTGGCTTCGATGCCGTGGTAGTCGGGGTCCACGCCGTTGGACGTCTTGCGAAAAGAGCTGAGAAACTCATCCTGTGTTGGCCCGAAGTACTTCGTCCCCTTGGGCGTGGTAAAGGGGCTGAACGTCACGCCGATTTCCCAGTGCGCCGGGCCGATGATTCCCTCCGCCGCAGTCTGCAGCGCTTTGTAGAATTCCGGCAGAGTGGGAGAGACAAGTATCGATGCGGCCTTGACGTCAACTCCCGAATCAGCCATTTGTCTCGCGAGCAACTGGCCGTCGGGAAAGTGGCCGCCGCCGAGGAGAAAATCCGGCCGCGCCGCCGCCAGCTCCGTGAGGGCCGGCGTCATATCCTGGACCTTCGAAGGATAGGTCCGATCGAACACGTTCTTGAAGCCGAGTTTCTTCGCGTGCTCCAGCGCTCCCTCCCGAACCGACCGGGAGAACTCGTCGTCTTCGTAGAGCATGGCGTAGCTGGTTGCTTTCGGGTCGATCTTTTTCATCATGTCTAAAACGTCCACATGATACCGGCTGCCGAGGACGATGGTCTGGACGGCGTATCTGTAGCCTTGCTCGAAAGTCCGATCGCTGGCGCCTCCATGGGAGTTGTAAAGGACCTTATATTTCTCCGCCACGGGCGCTCCGGCCAAGGTAAGCCCGGACGTGTAGGGCGCGAAGACGAACTTCACCCCGTCGGAGACGATCAATCGCTCCAGAAGGCTGGTCACGGATTCCTTTTTCGATTCGTCGTCGTAGTAGGCGTATTTGACCGGGATCTTTTTCCCCTGGATTTTCACGCCGCCGTAGACTTCATTGATCCACTTTTCAGCTACCTGGAATCCCCACAGTCCCTGGGAGCCCTCTTTGGCATAGGGACCGGAGAGGCTTATCGGGCCACCCATGACGATCTGCGCGGGGAGTTGCGGCGCCTTTTGGGCGTAAGTTATCCCGGGTTGTACGAGAAGCAGGCCGACAATCAGAACTGCAAAGAAATTCACCGAAATCGCTTTTCCCATGGCTTTTTCCTCCTTAATTCCAGAGGTCGAGAATCAGGAACTTCGTGTTTTCAAAAGTGGCAACTCGTTTATCTTCAATCCCACCGCTTATCTCCCGTCATGCGGTTTCCCAGTTTGGCCAGTGCCGCCTGGATAACGGAAATATCGACGAGCTTATCGTAGCTTGGTTTTTCCTCGGCTTTGATCGTGCCCAACTCCACTTGCTTGTTCACCGTCCACTCAACCATGTCCTTCGGCAGTCCGTCGTTCACCGGCCAGGCGCCGACGTTCGCCAGAATATCGTAAGTCTGAGCGACAACATCGGCATCCTGCTGCGTGTACTTGACGGCGATCTCGACCGTCTTGGCCTTGTCTTTGTACATGAAACGATTCGCTTTGACCAAGGCGGTCATGATGTCGACGTAGAGCTGGCGGTTGCCGGCGATCTCTTTTTCCGGTGCGATGTAGGCGGCGTAGAGCCACTTGGGCAGCGGCTCCCAGAGATTGACGAGGATATTGAGATCGGGCTTTTTCTTCTTCGCCACCAGCGCCTGGTCCACGTGGAGGATCGCCGTGTCGATTTGACCGGTGAGCAAACCGGCCACGCGTCCCTTGGTGCTGACGGTCACATAGTTGACGTCCTTCGGCGTCAGACCGCAGGTCGCCATCACCGCGCGGCTCATCACTTCGTTGAAGGCGCCGACCTCCTGGATGCCGATCTTGCGTCCCTTGAGATCCTTGCAGCTCTTGATGTCGCCCTGCACCAACATCGACTGAGAAAGTTTGTGCGAGTAGGTGCCGAGCACTTTCGTCCCCGCGCCGCGCGCCGCCGCGATGATCGCCGGATCGGAGCTTGTGCCGGTGATATCGAGACCGCCGGCCACGCTGCCCCTCAAAGTCTGCGTGCCGCCCTCGAAGGTTACAAATTCGGGTTCGATATTCAGCTCGGCGAAAAAGCCCATCTCCTTGGCGACGTAGGGCGGGATGTGGACCACGTTCGGCGGCGTAACCGGCACGCCGAAGACGACTTTCCGCTTCGTCTGGGCGTCGGCAGGCTGGAGCCCCAGCGCAAGCCCAATCCATGCGACTAGAACAAACACGGTCGTTTTCATAGAACCTCCTTTGACTATTCCTTCTCTTCCGAATTTCTCCACGGAGCGATTCGGCCCTCGACCCATTTTGCCAGCGACATCAAGCCTACTCCTAATATCATAACGACGACGATCGGCACAAAGAGCTTGTCGGTCTCGAAGGCATTGGCGTAACGAACGATCATATAGCCCAATCCGGTGACCGAAGTATAGAACTCGGCGACGATCATGCCGACCAGCCCGCGCCCGATCGCCAGGCGCACTCCCGCGACGATAAAAGGAATCGCCGATGGAATGATCAGGTGGCGCCAGAGCTGCCTTTCGCTCGAGCAAAAGGCGCGCGCCACTTCCTGGAGATTGCGGTCGACATTTTTCACTCCTTCATAGGTATTGAGCAGGACGGGGAAGACCATGAACAGAAAAACGACGATGACCTTGGCCGGCACTCTGAAGCCGAACCAGAGAACGATCAGCGGCACCATCGCCACCATCGGCGTCGAATAGAGAGCGCTGACGTAGATATCGGTCGCCCACTCGACCATGGAGAAGCGCCCCATGACGACGCCGAATATGACGCCGACGATGAGGGAGAGAATCGAGGCGTAAGTCAAAACCAGAAGACTCTCTTTCATATAGCTTTGCAGCTCGCCGGAAGCGACCAGGGAGACGAAGGCCTTCGCGATCGCCCACGGGTAGGTAAACAAAATCGGATTGACTCTCCGCCCGTAGTATTCCCACAGGAGGAGAACGACGACGAGCGAGACGATGCGCACGGCGGTCTTCCGGCTCATGCGTCTCTCCCGCCGTCCTCGCCGCCCGCGAGATCTTGCTTGAGCATTTCCCAGAGGCGAGCTCTCAGCTCGATGTAGCGCGGATGCGCGCGCACCGAGATGATTTTTCTCGGCCGTGGAATTTCAACCGGAACGATTTCCCGGATGCGGCCGGGGCGGCGCGACATCATGACGATGCGGTCGCCGAGGAGGATCGCTTCGTCGATGCTGTGGGTTACAAAGATCATGGTCTTTTTTTCCGTCGCGAGTATGCGCAAGAGCTCTTCTTGCATCATCTCGCGCGTCTGGGCGTCCAGAGAACCGAAGGGCTCGTCCATCAAAAGCAGCGACGGATTGATCGCGAGCGCGCGCGCGAGTCCGGCGCGCTGCTGCATGCCGCCCGAGAGTTGATGCGGATAGGACTTTTCAAAGTCCTTGAGGCCCATGAGTTCTATGTAGCGCGCCACCGTGGCTGCCGCCTCCTGCTTCGCGCATCCTCTCAGCTCCAAGCCGTAGGCGATGTTTTCATTCAGCCGCTTCCATGGAAACAGGCCGAAATGCTGAAAGACCATGGCGACATCCGGGCGGGGCCGCACGACTTTTTCGCCGTCCATGAGAATCTCTCCGCTGTCCTTCGGAATCAGACAGTCCAGGATCCGAAGCAGTGTCGTCTTACCGCAGCCGCTCGGCCCAAGGATGCAGATGCTCTCGTAGGGCTCGACTTCGAGATTGATGTCCTGCAGGGCTACCACCGCGCCGGCGCTGTAGGTCTTGGTGAGACCTCGAATGACGATTTTGCTCATGAGTTAGAAAGCCGGATTCTCCAGCAGCCGTTTTACTTCCTGCAGGTAGCGCGCCGCGATCGCGCCGTCGACGATGCGGTGATCGGCCGAAATCGTCATCGTCATCATGGGACGGACGGCGATTTTTTCTCCCTCGGGCACCGCGCGCGGCGCGACCCGGCCGATCGCGAGGATGGCGCACTGCGGCGGGTTGATGATCGCTACGAAGCTGTCGACGCCGAGCATGCCGAGATTGGAGACGGTGAACGTTCCGCCCTCGTAATTCAGAGGGAAAAGTTTTTTCTTCTGTGCTTTCTCCGCCAGCTCTTTGCTCTGCGTGGCCATGTCCTGGAGAGAGAGCAGATCAGCGTTATGGATGACCGGAACCACCAGCCCCTCATCGAGCGCTACCGCCATGCCGATGTTGATGTCGGAGAAAATCTGGATGCCCTGAGCTGTGAAGGCGGCGTTCAAGGACGGAAAATCTCTGAGAGCACGGGCGGCGGCCGAGAGGATAAAGTCATTGATCGACGGAATCGGGTTCTCGCCTTTTTTCTTCCCCTCGTTCCTTTTTCGGTTCACCGCGCTCATGTCCACGTCCATACCGACGTAAAAATGCGGCGCCGTCTGCTTACTCTTGCTCATGCGTTCGCCGACGATGCGGCGCATCGCGGATGGCTGGACCGTCTCTTTTACACGCGGCGGTCCTCCTGGCGTGGCCGCTTCCGCTTGTGACCCGCTGGCGCGTAGGACATCCTCCGCGACAACGCTGCCGTCGGGCCCGGTGCCTTTTAACGATGTGAGATTGATATTTTTTTCTTTGGCGATTCTCCTGGCCGCGGGCGACGCAAGAATTCT
>JBGQBP010000139.1:0-10142 GCA_041494945.1 Binatia bacterium | reverse complement strand
GTCATCGAGGTGGTGAGCAAGAAAACAGGGCTCTTCGGCGACAAGGAACTCGACATGCTCACCGCGATCGCGGGGCCGGTCGCGATCATGATCGACAACGCCAGGTTGATCCAGGAAGTCAAGACGCTGCACGATAAGCTGGGAGAGGCGACCCGTCTCAAGGCCGAGTTTCTCGCCACGATGACGCACGAACTGCGCACGCCGATCAATATCGTGATCGGCAATCTGGATTTGCTTTTGGGCGGCTTTCTCGGCGAGACCACCGAGCGGCAGCGAAAATGCATCGAGACTTCGCTGCGAAATTCCGGGGAGGCGCTCAATCTGGTAAGCAGCATTTTGGACCTGTCCCGCTTCGAGGCGGGTCAAGTCGTCATCCGTGTCGAAGAGTTTCGTCTCGAAGAAATCTGGACCGAGCTGGAGATATTGTTCCGCATCGGACTCAGCGGTAAACCCGTGGAACTTTGCTGGGAGATAGCGGGCGCGCTTCCCGCGCTGAAGAGCGACCGGATGAAAGTCAAGGAAATCCTCAGCAACATCGTTTTCAACGCGGTCAAATACACCGACAAGGGGCAGGTTCGAGTCACCGCCGCTCCGAAGGAGTCGGGCGACCAAATAGAGATCGAGATCAAAGATACGGGGGTAGGCATTTCCCAGGAGTCTTTGCCCCTTATCTTCGAGCCCTTCCGCCAGGTGGAAGGCTCGTCGAGCCGGAGCCTCGGCGGCGTGGGCCTGGGCCTCGCCATCGCCAAGAGGCTGCTCAATCTTCTTCACGGCAAGGTGGAAGTGGCGAGCGAGGTGGGCAAGGGAACGACCTTCCGAATCACGATGCCGGTCCGGTATTCGGCGTGAATTCGTTGCTCGGGACGGCTTGACACTATTTCAAACTTTAGCTAGTTTCGCGGAAGAGCAGAATCAATATCGACCGGCCAAGGAGGACGTGATGAAAACCGTTAGATGGCTTGCAGTTCTGTCGTTGCTGTTGTGCGGGTTCTTAGGCATCGGCTCGGCTCAAGAAGAGAAAGAGAAAAAATCGATCAAAGCGAAAGACGTGGAAGTGGAGGGCGTCATCAGCGCCGTCGGGCAGCGCACCATCACTTTTCAGGTCGAGCGCAAGGGAAAGGTTCGTGAAGAGGTGGTCGGTATCGACGAGAAGACCGACATCGAGAAAAAAGGACAGAAAGTCAAATTGAAAGATCTGGAAGAAAAGGACAAGGCTGCCATCAAGTACGAGCCCGATGCTTATACCCCGGCGCTTGCCGTGAAAGTAGTGGGCAAAGGCGAAATACAGAAGGTTGGAGGAGACGACTAATTTCGATAGAAGTCCCACCGGTCGCCGCCGACCACCGAGAGATCCAGCGATTCTTCATCCCTTAAAATATGGAAAGAGATCCGGTCGCCCGGTCTCTTCTTCCATATCTCCCTGTAGAGATCGGGACGGGAGCGGACCTCCTGCCGCTCCACTTTGATGATGATGTCGCCCTCCTTGAGGCCGCACTTTTCGGCCGGCCCTCCGGGAACCACGCCCGCGATAACGACGTGCCCTCCCATGTGCTGCGGATAAAAGCCGAGCCAGGGACGTGGGACGCGGCTGCGCACCCGCCCGTGCTGCTTCAACTCCTGCTCGTGCCGCAGATAGAATTCAATGGGTATGGCGAGCGAGAATTTTCCGATGTCGTTCAAGTTGAGGGAAACCACCCCCATCAGCCTGCCCCTGAAGTCCGCCAGCGTTCCGCCGCCGAAGCCGGGGTTGAAAGCGCTCAGGCGAATGCTTTTATCCAGCATGTATTCCCAGTGGCCGTCGTAGCCTTCCATGGAGGTTATGTAGCCGCCGTTGATTCTTCTCGCCGGTCCTCCGATGCTGGCGACGATCAGCGCGGGCTCTCCCAGTTTTAACTCTTCAGGGGGCGAAGGACGAAGAAACGGAAGACCCTTGCCCGGGATTTTCACGAGCGAGAGGCCTGTTTCCTGATCCTGCGCTGCCAACTCACCGGGATATTGCTCGCCGTCGGGCAAAGTGACCGTGATGGACTCCGCTCCGACGGTGACATAGTGGACCGTCAGGATGTATCCGTCGGGATCGACGATCGTCCCCGATCCGGCCCGTTCCGCTCCCAGATTTCGCGTGGACGGATGAATCTGCGGCACCGATACTTTGATATCGACAGTGGAGGGAAGGATGGAATGAATCAGCCCGATATGCCCGTTCACGTATGCCTCCAAACCGGCCACAAAGCTCCAGCTTCATCGTTGCGCTCGACCGACTCGCTCGACGTACTGAAAAAAGTACGCCTCCGCTCGTCGATCTTCGCGCGCCTTGAATCTGGACCTTTTTGACCGGTTTGAAATAAACTCATAGAGACACGCTTCCATCTCTGATGTGATCGTTTGCCCCGGCACCGAGACGCGAATCTTCCGAGAAGAGCTTCCCCTGCCACACGTCTCTTCTTTCCAGCTCCGCGTTGATCGCGTTGTGGACGCCGATTTTATTGATCGACCACTCGGGCGCGACGGTGAGATCGCGGTAAGTCTCTCCGCTGAGGCGGTGGATCACGATCTCGGGAGCGAGCCGCTCGAGAAAATCGATCGCGAGAGCGAAGTAGTCCTCGCGGCTTAAGATCTCGAAGGCGCCGGAGCGATAAATCTCCTCCAGGACCGTGTTCTTGATGACGTGCAGGTTGTGCAGCTTCACGCCGTCGATTCCTATCCGGTTCAGCAGCGACGGCGTTTGTAGGATTTCTTCGCGAGTTTCTGTGGGGAAGCCGAGGATCAAATGAGCGCACAGCCTAAGATCCCGGGATTTGCCGCGCTCGACCGCATCAATAAATTCCCTGAGACCGTGGCCGCGGTTCACCCATTGCAAAGTCTTGTCGTGCATCGATTCGAGGCCGAGCTCCAGCCAGAGATACGTGTGGCGCGCCAGATCGGTTATGAGATCGAGGACGTCGTCCGGCACGCAGTCCGGGCGCGTCGAAATGGCCAGACCGGCGACGCCGGGAAAATCCAGCGCCTCGCGATAAAATCGTTCGAGCTTCGTCAACTGCCCGTACGTATTGCTGTAGCTCTGAAAGTAGGCGATGAACTTCTCGGTCCGGTGCCGCTTTTTCAGCGCTTCGGTCCCGCGCTCCAATTGCTCGGTCACGGACATGCCCAGGCGAAAGCCATCGGGCGTATGGCCCGCGTTGTTGCAGTAGATGCAGCCGCCAGTGGCGACCAGCCCGTCACGGTTCGGGCAGGTAAAATCCATTCTGAGGCCGACCTTATAAACCCGGCTCTGGAAAGTGCTTTTGAGGCTGGACTGAAACGAATGGTAACGCTTGCCGCCCCATTTAATTTTTAGGTGACGAGGAAAGTTCACGACACCGCCAAAGAGGTAAGGAAACGGTTAACAGACTGAGCGCACTTTCTCAAGACTGAAATTATTTTTTCGACTCCTGTTTTTCCTCGGCGGCGAAATCGGCCGCCTGCTTGCGCAGCATCGGATAAAAAATTTCGTTGATCGTGTACACGGCAGGGCTTCCCTCCGCCCTGGCGTAATATCCGTCGGCGCTCTTGCCGCCGACCTGGAGCGCCGCCAGGTTTTTTCCGTCCTTGCCGTCGATAGAAATTTTGAGCGCGGGGCGATCGAGGCCGTATTTTTTGAGATCGGTAGGTTGGTCGTCGGCAAAGGTTTTCACCCTTAGTCGCGTCAGCGCCGCGAGGTACTCGCTCACCGCGTCGGCTCTGGCATTTCTTTTGACCGGCGCTTCGAGCGTCCACTGTTCTTTCTCCCCCTTGACGAGAACGAGAGCTTGCCCGGGTGGCATCTGGATCTCGATCTTAGTCGCTTGCTGCGCGGGAAACGCGACGATCGTCTTGTCTCTCAAATCGTTCGGCTGCTTCTCCAGCGCGAGCACGATCGCCGCGTCCGTAAGATAGACCGTGGGATCGCTGCCGCGCCGGACGTATGCCGAATCGCCCAGCGGAGTTTTGGCGCCCACGGCGAGAGTCGGCAGCGTCAGGCCGTTCTTCAACGTGATCGAGACTTTGACCGCAGGCGGCTCGAGGCCGAAGCTTTTCAAGTCCGCGGCGCCGGGTTTTTTCTCCAACGTTCTCTTGATGTCGCTCGCGGCGAGCGCGGCGAGCAGGCTTCCGACGGTCGAGTCGTCCGCGTCGGCGCGCACGGGCTGGGTGAGCTTCCATTTCCCTGAAGGATCTTTTTGGATTTGGATCGCCCGGTTGGGATAGGTGAGATCGATAGCCGCCGCTTCGTCCTGCTTGAAATCGAGCAGCTTCTCGGATTTTCCTTTGTCGCCTTTGGAAAGCTCGAAGAAATAAACGTAACCGCCCAGAGCGATCAAGAGGACGGCCAGGATGAGCGTTTTCAGCCGCCGCACGTTTTTATCTCCTCCGCCACCATACGGAGAGACCGATGATGAGGAGGATTTCCGGGAGGATAAGAAAAGAGAGGTAGAATATCGCGGCGCCTTCTCCTTCGGTCAACTGGAGGCGCGAGGAGCGGACCGAGCGCGGCCGGATGGAGATCATCTCTTCCTGCCCGACCAGCCAGTTCGCCGCGTTGAGAAAAAAATCCCGATTGAAGAAGATATTGATGTACCGGTTGTTGGCAAACGCGGCGCTTCCGACCGCCACCACTTTCGCCTCGCCCTCTTTCTCGATGCCGAGTATTTTGAGGTTGGCGCTGACCGCGACGGCGACTGAGATCGGACCCTTCTTGTCCTCAGGTCCCAGAGCGGCCCTGCCTTGCTTGAAGATGCCGTTCACATCTTTCTCCGCCCAGCTCGTCGCGCTGGTCTGGGCCAGGGAGGTCGCTTCGAGTTTGTCTTTGCTTTCGTTGACGGGCTCGACGGACCGGACCAGTGGAAAGAGCGTGCGCTCTTTGAACTCGCGCGTGATCGGATGGGCCTTGTCGTAATTCTCCGCGATAGGCTCCACTCCCAGCGTGGGACCGGCGAACAAGCGGATCACCTGATCCACGACGATGTCGTCGCCCACCTCCACGCCCCAGTTGCGGAGAAACGTCTTGAGGCTATCGCCGCCCGGCGAAGGCAGCAGCGCCAGGAGCCGGCCGCCGTTTTTCAAATAATCGTCGATCGCCTCGATCTCATGGTCGAGCAGCGGTTTTTCCGGCGCGGCCACGATGAGGAGCGAAGTTTCCGGCGGAACTTTCTCCTGCGTCGAGAGCAGGAACTCCTTCACCTGATAATTTTCGTTCTCCAGGGCCGCTTTGGCGGCGGCGTACCCCTGCGGGGTTTCCTTGTCGTCGAGCTTCGGCTCGCCGTGACCGGTGAGGAACAGGACGTTTTTCTTCGTCGCCTTGGTGAGCTTGATGATCGCGTTGGTAACCCCCTCCTCGGTGTTGTCGGTGATGTTTGTGGATTCCTGCCCGTAGCTCAAGTGGAGCGTGTTCATCTGCTGGATCTTGAACTGCTTGGCCATTTCCGGATTCCGGTCGGGATCGACGGCAGTGAACTTAACCCGCGGCGACTGATACGTGTAACTCTTGATGAGATCGGTCGTCCTGGGGTTCTCGCCTTTTTCAAAGAAGCCGTAAATCTGCAAATCCTGGTTGAGCCCGCCGATCAGCTTGACGGTCTGTGGCGAGAGACTGAACACTTTCGCCTCGGTGAGATCCCACCGGTAGTGATAACGGGTGTTGAGAAAATTGACGAGAACCAGGACGCCTATGAGAAGCAGGGAATAGATGACGGCGTTGAGCCCGTAGCGCGCCCGTCGGCGGCGCAGCGATGCGGCCAGATTGCGCCCCTGAGTTACGAGATAGGCCGCGAGAAACAAGACGCCCAACGCCAGATGGATCAGGACGTAAGTATCCATTGCGTTGCCGGTGAAACCGAGCGCGACCAGACCGAAGACGGTGAGAACGATGCCGGCAATTCCGGAAATCTGTAGGATCTTTCTCATAGAAGGCCGGTTAACTCTGGCGCGAGGCCTCCACGGCGCGGTGGGTGAGGAAGAGACTCAAAACGATCACGCTGAGAAAATAGACGATGTCGCGCGTATCGATGAGGCCTTTGACCATCTCGCCGAAATGCTCGACGATCGAGAGATATTTGAGCATGTTTCCCAGCGCGAATCCGGTGGTTTCCGACGGCCAGGAAATGACGTAGAGGAGCAGCAGGATGACGAAGCAAGTCACGGCGGCGACGATCTGGTTCTCGGTCAGCGACGAAGTGAGCAACCCCACCGAGACGAATACCGCGGCGAGAAGGAAGAGTCCGAGATAACCCGCGGCGACGATCCCCAGCTCCGGGTTGCCGTAGAGCAAAAGAATCGCCGGGTAAATTCCGGTGAGCAGGATCATCACGGCGAGGAACGCGAGGGCGCCCAAGAGCTTGCCCAGAACGATCTCGGTCACCCTGAGGGGCGAGGTCAAAAGCAGCTCGTAGGTTCCGCTCCTCTTTTCTTCCGCGAAGGCGCGCATCGTGATGATGGGAATCATGATCACGAGCACGATCGTCAAATTATGCAGCAGCGGCGCCATCACGTACTCGTTCAAATTGAGACTCTGCAGACCTTCGGTGTTTTGCAGGCCGGTGTACAGACTCAACATGTAAGTGAAGCGGAACAGCAGATTGAAGAAAAACCACCCGCCCAAGAGCAGAAAACCCGTGAGCACGACGTAGGCGATCGGAGAAACGAAAAGAGAGCGGATCTCTTTCCCGGCAATGGTCAAAATGTTGCGCATCGTGGATCAGGCGCTCGCTTCTTTGGACTCGACTTCTTTGGAAATATAGCGGAGAAAAACTTCTTCCAGGCTCGCGCCCTGGGCCAGCTCCTTCAACTTCTTTTCCACCACGACCGTGCCTTCGTTGATGATGACGACTTTGCCGCAAATCTGCGACACCTCCGGCAGGATATGGGTGGAGAGAATCACGGTCCGGTCGGTGGCCAGCTCTTTGATCAAGCCGCGGATTTCGATGATCTGCCTGGGGTCGAGGCCGATCGTCGGCTCATCCAAGATGAGCACCGGCGGGTTGTGAATCAACGCCCCGGCCAAACCGACGCGCTGCCGGTAACCTTTGGAGAGCCGGCCGACGATGCGCGATGCGACGTCGGTGAGAAAACATTTTTCCAGCACTCTGTCCAGCGCCCCGGCGAGCTCGCTTCTCTTGACCCCTTTAATACGCCCGACAAACTTCAAATAGGAGCTCACGGTCATGTCATGGTAGAGCGGCGGATTTTCCGGCAGGTAACCGATGCGCCGGCGCGCCTCCTGCGCTTCGGTCGAAACGTCGAATCCTTCCACGACGGCGGTTCCTTCGGTCGCCGGCATGAAGCCGGTGACGATCCGCATCGTCGTCGTCTTGCCGGCGCCGTTCGGCCCGAGCAGTCCCAGGATCTCTCCTTGCTGTGCGGTGAACGAGACATTCTGGATGGCGCGAAATTCGCCGTAGTATTTTGTCAGACCGCGCACTTCGACCATGAGACAACTCAATTAAACGCTTGCTGTCTCTTTGTCAAGAATTCAACGTGGGCGGGCCGGAGAGCCGGCGCCTTTTGTTCCGGCAGTGGGGGATTTGCTTAAGTCACTTCGCAAAGGGTATTATCGCCTCGACATGTTGAGAAAAATCTTCCCGCTATTTGTTGCGGTTGTTTTAAGTTCCGGCTGCATGCCGGATCAGATTCCGAAAGAGGCGTTGCAGTTAACTGAGGAAAGTTCCGCGCGGCGCAAGCTGGAAACCCGGCGCTTTGAAACCAAAGACGAGCAAGCGCTGCTCGATGCGGCCGGCGCAGTTCTCAAGGATCTGGGGTTTACGATCGATGCCACCGTTAAAGAGCTGGGACTGATCGCGGGCTCGAAGCAGGACTCGCCATACAACATCGGCGGTATGGCGACTTCGGCGGCGGTGGCGGTTATCAGCTCCGCGTTGAGCTTTCCGACCTCGATGCCCTACAGTAAAGATCAGATGATCCGGGCGTCGGTCGTCACCAGACTTGCGGAAGACGGCAACAGCACCGCCGTGCGGATAACTTTTCAGCGGGTCGTCTGGGATACCGAGGGCAAAGTTGCCAAATCCGAGCTGCTCGAAGGTCCCGTGGAGTATCAAACTTTTTTTCAAAAGCTCGCCAAGGCCCTGGCTCTGGACGCGCATGAGTTTTAAAACTCCGCAGGCGCTCCTCGGCATCGGTGTTTGCTTGCAGCTCTTTGCCTGCCTAAGCGGCTGCGAATACGCCGTACGCGACGCGGCGCCGGAACCCGAAAGGCAGCTCAAGCTGGCAAATATTCGTAGCCGTGTTTTCGCGACGGCCGACCGAGACGGGATGCTGCGCGTTATCGCGGCGACCTTACAGGATTTAGGTTTTCACGTAGACCGCGCCGATTATGCTCTCGCTTCGGTCAGCGGGACGAAATTGGATCGTTATCTTCTTCGGTTGACCGTGACGGTCATCCCTCGGGGCACGACTCGGCTGCTGGTTCGAGCCAACGCCCGATACGACGTGACGCCGGTTTTAGAGCCGGAGCTGTACCAAAAATTCTTTGCAACGTTGTCCCATGCGCTCGTCCTCGAGGCGCAAACCGCTGATTGAGAATCGGCTAAGTCTTTGATCGGCCGACAATTCGGAAGTCCGCAGAAAATCAGAAGCTTTTTTACCATTCCGGCGCTCATTTAGCTTGACAATAGAGGCCGAATCGCTATATTTTAAGCTCGCCGTTTCACAATCCGGAAAGATGAAGATTTTTGTCGCACAGATCGCTGAAACGCCTAAAGAACTGAGCTTCACCGAGGGGACCGAAGAGTTGAACCGGCTTTATGCCGGAGACGCCAGGGACTTTCACTTTTCCCGGCAGCTCGATGTCCAAGTAACCTATTATCGATCAGGAGCGGATCTGTTTTTTCACGGCCGGATCGGCGGGACCGGCGAAGGCTTTTGCAGCCGTTGTCTCAAAGACTATTCGTTCCCGCTCGAGAAAGAGTTCGATTTCATCCTGGCGCCCGGCACGCGATCGCCCAAGACCAAAGAGTTGAATCAGGAGGAGTTGGGGCTGAGTTTCTACAGCGAGAAAGAAATCGATCTCACGCCGTTCGTTCGGGAGCAGGTCTTGCTGGCTCTGCCGACGCGCCCGCTTTGCGGGGAAGATTGCCGCGGGCTTTGTCCGGGCTGCGGCGCCGATCTCAACGAAGACTCCTGTCGCTGCTCTTCTTCCCAAAGCGATCCACGGATGATGCTTTTCCGCGACGTGAAGTTGCAGCAGTAGCTCGCCGCCGATTTTTCATGCCGTTCCTTCCGCCTGAGGCGGAAAGAAGAGAAGGGATATAAACAGATGCCGGTACCCAAGCGAAGAACTTCGAAGAGCAAAAAAAACAAGCGCCGATCCCATGATGCGTTAACCGCGCCCCAGTTGAGCACCTGTTCCAAATGCGGCGAAGCCGTGCTGCCTCATCGCGCCTGCCCGAGTTGCGGCTACTATCGCGGCAGGCCGGTGCTTCCGGTGGAAGAAGCCTGAGTCCCCGTCTCCTATGTTGAAGATTGCCGTTGACGCGATGGGCGGCGACCGCGCTCCCGATGCGGTCATCGATGGAGCGCTGTTGGCTGCCGCGGATCTCGACGTGCGCGTCGTTCTGGTCGGCGACAGAGAGGTCATAGAACAAAAGCTCTCAAAGCACGGGGCGCTACGAGCCGCCGTCGAGGTTGTGCCCGCCGCCCAATCGATTGCCATGGATGAATCGCCCAGCGCGGCGTTGAGAAGGCGCGATTCATCGATGAAAGTCGCTTATGGACTCATGAAGCAGGGAGAGGTCCAGGCGGTGGTCAGCGCGGGCAACTCCGGCGCCATGATGGCGCTTGGGATGTTCGTCGTCGGTAATCTGCCGCAAGTGGACCGGCCGGCGATCCTGGTTGTGATTCCCACTCCCGGCAAGGGCACGGTGATTATCGACGCCGGCGCCAACGTGGACTGTAAGCCGCGCCAACTGCTTCAGTTCGGGCTGATGGGTTCCATCTACGCCGAACAGGTCTTAGGCGTTACGTCCCCGCGCGTGGGAGTGTTGAGCAACGGAGAAGAGCAAGGCAAGGGAAACGATCTGACGCGCGCGGCCAGCGAGCAGCTTTCCAACGCCCCATTGAATTACATCGGCTACGTTGAAGGAAGGGATATCTTCAACGACAAGGTCGACGTCGTC
>JBGQBP010000138.1:0-10155 GCA_041494945.1 Binatia bacterium | reverse complement strand
GGCTCGGTCGCCTCGCCGGCGCCGATCAGGCTGTCGATCGTCACGAGGTTCGCCAACTGCTCCTCTTTCATTCCCTCCGTTCCTTTCGGCCTTCTCGGAATGACCATGTAGCGAACGTCGGACGTGCTGTCGTGCACTCTGACTTCCATCTTCTGCGGAAGTTTCAGCTCGAACATCTCTTCGAGAATGGCGCGTGGATCGGCGACGATCCTCTTTTTGTAGATATCCTGCTTGTACCACCACGGCGTGTCGCCCAAGAGATCGTAGGGATAGCAGGAGCAGAGCGTGCAGACGATCACGTTGTGCACCGAGTCCGTGTTCTCCAACACGCCCAACTTTCCGACCCGGCCGGGAGGAATATCGAGCTCGCGCAGCGCCGGCCGTCCTTGTGAAATTAATTTGTTCTTAAAATCCGCGTCCACCCAGCAGCGGGCGACGATTTTTCCGCCATTCCACTGTCCGGCAGTCTTGAGCGCCTCGCGATTTTTGTTCAGCAGGTCTTCCCGCAAGATTCCCCTTCGAATCAACGCGCGCGCGAGGACGTCCAGCACTCTTCTGTTCTTCGTTACGTCCTCAGTCAAACTGCGCACGCGCTCATCGAGCGTGCCTTTGTACTCTCGATGCGTCAGGCGGAAAAACTCGTTGTAGTCGCCCCGCTCCACCCTGCCGTCTTCCGTCACCACGTCGATCGCGCCTCCGATGCTGGACGTGAGCAACCCGATTTCCCTCACGTAATCGTCGAGACCGTCTTCCAGCGCGCGGACACGCTTCTCCAAATCTTGTTCTTGTCCGTTGCCGGCGTCCGAATTTCCGTCCTTCGAAGACGAAGCGGTGGCCGCGTTAAAAAGATCGGTAAAGTCTATGAATCCTCTTCGCAGCAGCGTGAAGATCCGCGGCTCGAGCCGCTTGGCCCGGTAATATTCCAAATCTTCTTCCACAGCTCGGACGTGCGCCTCGAAATCGTGCATGTGGCTATCGGACATGAGCAAGCCTCCTTAAGTCGATATTGGGATTGTTGCGGCTCATACGGGAAGATAGTCCGCGTGAGCAGACGATTTCAAGACTTACGGCAGCGCGATGAGTTTTCGTCTGCCCGTTTGTCCGCGGATGATGCGGATCGACGATTTCGGTACCGAGAAGTGACGCGCCAGAAGCTCGATCACCGCCTCGTTCGCCTTCCCTTCGCGCGCCGGCGCGTTGACCGAGACCGCATATTCGCCCGCGGAAATCTTTTTCACCTCGGACTTTTTAGATTGAGGTTTGACGGTAACCCACAACTTGGACGGCATAATCACAACGCGAACATGCGAAAAAGCCGCCATCTCCTGCCCGCTTCATCGCTCCAGTTGGCGAGCGCGACAAGATTTTTCTCCGGGTCCAACAGCCGCACGATTTTCTCCCCCTCCTTCGGCGCGCCGAGTCCGGTCAGGACTTCCTGCCGGCCCATTCTGAGGGAAGAGACGCCGTGGCTGTCGAGAAGAACCGCGCGAAACTGGCTCAGCGCCTCGTTCAGCGAGAGCAACGGAACTTCTCCGCGCGCTTTTGCATTTTCAATATCGTCAAGGGAAATCGCGTTCTCCACGCTCAAATGGCCGCACGAGAGGCGGCGCAGGGTTTTTAGATGCGCGCCGCAGCCGAGAGACTGCCCCATGTCCGCGGCCAGCGTGCGGATATAAGTTCCTTTGGAGCAGGTCACTTCGAAGCCGAGTTCCGACGCGCCCTGCGTCCAGAGCCGCAGCGACTCGACTTTGATCTCGCGCGGGGCTCGATCCACGGTCTGCCCCTTGCGCGCGAGCCGGTAGAGGCGCACGCCGTCCTTCTTGAGCGCCGAGAACATCGGCGGGGTCTGCATCAGAGTGCCGGTGAACGCCCGCCGGAGCTTTTCAAACTCCGCATCGGCGAGCGCGGGAACCTCGCGCGTCTCGATCACTTTGCCGGTCAAGTCCTGCGTATCGGTCGCGACGCCGAGGGCGATCACTCCCCGGTAGCTCTTTTGCGCGGTGAGAAAAATTTCCGCGATCTTGGTTCCGTCGTCGATCCCCAGCGGCAACAGGCCGGAAGCAAACGGATCGAGCGTGCCGAGATGTCCGACTTTTTTCGCCCCGAGAATGCGCTTCACCCGCTCCACGACGTGGGCGGAAGTCGGCCCCTCCGGTTTATCGACTAAAAGCAGTCCGCTTGGCATCTAAAACTCACAAGTTATTTTTTTTCTTGCTTTAAAAGCTCGTCGATCCGCCGGGCACGCTCTTCGGTGTCGTCGTAAAGGAACTCGATGGTCGGCACGAGGCGGAGCTTCAGTTGCCTGGCCACCCTGCCCCGGATAAAACCCGCGGCGCTCTTCAAGCCGGCAAGCACTTCGGCTTTTCCTTCGCTCCCGGTCAAGAGGTTGAAATAAATCTTGGCGTGCTTCAAGTCGCCGCTGACTTCCGCGCCGGTGAGCGTCACCGCTGCGATGCGCGGGTCGTTGACCTCGCGCATGAGCAATTCCGAAACCAGCTCCAGCAGCAGGTCGGCGACGCGATCGGAGCGTTTATATTCCATGCCTCTCGAAACGAGAATTGAAGTCTAGAAGTAGAAAAACTCGGTTTCAGCCTCGCCGACCTGCGCCAGACCCAGGCCGTCCACGAACTCGACGACCTTCCGGAGCGTGGCCTCGACGATGGGACGGCTGCTGCCGACGGCGCTGAAACCCAGGACCGCGCTCTGCCACAGGTCCTGGTCTCCGCACTCGGCAACCGAGACGTTGAACTGGTTGGAAACCCGCGCCTGGACGCTCTTGAGCACTCCTCTTTTTCCCTTGAGGGAGTGGTTCTCGGCGAGAAGCAAATTGAGTTTGAGAACTCCGACAACGACGGGAGAATCGTCGGCGGAGGCGCGCATTATTCCTATCGGATCTCTCCTGCAGTGGCCCGGGACGCCTCGCGCCCTCCGGGGGTTGGGGTCATGCGGCGAATGACCACGACCCGCTCGTAAGCCTCGAGCACATCGCCCTTCTTAACATCCTGAAAGCCTTCCAAAGCCAGACCGCATTCGTAACCGGCGGTCACCTCGTGCACGTCGTCTTTGAAACGCTTCAAGCTGGCCAGCTTTCCTTCATGGACCACCCGCTGATCGCGGAGCAGCCGTACCAGACTCCCCCGCTGTATCTTGCCCTCGGTCACGTAACAGCCCGCCACCCCTCCGAGGCCTCGGATGGTGAAGACCTCTCTGATCTCGACGCGTCCATGGGCCTGCTCTTTGTACGTCGGTTCCAGCAGTCCTTCCATCGCCGCTTTGATGTCGTTCATGACCTCATAGATAATCGTGTAAAGACGGACGTCCACGCCGTCCTGCGCGGCCATGTTTGCCGCCTTGACCTCGGGCCGAACGTTGAAGCCGATAATGATGGCGTTCGACGCGGAAGCCAACAGCACGTCGCTCTCCGTGATTCCTCCGACCGAGCCATGGATCACGTTGAGCTTCACCTCGTTGTTCGACAGGCGGTTCATCGCGTCGGTCAACGCCTCGACCGAGCCGTGCACATCGGCCTTCAATACAACCCGAAGCTCCTTGACGTCGCCGGTCTTGATCTGATCGTAAAGCTGTTCCAGCGAGACTTTGCTCGTCTTGACCAGATCGGACTCTCTCTGTTTGCTCTGGCGGTATTCGGCGATCTGCCGCGCCTTGGACTCGTCGGTCAGCGTCACGAAAGAGTCGCCGGCTTGTGGAACCCCTTGCAAGCCGAGAATCTCGACCGGCATCGCCGGCGGCGCCGCATCGATCTTGCGGCCGCGATCGTCGATCATTGCGCGCACCCTTCCCTGACATACTCCGCAGACAAAGGCATCGCCGACGTGGAGCGTGCCCTCTTGCACGAGGACCGTCGCCACCGGGCCGCGGCCGCGGTCGAGCTTGGCCTCGATGATAGTTCCGCGCGCGAGCTTGTTGGGATTGGCGCGCAGCTCGAGGACATCGGCCTGCAATAAAACCATTTCCAGAAGATGCGGGATTCCCTCTTTGGTCTTGGCCGACACCGGAGCGAAAATCGCGTCACCGCCCCACTCTTCGGCAACCAGGCCGTGCTCCATCAAGCCCCTTTTCACCCGTTCGAGATTCGCGTCGGGCTTATCGACTTTGTTGATCGCGACCACGATCGGCACCCGCGCGGCGCGCGCGTGGTTGATCGCTTCGACGGTCTGAGGCATGACGCCGTCGTCCGCCGCGACGACAAGGATGACGATATCGGTGACCTTCGCGCCTCTGGCGCGCATCGCGGTGAACGCCTCGTGGCCCGGCGTGTCCAGGAAGGTAACACCCCTTCCGTCTAATTGAACGTGGTATGCGCCGATGTGCTGGGTAATGCCGCCGGCCTCGCGCTCGGTCACGTTGGTGCTGCGGATCGCGTCGAGCAAGGATGTCTTTCCGTGATCGACGTGTCCCATGATCGTCACGACGGGCGGTCTCGGCAAGAGCGCCCCCTCGGGCTCTTCGACCTGGTGCTCCACTTCGAGCGCCGACTCGGCATTGAACGCGACGTTCTCGATCTGATGGTCGAACTCTCCGGCAACAAGCGCGGCGGTATCCGCGTCGAGCATCTGATTGATCGTGGTCATCATGCCCATCTGCATGAGCTTTTTGATCACCTCGCCCGCCTTGACGCCCATCTCGCGGGCAAGATCGCCGACGCTGATCACTTCGGAGATCCTGATGACGCGCTTGCTCGCCTTGGGAACGGTGATTTCGGTCTTCTTCTGCTCTTTTCCCGGCAGCGCCCTTTTCTTTTTCGGAAAGCGGCCGGAGCGAAGCTCGCGCTCGCGCAGCTCGAGCATATCCTGTTTCTTGACGACGCGTTTCTTATGCTTGCCGGGCTTGGCGATCTCCGTGGTAACCGCGCCGTCTTTTTCGGCGGCAGGCGCCGGCCGCGAAACCGCGCCCGGAGTAGCAGCGGCGGGCATCTGTGGCGGCTGGGGCCGCCGCAGCGGCGGGGTCGGCGTAGGCGCGGGCCTGGTGACGCTCTTCAAGTCGATGCGGCCCAGCACGCGAGCGCCGCGCTGCGGCTCTTCGACAACCGGCGCCGGCTTCTCTTCAACTTTCTCAGGGATGGTTTCAGGCGTTACATGAGCGGGGACAGGAGCTTCTTCGACGGCTTCGGCTTCCAGCGGCTGCGGCTCTTCGACGGGAGGCTCCGGCTCCGGAATCGGTTCCGGCTCGGGCGCAGACACGACCGGCGCCACGATCTCCGGAGGAGCGGATTCTTCGGCGGGGGCCTTGGTGACTTCCGGTTTTTCCGCCGGCGGTTGCGTGACGATTTCGGTCCGGCTCGTGCGGCGGCGTATTACATTGGTGCGCACGCGGCGCTCGACGATCTTCTCGTGCGCCTGAGTCTCGCCCACGCTCTCATCCCCGGTCGTCACCATCCGGTCGGCGACGACTTTTTCTTCGCCGACGACCACCTGAGGCTTCGCCGGCGCGGCCAATGCCGTTCGGATGTGAACGGCCTCTTCGTCTTCGAGAGAGCTCTGGGACTTTTTTCCTTTGATGCCCAGCTTCTCCAGTTGGGCGATGAAGTCTTTGACTTCGATGCCCAACTCTTTCGCCAGTATGTGAACTCTTGTTTTCGCCATCTCTTATTCCCAATGTCGCGCGCGCAGATTAAGAATCAACTGTTCTTTAGCCGGCCTTCCGACTTCCGCGTGAAAGGCCCGATACACGCTCTTCTTGCGTAAAAACAAATCCCAACATGCTTCCGCCCTGTGCAGGTAGCCGCCTCTTCCTTCTCCCAGCCTGTTGACTTCGAGGGCTCCGTTCTCTTGAATGATAATTCGCAGCAGCCCCGCTTGCTCGTCCTTTTTGCCGCAGCCGAGACAAGTTCTTTGCGGGCGCCTACTTGTCATTCTCCGCTGACGGCGTCGGCTCCGCTACCGGCGCTGGCTCCTCGCTCTCCGTCCCCGGTTCGGAAGGCGCAGCAGCGGCGGCTTCCGCGGCCTCGGCATCGGCCTTCTCCTTCGCCTCCGCTTCCTCGGCCGCCGCTTTAGCCCTTGCCTCTGCCTCCTCCGCCTCTCTTTTCTGTTTCTCGGCTACATATTCTCTGCTCGATTTATAAATGACTTCCGCCTTTTCCTGACCGATCCCATCGACGTCGAGAATCGTCTCCAGATCCGCTTCCGCCAATTCCTCGGCGGATTTGAAGCCGGCCTGATAGAGCAGCTCGGCGACCATGTCGTTGACGCCAGGAATCGCTCCGAGCGAGACCCGCGCGCGCCGCGTCTCGTCTTCCATCTCGGACTCGCTGCGCACGTCGAGCTTCCAGCCGCTAAGGCGCGAGGCCAGCCGGACGTTTTGTCCGCGCTTGCCGATCGCCAGCGATTGCTGGTCGTCGGGGACGATGACTTCCATGCCGTGCTCGTCGTCGTCGATGATGATCTTCGACACCTTGGCCGGCGCGAGCGCGCGGCAGACGTATTCCGCCTGGTCCGGCGTCCAGTGGACGATGTCGACTTTCTCCCCGCGCAGCTCCTGCACGACCGCCTGGACGCGCGTTCCCTTCATGCCGACGCAGGCGCCGACCGGATCGACGTCGGGATCGTTTGAGACGACCGCGATCTTGGCCCTTCCGCCGGGCTCGCGCGCGGCCCCTTTCACTTCGACGATGCCCTCGTAGATCTCCGGGACTTCCTGCTCGAAGAGCTTGGTGAGCATGCCGGGATGGGTGCGCGAGAGCACGATCTGCGGCCCGCGGCTCGTCATCTCGACGCTCACGATGTAACCGCGGATTCTGTCGCCCTGGCGGTAGCGTTCGCGCGGGACCTGCTCTTTTTCCGGCAGGATCGCGTCGGTCTTGCCCAAATTGACGATGATGTTTTTCTTCTCGAAGCGCTGCACGATGCCGTTGACGAGCTGGTTCTCGCGTCCTTTGAATTCGTTGTAGATGATCTCGCGCTCGGCGTCCCGGACTCTCTGAACGATGTTCTGCTTGGCCGCCTGGGCGGCGATGCGTCCGAACCCGCTGGTATCGAGCTTGGAGAGCAGCTCGTCGCCGACCTGCGCCTCCGGGTCCAGCGATTCTCTCGCCTCGTCGAGAGTGATCTCGACCGCGGGGTCCTGGATCGTCTCGACCACGGTTTTAGCCTCGAACAATTCGACCTCGCCGATCTCCGGGTTGAACTGGGCTTCGATCTTCCGCTCATGGCCGAAGGTTTTCTTGGCCGCCGACACCATGGCGTTTTCCAAGGCGCTGATGAGAATGGTCTTGTCGATTCCCTTTTCTTTGCTGACCTGCTCGATGACTCGATTCAAATCTTGCTGCATATTACTTACCCCACTCGTGTTCGTAGTTCGCCTTTTCGATCTGGGACAGCGCGATGTGAAACTCGCGCCCGTCTTGCGCGACTACGATTTCGTCTTGTGTGACTTCTTTCAATACGCCCAAAAAGGATCTTCTTCCTTCGATCATGTCCCGGGTCCGCACGCGCACTTTTTTATCGACGTAACGGGCAAAATGTTCGACTCTCTTGAGCGCGCGATTGATGCCCGGAGAAGAAACTTCCAATGTATAAGGACCGGGAACCTCCGGGCTGTCGTCGAGCCGCTCGCTCAACTGACGGCTCACGCGCGTCAGATCGTCCACGGTCGGCCCGCCCTCTTTGTCCAGGTACAATCGCAGCACCCGGCCTCCTCGGCTCCCCTCGGGCCGGAACTCGATGTCCACGACCTCCATCCCCTCATCCGCAACCACCGAGGACACCATCTCCCACACCCGCTCCACGACCGGATCGACACTCATGATACCCCCAAAATAAAAAAGCGGGCAAGAGCCCACTTTTGAGTGCTAACCCCTAAAGTGTATTTAAATTTTTAACATATGGAGAGACGTGAATGCAAGGGCGGCAAGTTTTCTAACAGCGCCCGATTCTGATATGCTTTTTGCCGAATCGCCGCCCATGAAACTCGCCGAAGAAAAAACCGCTCCCGCCGCCCGCATCTCGTGGGAAAATATCCTCACGAGTCTCGAGGACGGCGTCATTCTCGTCGATCGTCACGGCAAGATATCCTTTTTCAATCAAGCCGCCGAGATCCTGACGGACCTGCCGGAGTCGCAGGTCTTACGGCAAGACTATTCGAGCGTCTTCGGCAAAACACCCTGGCTCGTCGAGATGGTGCAAAAGAGCGAGCCGCCGCGGCAGACGGGAAGCCGGGGAGAGGGAGATTTGGCGCTGGCGCGCGGGCGGCAGATTCCGGTGAATTTGACGGTCTCTCCGCTCGAGGACCGGGCCGGCCGTTTTCTCGGAACGATTCTGTTGATGCGCGATCTCACGCACCGCAAAGAGATGGAAGAGGACTTGAATCGCGCCGACCGGCTCGCGCTCCTCGGCACGCTGGCCGCCGGCCTCGCGCACGAGATCAAAAATCCGTTGGGCGGCATCAAGGGCGCGGCGCAATTGCTCAAGCGGGAAGTGAACGGCAACCCATCCTTGCTCCAGTACGCCGATATCGTGGTGCGCGAGGTCGACCGGGTGAACCGCCTCATCGAGCAGCTTCTCGACCTCTCGCAACCGGCGAAACTTAATTTCGCAGCGCTCAACATCCACGAAATCTTAGACCATGTGCTGCTCTTGGAGAGCGAAGCCGCGGCCAGTTCCGCTTTCACCGTAAGAAAAAATTTCGATCCCAGCCTGCCGTCCATCCGCGGGGACCGCGCGCAGCTCACGCAGGTGTTTCTGAACCTGGTAAAGAATTCTTTCCAGGCGATGCAGGGCCGCGGGACTCTGAGGGTCACGACGCGCATGGAGACCGACTTTCACATCCGGGAACACGGAAGAGAGCGCGGAAAATTTATCTGGGTGGACATAGAAGACGACGGGCCGGGAATCAAAGAGGAAGACCTTCCTCATATTTTCTCCCCCTTCTTTTCGACCAAAAACAACGGCACGGGGCTCGGACTGTCGGTCTGTTATCGCATCATCAAGGAACACGGCGGCATGATCCGCGTGGAAAGCCGGGAGGCAGCGGGAGCGAGCTTCAAAGTGTCTCTGCTCGTAGCGGAATAAAATGGGAAAAATCCTGGTCGTCGAGGACGAAGAATCACAGCGAAGCGTGCTCAAAAAAGCTCTCGAAGGCGAAGGCCATTGGGTGCAGACGGCGGAAAACGGCCGGCTGGCACAGGCCGCTTTCAAGGAAACCGACTTCGATGTTTGCATTATCGACATCAATCTTCCCGACGTCGATGGATTGACGCTTCTCAAAGAGGCCAAAGCCGCGGACCTTGACGCGTCCATCATTATCGTCACCGGGCGCAACACGATGCACAACGCGATCGAGGCGATGAAGAACGGCGCATTCGATTACGTCACCAAGCCGTGGGACTTGGAGGAGATGTCGCTCCTGATCCAGCGCGCTTTGGAGAATCGAAAGCTGTTGCAGGATTTTCACGAGCTCAAGAAAGAGGTCAAAAAGACCTATGAGCCGGGAAACATGGTCGGCACGAGCCCGGCGATGCAGAAAGTTTTTAAGATCATCGGCCAGGTGGCGAACACGGATGCGAGCATTTTGATCCAGGGCGAGAGCGGCACGGGAAAAGAGCTGGTCGCGAAGACGATCCACTACAACTCGCCGCGCTGGAACAAGCCGTTCACCGCCGTCAACTGCGCCGCCATCCCACGCGAGCTTTTGGAGAGCGAGCTGTTCGGGCACGAGAAAGGATCGTTCACCGGCGCGCTGGAGCGGAGGATCGGAAAGTTCGAGCTGGCAGAGGAGGGCACTCTTTTTCTGGATGAAGTCGGCGACATCCCGCTGGAGCTTCAGACCAAACTCTTGCGCGTGCTCCAGGAGCGCGAGTACAGCCGCGTGGGCGGGCGGGAAGTCCTCAAGGCCGACGTCCGTATTCTGGCCGCCACGAACCAGGATCTGGAAAAGTCGGTGCGGGAGAAACGCTTTCGCGAGGACCTTTACTTCCGGCTGAAAGTGATCCCGGTTTATTTGCCGCCGCTTCGCGAGCGCAAGGGCGACATTCCCCAACTCGTCAGCTATTTCGTCGAGAAGATCAACCGCGAAATGGGCACGCGGGTCTCCGGTCTCTCGCCCGAGGCGATGAAGCTTCTTGAAGAACACGCGTGGCCGGGGAACGTCCGCGAGCTGGAGAATACGTTGATACGCGCGGCGGTCCTCTCGCCCGGCGCG
>JBGQBP010000137.1:0-10418 GCA_041494945.1 Binatia bacterium | reverse complement strand
CCGAACAAATTAAATAAGCAGGACAGCCAGGATAGTAGAATTTACTTCTCGCTCACGCGGGCTGGTCTTTTCTGCCTTGATAGAGAGCGGCTAAGTCCTGCTCGTAGGTCCCTTGCGCGTGGGCGCGCGCGTCGCTCGCCAACTGCCGGACTCCCTCATCGACGTTGGTGTCGATCATGGCATGGTTCGGGTCGCGATATACGCCGATGGGGTCTTCACCGCGCTCGACTTTTGCGATCTCCCGCTTCATCAGCTCGCGCAACATGCCGACGCCGCGGTCCGACGTGGCGAGGCGCTCGCGCGTGCGGTCGGCGACCGGCCCCTGCGTCTCCCAGGCCATGTGGTCCTGGGGAATGATATGCTGCAAGGTGAATCGCGTTTCCGGATGAAGTTTATCGGGCGGGTCCTTGTAGGGCTCGGTGTACTTGACCGGCGGATCGAAAGCGTCCGCCGGCTCGCTGCCGTCCGCCGTCGGGAAGAAAAGCACGTGGATGTGAATCGTATGCTCGTCGTCGATCGGCGTGCGGCATTGCGAGCTCGGTCCCTGGCGCAGGATAGAAGGGAAGAGCAGCGGGTGCTCGTCCACGATTCCGTTGAAGTAAGTCCGCTTCTTCATAACGCCGTGATCGGTGAGATAGAATTCGACCTTCGTTACGTCGTCCGTAAATCCCCGCGTTGTATTGACCGGTTTCCGCTCGCCGCGCCCGTAATATTCCTGATGTAAGATTTGCAAATGCGCGGGATCGACGGAATTCTCCATCGTCTGAAACCAGTTACAGTCGAGCTGCGGATGGACGACGATTTTTCTATGGCCGTCCTTGCGGAAAAGAGTGTCGTAGTGAGTCATCACCGGCGCCGGGGCGGGACCCATGTAGGCCCAGACGAGATTTAAATGCTCCTGGACCACATACGCCTTCTGTTTGATCGTCAGGTGAAACTTGCTTTCCTCGGGCTCGGCGGGACACTCGAGGCAATTTCCCTCCACGTCGTAGAGCCAGCCGTGGTAGCCGCAGGCGATGCCGCGCGCTTCGACTCTGCCGTAGGAAAGGGAAGCGCCGCGATGGGCACAGCGGTCGGCGAGCAGGCCCAAGCGTCCACTTTTGTCGCGAAACAGCACCAGCTCTTCGCCCAGCACGCGGAGAAACTTTGCCGGCTGCTCTTCGGTGAGTTCTTTGGCGACGGCGATGGGATGCCAATAGCGGCGTAAAAGTTCGCCTGCGGGCGTCCCCGGTCCGACGCGCGTCAACAATTCGTTCTCGTCTTTAGTCAGCATGCTTCACCTCCGCGCAATGGCTACGGCAAAATAAAGCTTGAGAACAAGTTAACAGATTCGTCCCCAATTGTCCTCTCGGCTCAGCTCTCAGTCTTGCGAAAGAGTCCCATTTTTCTCAGCCGTTCGATCACGTGGGGCAAACGGGCCAGGCTGGCAAGCTCGCGCTTCACCCGCTGGATCGGGCGCGCTGGAAAACCCCAGACCACCTGCCCCGATTTCACATCTTTAGTGACCGGCGAGGCGGCGCCGATCTGGGCGTCGTCCCCGATTGTGATATGGTCGACCACGCCGGACTGCCCGCCGAACACCACCCGATTGCCCACCGTCACGCTGCCGGACAAGCCGACTTGCCCGGTGATGATCACGTGCTCGCCGATCACGTCGTTGTGCGCGATCTGAACTAGGTTGTCGATTTTGGTGCCGCGCCGGATGATCGTAGAGCCTAACGTCGCGCGATCGACGCAAACGTTGCACCCGATTTCCACGTCGTCTTCGATCACGACGTTGCCCATCTGCGGAATCTTCATGTGGCGCCCGTCCGACCAATTGTAGCCGAAGCCGTCGCCGCCAATGACCGTGCCCGCGTGAACGATCACGCGATCCCCAAGCCGCGTCCCATGCATGATCGTGGCGTTGGGGCCGATGTAGCAGTTCTCGCCAATCGCCACGTCGCGGCCGATATGAACGCCGGACTCGATGACCGTCTTCCGCCCGATGCGCGCGTTCTCGCGGATGACGGCGCACTCCGCGACGGCGACGCCCTCGGACAGCGCGGCTTCGGATGAAACTACCGCGGCGGGATGGATGCCGGCCGGAGCCTGCCGCCGCGGTTGGAAAAGGGTCATTACTTTAACGAACGCCAGGCGCGGCGCGGCGACGCGCAGGAGATTCTTGCCCTCGATGGGAGGAAACTCGTTGGGCACGATGATCGCCGAGGCGTTTGTCGAATGCACCTGAGGAACCAGGCGCGCGTGCTCCGCGAACGTAAGCTCGCCGGCTTCGGCGGCCTCGAGAGAGTTGACGCCGCGAATCACCTCGTCGCCGTTGCCGGAAAGTTGGCCGCCGACCTTTTCCGCGATCGCCCGCAACGAGTACTCCATGCTCTGGCTCCTTGTTCTTCCGACGCGGAGAGTATCCAAATAATTTGTCGTCCTGTCAACGCGAGGCCGGCGTAAGTGAACCGTCCTAACGGATATGCCGTGCGCGCGGCAGCGCCACATATATAACGATCATCGCCAGCGAACCCGCCGCGCCCATCGACGCCACCACGGCCCACGGAGCGCCTCAGAGGGTTGCCAGCGCGCCGCGGTCGGCGGCGCGGCCCGCCACCGGAGACAACAAGAGAAAGGGGATGGCTTGAATTCCTCGCACCAGGCCAAGCTGGAGCGCCGAGTCCGTCAATTCATAGATGAGCCAACCGCGGGTAACCTGATCCATCCACGTTCCCATTCCGGTGCAGGCCTGCCCGAGCCAGAGCAAACGGAACTCACGGTGGCGCAGCGCCTCGAAGGCCGGCAGACGAAGGAATGCCTGGAAGAGACGACGCGACTTTCGGGCGGCAGCGGTTGCGGTGGGGTCGCTTATTCGCGCTGCGGAGGTTTTTTCCTCGTTGGATGTTGAACGCAGAAGATTCTCCAGAGCTTCCGGCGATGAGCATCGCTCTGGATGTTCTCAGGCCGCAAAGTGGGAATGACCACTCCTATATCATTTGGTAAGTCGGGTGAAAACCTCGAGCTATCGCGAAGGATGACCCGGAGAAAAATCGATATCGATATTCTCTTCCCGTTGAATTTCGCCGAAGCGCTCGCGTAGAAGATCGACCTCGGTCCCGGCGGGCACGGAGACCCAAGCTTCCAGGCGGAAGATCGGCGTGCCGCTGTCCGGCGCGGCATAGGTCTTGGTCTCCATCGATTCGATATTGACGCCGAGCTTGCTGAGCGTCCGGCTCAGCTTGTGGACGATGCCCGGATGGTCCATGCAGGAAGCCGTCAACGTGTAGGGCAAAAGCGATTCGACGGGTTTGCGCGTCGCGGGCGTATTGATCGAGAACACGAGCCCGGTCTGGATCTCCAGCTCGCGGGACGCGTTGGCGACCTTCACGAGATTTCCACTCTCGCCGCCGATCAGAATAATCACGGCGAACTCGCCGCAAAAAACCGCCATCTTGCTGTCTTCGATGTTGCAGCCGAGTCCGGCGATGAATTCCGAAATCTTTTCGACGATGCCTACCCGGTCGGGACCCACGGCCGTCAGGATGAGATGGTTCTTGTCCGTCATGCGGGCTTCCTCCGATCTAGATATTAACGGGCGCATTGAGGAATGGGAAGACGTTGACGTTCAGCTTCTTGACGCGAGCGCGAGCCGGGTGGTAATAGGGGCGCAATTTCCAAGCGCGCGTTCGCGCTGTCGATGTTCGAGCTGGGCGGAGTATCCCAACGCGTCGTGGCGTGGCCGGCCGCTTATCTACGACGCGGCTTTGAATCGCGAAAAAACTTTCTCCGCGGTTTTTTGAAAGATCTTTTCCTTATCTTCTTTGGTCAGCCACGGAATGCTTTCGATCTTGGGCTTGATGTCGTCGTACCACTGGCCCGTGCGCGGGTCCTTCTTCGATCCGGCGCCGGGGCGCTCGGTGCCGAACATGCATCGGTCCGTGCCGACGATCTTGAACAAGAGCTCGAGCGATTCGACGTTGTAGAGGGCGGTGTCGAAATAAAATCGCTTCAGATTCTCGTCGAATGTTTCCGTGTCGTTCGGGCCGCGGAGCTGGGAACGCCAGCGTCCGACCTGATAGGGGATCGACCCGCCGCCGTGACACACGATGATCTTGAGCTTGGGAAAATCCTCGAACACGCGCGAGTGAATGATGGAAAGCACGGCGATCGATTCTTCGGTGATGAAGTGGCCGTGAAAGGACTCGCGCGGGTTTCTACAGCTCGCCGGGTGCATGATGGCGGGAAGGTCGAGCTGGACCATCTTCTCATATAAAGGGTACCAGTGCTCGTCGCCCATGCCCGGCGTCTGGCCGTCGCCTTCGCCGGGATCGGGATTGATCATGATGCCGACGAAGCCGAGGTCTTTCACGCAGCGATCGATTTCTTCCAGGGTATTTTTCGGGCTCACGCCGGCGCACTGCGGCAGCCCGCCGATGCCGCGAAAAATATTGGGCTCGACTTTCACTTGCAGCGCGATGGTGTCGTTGACGGCTTCGCAATACCAGTTGACGATCTTCTCGGGCTTTTCCGAATGCATCATCGTGTACGGCCTGGGAGAGATAAACGCCCAGTCGGTGCCGACCTGTTTCAACGCGTCGCTGTGGCTGACGCCGCGCCAGCGCGCCTTCTTGATTTTTTCCTCCGTCAAATCGAGGTGGCCCTTGCCGTGAAATCCGCGGCTGTTGATCAAGTTGGCCTGGTAAGCGTTGAGCTCGCCGCCGGCAACGATGTGATTATGAATATCGATGACCATATTTTCTCCTTTTTGTTTTTACACGATGTGAGCGCAGTCCTCTTTAGTATTAAGGAACGCGATGGCTGTCAATGAGACCGCGTCTGGACTTGGAAAGCGCGATCTGGTCTCATGGCCGGCGGATGAAATGGATATGAAAGCTCTTCGAGTCCACAGATTTGGGCCGCCGGACGTCATCGCTCTTGAAGACGTGCCCAGGCCCGTGGCGGGTGAAGGAGAGGTCGTCGTGCAGGTCAAGGCCGCCGGCGTCGGTCCGTGGGACGCCTGGATTCGCAGCGGCAAGGGCGCTGCTCCGCAGCCGTTGCCTTTGATTTTAGGATCCGATCTGTCCGGCGTCGTCGAGTCGATCGGCCCAGGCGTAGACGAACTGAAAACCGGCGACGAAGTTTTCGGCGCGACCAACGAGGGTTTCACGGGCGCATGCGCGGAATACGCTGTCGCCAAAGCGGCGATGATCGCGCCCAAGCCGAAAAGCCTCAATCACGTCCACGCCGCATCCGTTCCCGTTTGTGCCGTGGCCGCGTGGCAGATGCTGTTCGATTTTGCGCAAGTATCGGCGGGGCAGTCCGTGCTTATCCACGGCGGCGCGGGCTGCGTCGGCGGGTACGCCGTTCAATTCGCGCATCGGGCCCGAGCCATGGTGATCGCAACCGTATCGGCGAAGGATGCAACCTACGTCCGCGCTCTGGGCGCGCTGGGAGTCATCGATCACCGCGCGACGCGATTCGAAGAGCGGGTCAAAGAGGTCGATGCCGTGATCGATACGGTCGGAGGAGAAACGCTGGAGCGTTCCTATGGAGTTTTAAAACGCGGCGGCATCCTCGTATCGTCGGCGGTTTTACCCTCGAAGGAAAAAGCCCGTGCGCGCGGCGTCCAGGCGCTCTTCTTTCTCGTTCAGGTTACGACGGACCGTCTGAGAAAGATCGCCGGAATGATCGACGCGGGCGAGCTGAAAACCGAAGTCGGTGAAGTGCTGTGGCTCGACGAAGCGCGCAAAGGACACGAGATGCTCGCAGGCGCGCCGCACCGGCGCGGCAAAATAGTCATCAAGGTAGCCGACTGATCCAGGCGTATTATTGTTTCGGCATCTTCTTCATGAGTTCGTCCATGTTTATTCCTTCGGGCATGCCGGGCATCGAGATGTCTCCGGGCTTCTGTCCGGGCTTGCACGGACCCAGCCACTTTGCATCGACCACCGATGACGATTCGCGCATGCCGTGCATCGGCGGCTCGTAAGTGCTCTTGATGTCGGCTTTGTAAGCGGAGTCGAACCGGCCTGTGATGACCGAACGCGTCGTCACCGTGCTGGCATCCATTTTACACACCGATTCGCCGATGATCTTGTCGCCTTCCTTGCGCATCTCGTTCTTGCTGCACGACATCTTCTCCATGCCCGGCCTGTCTTGTTTCATGAGGTCGTCGCTTTTCTGGTCGATGCATTGCTGCATGGCGTGAGCGCCCTTCATCTGCGCGCTCGATACCGTGATCTCCCACAAGCCGGACTTGCGCTTGGGTGCATCCATTGACGCCGCGGACGCTGGGGACGCTGCGAATGCAGCGGTAGTGGCAAGAAGCAAAGCCACGAATAAAATAAAAGAACGCATGGCGACCTCCGTACTGGTTGGGAGCTTAAAGCCGTGGGTTAAAAGAAAGCGTGAGTTCCGATTAACAGGTTTTCGAAGAATTTGCCAATGGAGCAGAGCCGATAATCTCCGGACGTAACCTTCCTAGTCATCCGTGATACCCTTCGCAGGGTCGGTAGATTCACCGTTGCACTTGCTGCTTCATGAAAGCTTCTGTGCGTCTTCGCCAACTATCGCGCGGCGCCGGTGCTGGACATTTTCATGGTCATGGAGTATGGAGACTCATAATTCAATCTTCGACGGGAGAAAAAAATGAAACCATCAAGTCTCGTGCGCCATGGGTTGTTGGCCTTCTGCATATCTCTGATCAGCGCCGGCGTCTTCGCCCAGGCGCAAACGGCAAAAGACGAATATAAACCGCAGGTCGGGCAGGAAGGGAAGGACGTCGTATGGGTGCCGACGCCTCAATCGTTGGTGGACAAGATGTTGGATATGGCGAAAGTCACGCCGCAAGATTACGTGATCGACTTGGGCTCGGGCGACGGGCGCACGGTGATCACCGCGGCCAAGCGCGGCGCGAAGGCGCTCGGCATCGAATACAATCCGGACATGGTCGAGCTGTCGAAGCGCAACGCCGCCAAAGAAGGAATGGGCGACAAAGCACAGTTCATGAAAGCCGATCTGTTCGAGAGCGATTTCTCGCAGGCCACCGTCATCACCATGTTTTTGCTGCCCGACATAAACTTGAAGCTGCGCCCTAAGATTCTCGATCTCAAGCCGGGAACCCGCATCGTATCGAACTCGTTCACGATGGGAGAATGGCAGGACGACGAGACGGCCACGGTAACCGCAGGCTGCACGAACTGGTGCACGGCTCACCTGTGGATCGTGCCGGCGAAAGTCGCGGGCACGTGGAAACTTCCGCAAGGGGATCTCGTGCTCAAGCAAGAGTTTCAGATGATTACCGGATCCCTCAACGGCGGCGGCAAGAACATCGTCGTCACCAACGGCAAGATGCACGGCGATCAGATCAGCTTCAGCGCCGGCGCGGCGCAGTACACCGGCCGGGTGAACGGCAACACGATGGAAGGAACCGTCAAGGGCGGAAGCGGCGGCAACTGGACGGCGACTCGGGCCGGCCGCTGAAAAAGGCCCATCTACTTCGTTGCGCTTCGAAACGCCTCGCTCGACGTACTGAAAAGAGTACGTCTGCGCTCGTCGGTTTCTCGCGCGCCTTGTATCTGGGACCTTTTTGATCGGCCGGCGATTAGAAAAGTTTGTGTTCGATCGAGAGATATAACAACACGCCGAAGTTGGGCGCAGGCCGCGTAACGCCTATGGGGAGGCCGACGCCCACAACCGTTTGCAGGTTTTCCTCGTCGATAACCGAGGCGCGAACTCCCGGAGAAACCATCGAGATGAAGTCGCGCTGTGTTTTTCCGCTCCCATTGATGCTTTCCTGAAAAGTACCGACCCACTCCAACATCGCGTGAACGCGCGACGAGAAGGCGAAGATCGCGCTCGCCGCAAGATTCGGAGAGACAAGGGAGCGCTTCGACGACAGCCTTCCCGTGTCCAACGGCGCGCGCACGCCGGGGAGATAGGTCAGACCCAAATCCGCGTGGAAGGCCAAACTCGGCGGTAACTTTTTACTGAAAGGCACGAGCCATTGGTAACCGACCACCCCGTTGCCGGTTCCTTTCCTGCGATTTCCGGTTGGAAGAATGAGGCTGAAACGAGGGGCGATCGCGGGTTTGCGGTCTCCTTCCTCCAGCAACTGATAGCGGTAGTTGAGGAGAATATCTCCGATTCCCTGCACCTGCAGTCCGCCTTGCTGACTATGAAAGGAAGGAATGCTGTAGGAAAGTTGGTGCTCTTCTGAAAATACCGGCCATTCCTGGGTGAAGTTAAACGCCCATCCACGCTGCCTCGGATCGTTTGAATACACCGCATTGAAGATGTGCTGGACTACGCCTTCCTCTTGATTGTAGGCTTCCTCCACCAGGAAACTGTTGTCCTCGATGGCTGCGATCGGACTCTTGGGCTCGGCCCCGCGCGCGGCCGCGGTGGAAAATAAGATCAGCGCTGCAAAAAACAAATTCCGAATCTGACGCGTTCGGTTCATCTCTCACCCTTCACTTCCGTCCGATTTTGGAAAACACTATTCGGGAACCGGCCGGTTGTCAACGTTCGAACACGAGAAAAGGGCAAGCGCCGGTTGGGAATCGGCCTGCCTTACCGGCTCAACGTGATGGCGATTGTCCCGGCGACGGTCAGCAATGTGCCGACGATCGTTCCCAGGCTCACGCGTTCGAGATTGCGAAAGATTAGCATGGTTGCGAGCACGACAAACATCGGGCTGGTGGCGATGAGCGGCGAGACAGTGGCGACCGGAGCCATGCCGAACGCGGTGACAAAGAGGAGAAATCCCAGATTCTCGAACAGTGAAGCGAGGATCAAACTCTTTAAGCCTTTGCGGTCCCAGACGGGGCGTTGAAATCTTTTTATGAGAGGCAGGGAGCCGAGGTTGACGGAGAGCGACGTAGCGCCGACCAGCGCGGTGAAGAAAAGCGGGTAGTGGGAGAAACTAAGCCCGTAGCGAACGACCGGTTGGATCAGGCCCGAAATGATCGCTGCGGCGAGAGGAAAGAGCGCGTACCACCAACGGCCGGCGGAAGGGCCGCCGTTCCGCTGCCAGGTGATGAAGCAACTTCCGGCGACGACCAGGACGGTGCCCGCCAGCACCAGCGGTTGGATCTCTTCGTCGAGAAAAATCAGCGCGAAGAGCGCGCCGAACAGGGGATAGCTCGATCGTAAAGAAACGCTGCGTGAAACGCCCATCTTGGCGACGCCGATGTAGGTCAGTGTTCGGATGACGGGCATCACGAAGCCTATCGCGACGAACAGGACGGCCGGGAAGTAGGAGAGCGGCGGAATGCTCCCGGAAATGATGACGATGGACCCCAGGACCGCCGTTTGCGTGGTAAACGAGACCAGCGTCATGGTGACCGGATTGGAATAATTCAAGCCGAACCTCGCGGCGATGTTGCACGCCGCGTAGGACATGGCGCAGGCGATGGCCACCATTTGAGGCGGGAAGGTCATACGTTGTGCGGGCTGTTCCCATGATGGAACGGAAGCCCGCAGAGAATCAAGCGATTCAAGGGTTGTGCGGAGACAAATCGCTTTCCGCCTCTTGCTTGCTGCTTCATCGCCCCTGCATAAGGCCAGAAACATTATGTGGTGGCCCAGTACAGCGTCTTGACAAGAAAGGGCAAATTCGTGGAAGATGCATCTCGCCGGAATCTTTCATCTCAGCAAACCGGAAATTCCGACAGATGGAGGCATCAATGAAAATCTTGCGTCCGGTGATTCTGCTCATAGCTACTTTTGCGTTTTTACGAACAGCGGTTGTCTCCGCGCAGTCGAAAGGCCAGCCCATCAACGTCGGCTATTCTTCAGTCGCGGGGACTGAAACGGCGGCTTGGGTTACAAAGGAAGCGGGGTTGTTTGAGAAGTACGGGCTTGATGTGACTTTCAAGCGTTTGGCGGGAAGCTCGCTTGTCGCTCAGGCGATGGTGGCGAAGGAGTTGTCGATCGCACAGATCGGCGGGACGGCGGTGGTCGACGCGCGGTTGGCCGGCGCTGATATGGTTTATCTGGCTTCGACAATTGACTCCATGGTTGCCTCGATTCACAGCCTTCCCTCGATCACGAAGATCGAAGATCTCAAAGGAAAGAAAATCGGCGTGACCCGCTTCGGCGCGATCACCGACTTTTTTGGACGGTTCGCGCTGAAGACCAAGGGGCTGGTGGCCGACCGCGACGTCGGCATCGTGCAAACCAACGACTTGCCGAACACGCTAACCCTATTAAAGACGGGAGCCATTCAAGCCGGCGTGTTGGTTGCGCCCGTGACCGCGCAGGCGCGCAAGATGGGCTTTCCCGAGCTCGTGGATATGACGAAGATCGGAGGCTCGTTTCCATTCAATGGAGTGGTCACCACCCGCGAGTACCTCAAGTCGAAGGAGAATCGGGAGGTCGTGCAGCGATTCTTAAAGGCCTATGTCGAGGGGATCAGCATTGCTTTGAAGAAT
>JBGQBP010000136.1:0-10487 GCA_041494945.1 Binatia bacterium | reverse complement strand
TCACGTCTATTTCGACCGCACCGACCTGCCTGACGTGGAAGCATTCGCCGCCTTTGAGTTTCCTACGATCGGGCACGTCTACGATGTCAATGGCCGGTCGCTCATCGAGCTGGCCAGAGAGTACCGGCAGATCACCGAGTATAAAGACATCCCGCCCATTGTTCGCGATGCGATTCTGGCCGCGGAGGACAGGAACTTCTTCTCGCATAGTGGAATCGACTACTCCGGAATTCCTCGCGTATTGTGGAAAGTCAGGGTTGGAACTCTGGTGGCGCGCCTCGTAGGGCTAGGACATCAAGACGAGGTCAATAGTCCGGCGATCTTCCCGCAAGGCGGATCGACGATCACGCAACAGCTCGTGCGCGGTCATTTTCTGCAAAACCTGACGGCTCAAGAAAACAGCAACCAGCTCCGGCATGGCGGCCTCTTGCCGCGCATGCTGTCTTACGCGATCGGCGCGCGAAGCGTCAACATGTGGTTTCGGAAGATGGAGGAGATTCGCCTCTCGTTGTGGCTCGAAACCGAGATGGAGGAGCGCTTCGGTTCGAAACAGCGCGCCAAAGAAGAAATTTTCGCCCGATACGCCAGCTTCATTTACATGGGACACGGCCAGTACGGGTTTGCCAGGGCGGCGGAATATTATTTTGGCCGGCCTCTTGCCACCTTCACCGTAGACGATGCCGACAAGGCGGCGCTGCTCGCCGGCATCGCAAAGTCGCCACGCGCCTATGCGCCCAGCGCGACCAAGGCCGAAAAAGTCTTGCACCGCAGAAATCAAACCCTGGCGCTTATGGCGGCCAGCGGTTTTATTTCTCGGGACAGAGTGAAGGGGGCGGTCCAGCGCCCGATTCAGGCGGTCGCGAGGAATAAGGACAAGATGCTCCAGGCGGCTGCGGTCGTTGAAAATGTTCTTCAGGAGATCAAAGACCGCCGCGTTGATGTCGGCATCGAAGACCTCCTGCAGGGACGTATCCAAGTTCACTCGACCGTGGATGCACGGGTGCAGCGAATTATGAACGAGGCACTGGAGCACGGCCTCGAATTTTATGAGCAGCGACACCCGAGCGCCAAAGGGGTGATCCAGGGCTCCGTCGTCGTGTTGAGAAACCACGACGCGAGCATCCTCGCCGAGACGGGCGGCCGCCAGTTCTACCGAAACCGCTCGGCGACATACAGCGACTTTAACCGCGTCACGAAGTCCCTGCGGCAACCCGGCTCCGCAATGAAACCCATGGTTTATCTCGCCGCTTTTCAGCAGGGAACATTCAATCTTCGGACCATGGTTCCCGACGAACCCATCAGCGTTCCCGATGGAGCAGGTGTGAAATGGATCTCAAACTACGATGGCGAGTTCAAGGGGATGATTCCCCTCCGGGAGGCGCTCGCCGAATCCAGAAACGCAGTCGCGATTTGGATCACAAAGCAGATCGGCATTGCCAGCGTTCTTAGAACGTCGCGAAGTGTCGGAGTCCGGACGACGTTGCAGCCCTATGCGACGACGGCGTTGGGCGCGTCCGAAGTAAATTTGCTGGAGCTGGCCAATGCATATCGCACGATAGCCTCAGGCGTTCTTGCCCAACCCTACTTGATCCGGCAAATCGTCCGTGATTCGGGCGAGGTGGTGGCGGATAGCGAAGACGACGAGTCGCCGGTCGATCTCGAGGAAGCCGCGCTCCCGCTCATTCAGGAAGGTCTGCGCGGCGTCGTGCGCATTCCCACCGGCACGGCCCATGCGCTCGACTCCAGAGATTTCCCGATCCCCGTTATAGGAAAGACAGGAACGACAAATGAGTTCAGGGACGCGCTTTTCGTCGGCTCGACTTACGGCCCCGAAGGAATCACCGTCGCGGTCCGTATCGGCTTTGACGACAACCGTTCCCTCGGACCCAAAGAAACCGGCGCCAGGGTTGCGCTTCCGGTATTCAAAGAAATCCTGCTCAAAGTGTACGGCGAAAAGCTGGTAGGCCCTGTGCCGGAGTTTCCGCCGCGAATGGAGCAGGGCATCAACGACTATTTGGCGGGCGGTTCGTTGGCTAGCGCGGACATGCCGGGGGCCGCTAGACCATGATTTATTCTTCGTCGCGTTTTTCCCGCTTCGCGAAGTGGACGGCACGAGCCACGGGTCATCCGGCCGCATTCATGGCCGCCGCTTCGATCATCGTGGTCTGGGGACTCACGGGCCCGATATTCAAATTCAGCGACACCTGGCAGCTGGTCATAAACACAGGCACGACTATCGTCACATTCCTGATGGTCTTTTTGATTCAGAATACGCAGAATCGCGATAGCCACGCCGTCCAACTTAAACTCGACGAGTTGATTCGCGCGGTAAACGGTGCGCACAATGCCTTACTGGATCTCGAAGGGCTTGAAGAAGCAGACCTCGAGCGGTTTCGAGTGCGGTATGAAGCACTCGCGCGCACGGCGCGGGAGGCGCTGCGGCGCGGGGAATTGGATACCGACACGCCTGAATTTAAAACGGATTAGTTTGCGCCATTTTTTTAATCGAGATGCGCAATCTTGGCCCGACACGGGCGAATCGGCGTCATAACAACTGGCAGGAGGACTATATGAATGCAATGTTGTGGATTTTAGCCGGCGGAATCACCGGTTGGTTGACGGGAAAGTTGATCGGAAAAAAAGGCTACGGTGAAACCTTGTTGGCAGGTTATGCAAAGAGCTTGGATATTCTCTTCGGGATCATCGGCGCTTCAATCGGCGGCTATTTATTCTTCTGGATGGTTATCGGGGATGCCGGCTCATTCAGCAGATATGCCACCGCGGTCCTTGGCTCTATCACTCTTGTCGGCTTTCTCCGGCAGGTCACCGCGAGATGCTTACCTTTTAGCTTGGTTGGAGAAAAAAACATTTCGTTTTGAATGAGCGCAAGGATCTCCAATGACTCTCCACGTGTTAGCCTCTATGTTTCCGCTCGGAGAGCTTCGAGTGCCGGACGGCGAAAAATTCCCCAACAACCCGCTATTCCCGCCAGAACCGTTGCTCCCGTGACCAGGGCCACAATCCCCAAGAGCGGCCCAAAAGAAATGGAAGAAACGGTCCCGAGAAAATAAAAACTCAGCCCCCAGCCGGCCAGGGCCGCAAGAAACGCCCCGGTCACGCACGAGATCATTCCCAAGAATAAATACTCCGCGACCACCGCGCCGACGATCTGAGACCGGGGCGCGCCGAGAGTCCGCATCAAGATGCTTTCCTTTAGACGCTGTGCCCGGCTGCTCATCACGGCGCTCGCAAGCACGGCGAGGCCGGTCAAGATAGTGAAAAGCGCGACGAAGCGAATCGCGTCCGAGACTTTGCCCAGTATGGAATCCAGCGTGTCGAGGACGATCGTCAAATCGATCATGGAAACGTTGGGGAAGTCATCCACAACAGCGCGCTGGAGGCGGGCCGAGAGCTCCGCCGAATCGGTCCGGGCGGCCAGCGCATAGGACTGCGGCGCGGTTTCCAGCACGCCTTCGGGAAAGACGACGAAGAAGTTGGGCTGCACGCGCTGCCAGTCCACCGCGCGGATACTTGCGACTCGAGTCGGCAGAACAACTCCCTGCAGATCGAATTGCAGCTCGTCGCCGACGCCGACCTTCAAAGTCTCGGCGATTCCTTTCTCGAGCGAGACCGGAATCGACGGCGCATCGCCCGCCGACTTTCCCTGCCACGTTCCCGCGATAATTTTCTCCGTGCTCGTGAGCCGGCTTCGATACGTGGATCGGTACTCCCGGCGGAGCGCCCAAGACGGGATGGACGGGATGCCCGACCGAGAGTCGGCGCGAATCTCGTCCACGCTGCGCCCCTTGACGGCCGCAAGCCGCATCGTGACGATGGGCGCCTCGTCGAAAGAAGACACGTTGAACGATTTGAACAGGGCGCCGATGCCTGCGCGCTGATCCTTTTGAATATCGAAAAGCACCAGGTTCGGTTCGCCTTTGCCGCTCCTCTCGCCAACCTGTCTCAACAGCATGCCCTGGACGCCGTACAGGCTCGCGAGCAGGAACGTTCCGAGACCGATCGATAGCATGACGGCTGTGGTCTGATTGTTCGGGCGATGGAGATTGGCCAGGCCTTGACGCCACGGATAAGGCAAAAAATCGGGAATCGCCTTTCTCAAAAAAGCCGATATTCCCCTCGCGATGAGCGCAAGAAATCCGAAGACCGCGAACACCGCCGTGGAAAACCAAAGTCCTGGAAGCCAGCGCCCGGTCGTCGCTGCGGCGAAGCCAATGACGGCTGCTGCGATGAAAAAGAAAATCACCCAGCGCAACGGATCGTCGGCGCCTCGGCTCTTCTCGTAAGAGGATCGGAGCGCCAGCAGGGGAGAAACGCGCCTCAATGATATCAAAGGAAGGAGAGAAAAGAGCAGCGTCGTGCCGAGTCCGATTGCCATCCCGGCCAGAACTCCTCTTGGAGCCAAAGAAAAAATGGATTTTAACGGCAGGAAATCTTTGAACGCGAGGGGAAGCAGCGTCTGCAATGCGACGCCGAGAACCGCTCCCAGAAAAGAGCCCGCGAACGCTATCGCGAGCGTTTGAATGACGTAGACGGCCACGGTTTCACCGGGAGTCGCGCCGACGCACCGCAGCACCGCGACCGAGGAAGTTTTTTCTTTGGCGTAGACGTGAATGCCGCTGGCAACGCCCACGCCGGCGAGCAGGACGGCGATATAGATCGCGAGCTGGAAGTAGCGGGAGAGATTCTCTATCGACTCGGAAATGGCGGCCTTGCGTTTGTTGACCGTGTCGGCTTCCAATTGCAGCTGTTGCAGCTGGGAATTGATTCGTTGAACCAGTTGATCGGCGTCCGTGCGCGGGTCCAGTTTGAAGTAAACCCGATAGCGAACGATGCTGCCCCTTTCCGAAAGTTGAGAGCGATCGACTTCGGCGAGCGGTATGTAGACGCGCGGGCTCACCAAAGAGAACGCCAGCGCCTCGCCCGGAATTTTCCGGAGTGCTCCCGTGATGCGAAAATCCCGGTCGCCGATTCTCACGCGGTCGCCGACGCGGGCGTTGAATTGAAGCATCAGCGTCTCATCGACCAGGGCGTTAGGGCCGTCCTGAAAATCTTTGTTCTTTGCGCCGGGCGGATCGGTTTCCAGCGCTCCGTAATAGGGAAAATCGCCGCTGATCGCCCGCACCTGCACGAGTCTGGCTTTCCCGTTCGCGGAAAAATAGGCCATGGAAGAGAAACCGATCTGGCGCGATTGCTCGCCTCCCAGCGAGCGGATGAGAGCTTCGGCTTCCTCTGAGAACGGCTGCCGGCTCGATATCGCCAGGTCGGCGCCGAGCAGGCTTTTCGATTGCATTTCGATGCTGGATTGAAGGTTGGCGCGAAACGAGAAGGCGGCGACGACGGAGGCGACTCCCAGGACAACGCAGGTCATCGAAAGGAGCAGTGTTTTAAGGCCGCGGCGGGCGTCGCGGAAAGCCATCTTAAAAATCCAGGTTCTCATCATCCGCGGGAAAGTCTCCCATCCCCTCGGCTGTCGGAGACCAGCGTTCCGCCTCTCAAGCCGATGACGCGGTCGGCCTGTTGCGTCAGCTCGCGGTCGTGTGTGACCAACATCAGCGTCGCGCCGGTGGTTGCGTTCAATTCGAAGATCAGCCGGATTATATCCGCGGCGGTTTCGGTGTCGAGATTGCCCGTGGGCTCGTCGGCAAAAAGAATTTTCGGTTGGTTCATAAAAGCGCGCGCGATGGCGACGCGCTGCTGCTCTCCGCCCGAAAGCTGAACCGGGTAATGATGCAGGCGCGCTCTGAGGCCGACCTTTTCGATGAGCTCGGCTGCGCGGCTGCGCGCGTGGTTTTCGCCGCGGATCTCGGCGGGGACCATGACGTTCTCCAGAGCGGTCAGCGAAGGCAGCAACTGGAAGCTCTGGAACACGAAGCCGATGAACCGATTTCGGATCGCGGCCAGCTCCGCTTCGCTCGCACGATGCATAGAGTGTTCGTTGAAAATAACCGACCCTTGACTCGGGCGCTCCAGGCCGGCGCAAATCGCGATGAGCGTGGTTTTCCCGCTGCCGGACGGCCCGACGATCGCGCAGGCGCTTCCTTCTTCAATCGCAAAGGAAACGTCCTTGAGGACCGTCAGGGTTTGGTCCCCGCTCTTAAAAACCTTGCTCAAATGCTCTACGCTTAAGATGATCGAATTTGTCATGCTGACTAACTAACGCGGGAGCGGTTCGCAGAGGCAATTTTATTTGACATGGTACACTGTTGAATACTTAACTCTAGACATTTTATGACTCCAACACAACTAATGGCCTGCCGTAAGATCATGGAGCTTCTGGCGTTCAGCTGTCTCTCAGTGCTTGGTCTCGCCGCGGCCGCTCCGGCGCCTAAAATTGTCCTGTTTCTGGGGAACAGTATTACCGCCGGATACGGTCTCGACCCGTCGCAGGCTTTTCCCGCCCGCATTCAGGAAAAAATCGACGCGAAAGGTTGGAATCTCAAAGCCGTCAACGCCGGCCAAAGCGGAGACACGAGCACCGGAGGTTTAAGCCGGCTGGATTGGCTGTTGAGAAACAGAATCGACGTTCTCGTGCTCGAGCTCGGAGCCAACGACGGCTTGCGCGGGGTGCCTTCGGAAGTCACGAAAAAAAGTCTTCAGACGATCATCGACCGCACCAGAGAAAAATACCCAGAGGTGAAGATCGTCATCGTCGGAATGAAGGTTCCGCCGAATATGGGACGCGATTACGGCCGTCGGTTTGAATCCATATTCCCCGACCTGGCAAAGAAGAACAACGCATCACTTATTCCTTTTATATTGGAAGGCATCGGCGGCGTGCGTGAACTCAACCTACCCGACGGCATGCACCCGACCGCCAAAGGTCACGAAATCGTGGCGGCAAACGTATGGAAAGTCCTGGAGCCCGTGCTGCGCTCTCTCCCAGGCCGCTGAAAAAGGCCCGTCTGCGTTTTTGTATTGAAAACGGTATTGCTGGAGAGAAAAAGTTGGAATCCGGCTGGTATATAAAAAGTATTGCCTTTTGAGAGCCCCGCTGCTATGCTTTTCTCAGAGGTCAAATGGCAATGGCCAAAGTGATGATTTCTCTTCCCGATGAATTCCTCAAAAAGGTGGATCGTACCGCTCAGGCCCAGGGGCGATCTCGCAGCGCATTGATCCGCGAGGTCCTGCGAACCGTTGTCGGCGGCAAGAATTCGCGCACGCGATCCTGGAAGCGGGAGCTCGCTCCACTGCGGGAACTGGAACGGCAGTGGATCGGCCAGTGGGACTCGACCGACATCATTCGCTATTTTCGAGATACGAGATATGGCCGCGAAGATCGTCGTTGACACTTCGGTGCTGATCAAATGGATCAAGACCAAAGACGAAGATCTCGTTAACGAAGCGCGTCGCCTGCTCACCGACATAGAACGTCGACCACTGGAAGTCCACGTGCCTGCTTTGCTTCTTTACGAGGTCGGCAACATCTTACTTTTAAAGACTAAGCTTGACGCCGCCGGATTGAACGAGGCCCTTTCTAATCTCGAGTCCCTGCCGTTTAGCGTCGCCCCGCCCGCCACACCGCTGCTCAAACGGGCCGCCCGCCTAGGCAAGGAGCTTAGCCTCACCTTCTACGATGCCTCTTTCGTGGCGCTCGCCGTAGAGCTTGATTGCCTATTTATCACCGCTGACCGGCCCCTCTTCGAGCATGCCCGCTCACTTCCTCGCGTCCGCCACCTCTCCAAGATCGGCACCCTTTAGTTTTCACAATTTAAAGCTACTCCCAAACCCACCCCGGATCACGAGGAGGGGCATCTAATCTTGGTCCCGATGTCCCCGGACCCGATCGCTGCACCCGGGACCCTTTTGACCGACTTAAGAACAGAGTTTTTCAACATTCTGTAAACGTCCGACCGCATTCCGCTTTATTACTTGGCCTCGCTCGACTTCAAAGCATCTTTGACGATCTTGAAAATCGGCGCCATGTCCTGCCACTCGGCGTTGGACACGTCGATATATTTTCGTCCCTTGACGAGCTTGCTCTCCGCCGGCAGATCGTCTTTGGGAATATCGATCCGGCGCGAGTTGGGCGGCACCTCGCCGTAAAGATCCGGATATTTTTGCAGCGCCATCTGGCCTTTGCGCGAGAGAAACCAGTTAATGAAAACCCGCGCCGCGTTGGGGTGCGGCGCGCCTTTCATCAAACTCATCGAGCCGCCGCCGGTGGAAATATGCTCTCCTTCCTTCCACGCGCCGCTCTCGAATTCTTCCACCGGCAGCCCTTGCATCTTGGCTTTGGGCGCGTCGCGGCAGCCGAGGCAGATGGCGTATTTTCCGTTGGCGAGCCAATCGCTCATCTGCCGCCGGTCGCGGCTGTAGGTGACATCCATCGTGCCGAAAAGGCGCCGAATAAACTCGGGACCCAACTCAGGGTTGTTATAGAAGAAAACGAGCGTTGCGCCGATGCCGGTGCCGGTCGGGTCCTGCGAGACGATCTTGCCCTTCCACTTCAGGTTCATCAGATCCCAGTAGGACTTGAACTCTTTCGGATTCACCAGGCCCGTATGGTAGTAGAGGCCCGCGGAGCTGGGATTGGCGAGGTAGATGAAAATCTGCTCGCCTTCGGTATCCGCATAACTATGGCTTCCGCCGAGCCATTTGGTTTGATCGAGGACTTCGGGAAGAATCAGGGCCGCCTTGATCGAGTCGAGGATTTTCCCTTTATAAAGCAAATTGTAGTTGGTGTTGGCGCCGCCGCTGTAGAGATCGGCGATAACGTTGCCGGAGCGGGACTCCGCCAAAATTCGCGTAGCGAGCTGGCCGCCCTGTCCGTTGACGCTCGAGATTTTAATGTCGGGATATTCTTTTCGGAACTCGTTCAACAGCGGCTCGCTGCCGTAGCGGCCGACGTAGAGATTGAGCCGTCCCTCTTTTTTCGCGGCGGCGACCGTTCGTTCCCACGCTTGCTGTGCGCCGGGCCGCGGCTCTGCGCCGTGCGCAGTGTTCGCGCCGAGGAACAGCAGCGAAGCGATGACAAGCCAACTCATACGCCGTATCATATGATTTCCCTCGACCAGACTGACCGCAGTTGTTTTAGACCACCCTTCGACAAGCTCAGGGTGACCGGTCATTCCGTTCGTGCTGAGCTTTGTCGAAGCACGGCTTGGCAGTTGTTCACGCCACGCGGTTTCTGTCGCGTCCTTCGATAAACGCCGCGATATTTTCCGCCGTTTCGTTCAAGAGCCGCTCGCGCGCCTCCCGCGCGGACCAGGCGCAGTGGGGCGTGACCACGAGGTTGTCTAATTCTTTGGCCGCTTTGATGATCGGGTGGTCCGCCGGCGGCGGCTCGCGCGAGATCACGTCCAGCGCCGCGCCAGCCAGCTTATTCTCGCGTAACGCTTGAATCAGCGCCGGCTCGTCGACGAGCGCCCCGCGCGCCGTGTTGATAAGAAAGGCGGCCGGTTTCATGAGACCGAGCGCGCGGCCGTCGATCAAGTTTTTGGTGCTCGGCGTGAGCGGGCAGTGAAGCGATAGGAAATCGGCAGACTTCAGAACTTCGTCGAGCGGCAGCCGGCCGGCAACCGGCGCCTCCGTAGAGCCGGGCCGAACCGAAATTAAAACCTCCATGCCCAATCCGCGCGCCATCTCCGCGACTCTGCCGCCGATCTTGCCGTGGCCGACGATACCCAGTTTTTTGCCGGAAAGCTCGACGGTCGGGAAGTCGATCCGCGCATACATCGGGCTTTTTTCCCACTCGCCTCTGCGGACCAGGTCGATGTATCCGCCCGCGCGCGTCGCCAGTTCCAGGATCAACGCGATCGTAAACTGAGCGACCGATTGCGCGGCGTAGCCCGGCACGTTGCAGACGCGCACGCCCCGCTCCCGGGCGGCCTGCAAATCTATGTTGTCGGTGCCGGTCGCGGCCTCGGCGATGAGCTTCAAATGAGCGGCCTCCGGCGAGGCGATGACCGATTTGTCCAGCACGACTTTGTTGGTGACGACGACGGGAAAGCCGTCGATGCGTTGCCGTACTTCCACCGCCTGCGTGAGCGGATGAACCGTGCAGTTCCACGCGCCGGTAAAATGCTCCAGCGAGGCATCGCCGAAAGTCGCGGCGTCGAGAAAAACGATGCGAAGTTGAGAACCGCTCATAGCTTCAGCCGCTCCGCTTTTTTCGCTTCTTCCCAAAAGCCGTCCATCTCTTCCAAACTCGCCTCGGATAGCTTTTTTCCTTGGCCCTGAATTTTTCCCTCGATGTAAGCGAAGCGCCGGAGAAAGCGCTCGACGGCTCCGGACAAAGCGTCCTCAGCCTCGACGTTTAAAAAACGCGAGAGATTTACCAATGAAAGAAACAGATCGCCCATCTCGTCTCGGCTGCGAGTCTTATCTCCGGACGACACTGCGGCCTTCAGCTCCTCCATTTCCTCTTCGACTTTTTGCCAAACAGGCTCGACCGCCGGCCAATCGAAACCAAAGCCCGAAGCCCGCTCGGTCACTCGCTGCGCGCGCGCCAGAGCGGGCATGGATTT
>JBGQBP010000135.1:0-10548 GCA_041494945.1 Binatia bacterium | reverse complement strand
CGACAGGGAAAAGTGTCTAGAGAGCGGGTGCGATGGTTACCTCGCCAAGCCGTTTATATTTCAACAGTTGAAGCGGGAGATAGAAAAGCTTCTCCGCTGATGAGCGGAAAGTCAAGAATGAGTGGTTCCGTTATAGCTGGTTTGACGCGTCGATCTTCGCCGAAGGGACTCGGCAATTCGAGATATTAGAGATCGTTCCCGGAATAGGACTGATTGTAGGACTTATTGCAGAGCGGGAAATCCGGAACGATATTCTTGAGCAGCGCGTAAGAAAGAGAGTGCCAGTTTACAAACGAGGGGTCCATGATCTTGACCCGATAAAGTTTGCCTGCACTGTCCGCCATGAGCCAATGAATAATGGCGCCGCGCCAGCCCTCGACGATGGAAAAGGCCGGCTCGAAAGGAGGGAGCGTATTCAACGGAACCGAGAGCGGTCCCGAAGGCAGCCGCTCGACCGCCTGCCGGATAATCCGCGCCGCTTCGCGCGTCTCTTCTACGCGCACGAGCGTCCTCGCTCTGACGTCGCCGGATTCGAACACCGGAACCCTAAACTCCAGCTCTCCGTAGGCGGCACACGGGTGATCGCGCCGGGCATCGGCATCGATGCCGGAGGCCCGGGCGACAAAACCGACGACGCCCTGATCGCGGGCCGTTTGCGTCGGGAGTTGCCCCGCGCCTTCCAGGCGATCCATCACCATTCTATTTGCGAGAGTAATCTCCACGATCTCTGCAAAATCGGCGAGCGCCGATTCGACTTCGCCGGCAAGATCGAAGTCGGAAGGCAAGTCGCGAACTACGCCGCCGGGAATCAAACTATCGCGCAATAGCCGGCTTCCCGAGACCCGCTTGTTGAGCCTGAGCAGCCGCTCCCGGATCCTGAAGCAGTGGGAGTGCGCGAATGCAAAACCGGTGTCGTTTGCGATCATCCCGAAATCGCCGACGTGATTGTAGAGCCGCTCCAGCTCCAGGAGAACCACTCGAAGGTATCGCGCCCGCGGCGGCACGATGACTTCGCCCAACGATTCGATCGCCTGGCAGAATGCCAGAGTATGCCCGATCGTCGTGTCTCCCGAAATGCGCTCAGCCAACTCCACGCCTTCTTGCGGCCTCCGTCCCTCGAACAGTTTTTCGGTTCCTTTATGCGTGAAATAAAAGCGCGCCTTCATGTCGATGATGGTCTCGCCGACGACGCTGAAACGAAAATGGCCCGGCTCGATCACTCCGGCATGCACCGGACCGACCGGAATCTCGTAGACGCCTTCGCCCGCCACTTCCTGGAAGGGAAACGGCCGTCCGTCATCCGCAAACTCTCTCGGGCGCGCGTCTTTTCGGAGCGGAAAATAATCCTCGGGCCAGAATCCATGGCGCACCAGCGGGCGCGGATCGGGGTGACCGGCCGGCACGACGCCGAAGAGGTCGAAGATCTCCCGCTCGAACCGGGATGCCGGGTAGCAGAGCGTCCCCAAAGAAACGATCCGGGGATCCTCCGCCGGCGCGGGCACCGCCGCGTCGACAAACCAGTTCTCCCGTCGATGGGCAAACAGGTAATGGATCTCGAAGCCGCCCCGGTCCTCGCGGCGATCGTTTCCGACCATCAGCACCAGCTCGGCGCCGCAAGTCCGGCTCAGCGCTGCGAACAGGTCGCGGACGGCCGTTGGATCGACGCGGCAATGAATCTCGTTGCCGCGGGCGATCCGAATCACGGTCGCGCGTCCCGGCAACGCTTGATTCAATGCGTTGATGATCGAACCCAAATCCTTCATGGCGCGGCGATCTCCACGATCTTATTCAGCAGCCGGCTGAGCGGCGGCGGCAATGTCAGTCCGAGAATCACGAGAATCACGACGCACAGCCCAGCGGGCGCCAGCGCCCAGAGCTGGCGTTCGCCTACGGGAATGGGCGCGGGCGGGTCTCCGTAAAGCATCCGGTTCAAATGCGTCACGAGCGCGATGAAGGCGACCACCAGCAGCACGAGGACCACACCCATGAGCCACCCGCGCCCGGCGGCAAAGCCCGCGCGCACCAGAGCAAACTCGGAAATAAAAAGACCGAACGGCGGCAGACCCGCAATCGCGAACATTCCCGCGGCGAAGAATCCCGCCGTCACCGGCATGGTTCTAACCAGACCGGGGACTTCGGCGATCTCGGTCGAGCGGTATCGTTGCTGGACGCGGCCGGCGAGCAGAAACATCATCGACTTGGTCACCGTGTGATTGACCAGATGAAGCATGGCGGCGAATATTCCCAGCGGGCCGAGCGCCAACCCCAGACAGGTGAGGCCGGTGTGCTCGATGCTCGAATACGCCAGCATGCGCTTGTAATTGCGCTGGCCGATCAGAGTGAACGCCGCGATGGCGAGCGACAAGAGACCGAGCGCGATCAGTAGCCGATTGGTAAACGCCGGACCGACCGCGGCATCGACGACGATCTTCCAGCGAAGGATCGCATAAATCGCCACGGCCAGCAGCACGCCGGACATCATCGCGGAGAGCGCCGACGGGGATTCGGAGTGAGCGTCCGGCAGCCAGGTGTGCATGGGCGCGAGACCGGCCTTGGTGCCGTAACCGATCAGAATAAAGACAAACGCAAGTTTGAGAACCTCGCGATGCAGCGACGGCGCGGATGCGAGGAGGGATGTCCAGTTGAGAGCGGAAGCCTGTTCGCCGGCCAAGTTGACGAAATCGAAGTAGGCCAACACCGTGCCCACGAACGCCAGCGCGATGCCGACCGAGCCGATGAGAATGTATTTCCACGAAGCTTCCACCGACGCCTTGGTCACATGCAGCGGAATCAGCATCGCTGAGGTGATGGTCGTCGCCTCGACCGCCACCCACATCACGCCCACGTTGTGCGCGGTCACCGCGAGCAGCATGGTGAACGCGAAGAGATTCGAGAACACGCGATAGCTCCTGCGCTCCGCGGCGTCGTAGCCGTCTTCGACGGCCAATCCCGGTCCGAGCCACGCCGCCTGCGCGGCGACAAAGCTGACGCAGAGAACGAGAAGAGCCGAAAGCCCGTCGGCCCTTAAAAATTCTCCCGGACCCCACGTCAAAACTTCTCCCTCCAGCACGCGCGCCGAGAGCCACAGCGCCGCGCCGAGAGGAGCGAAGGACAACGCGGCGCATAGCCATCCGACCCAAGCGCGATACGGCTTCACCAGCGCGGCGGTTGCGGCCGCCAAAAGCGGCGTGAGCAAAAGCAGGACAAAAATCATTGTGCTCCGCCTCCGATCAGTGCCTCAGCCGCCCGAGTTGCTCGACGTCGATGCTCTCGAAGGTCTCGTGGATGCGATAGACAAACAGTTGCATCACCATGAAGCCGAGGAGCAGATCCAGAAATACGCCGATCTCGACCACCAGCGGAATCCCGTAAGTCCCGAGGACCGCGAGCAGGGCGATGCCGTTCTCCAACATGAGGAACCCGATCACCTGCGTGAGCGCTTTCTTGCGGCTGGCGATGACAAAGAGGCTCACGAAGATGAGGCCGAGCGCGAGCGGCATGCCCGCGCGGGTCGGGAGACGGCTGAGCGCGACCAGCGGCCGACACACCGCGTAGGCGAACAACACGAGCAAACCGGAGATGAGCAGCGAGGTCGCGGTATTGACGTAGGGTTGAAGCTCCTGCTCGGCGCGGAGCGGCTCCTCCATTCGCCGCAAGAGCCGGGGAATAAACCATGCCTTCAACCAGAGAAGCATCGCCGCGACGAAGTAGAGCTCCGGGTCGCGCTCGAAATAGGCGACCACGGCGACAATCCCGGCCAGGACCACCGACTGCCAGGCGAATGCGGTGGTGTAGGCATGGACGCTCCGGTGCCACAAAAGCATGAGTCCGAAAATTAGCGTGAGGCTCGATCCCAGCACGGCCAACTGTGAAAAAAGCGAGTTCATGTCTATCTCAAGAGAAACGACGATGTGATCGCAAGCAAGGCCAGCACGAATGAGGCGGTGAGCAGTTCCGGCACTCTGAACAGGCGCAGTTTGGCCACGCGAGTTTCCATCACGGCTATCACGACGGCGAGAAGCGCAAGCTTCACCAGCAACGTGACGATCGCCCAGGAAAGCGCGCCCGGCGTGAGCGTTGTTGCAATGCCCCAGGGAAAGAAGAGATTGGCGAGCAGCGAGAGAAAGACGAAGAGTTTCAACCAGGACGCCCATTCGAGCAGAGCGAGATATCTCCCCGAGTATTCGAGGATCATCGCCTCGTGAATCATGGTGAGTTCAAGGTGCGTGGACGGGTTGTCGACGGGGAGGCGGCCCGTCTCGGCGATGGTGACGATAAAAAGCGCGGCAAAAGCCAGCAGATGTCCCGGCGTCAATACCGTCCAGGGATCGTTCAGTGCCGCGACAACGATCGCTCCGAGATTAGTCGAGCCCGCCCCAAGCGCTAACGAGAAAATGGCTGTGGCGGTGGTCGGTTCGGCAAGCGCGGCGACGGTCACTTCACGGCTCGACCCCATGCCGCCGAAGGCCGAGCCGGGATCGAGGCCCGCCAGCGCCAACCAAAAAGTCCCCAGCAAGAGCAGGTAGACGACCACGAACAGGTCTCCCACCATATCTAAACGGCGCGGCACCACGAGCACAGGAACGAGAAAAGCGATGGCCAGAGTGCTCGCGGAGACGGCGTAAGGCGCAAAGCGAAAAATCCACGACGCATTTTTTGAGACAACGGCTTCCTTGTGAAAGAGTTTCCCGAGCTCTCGGTACGGCTGCCACGGCGGCGCGCCCAACCGGCTCTGCAGCCTCGCCTTGATCCAGCGGATTAAACCCACCAGGCCCGGCGCAAGGGCAAGGGCGAAAACGATCTGGAAAAATTCAACGAGCCATCCGCTCATGGCGTCCACCAGGCAAGAACCAGCAACGCGATAAGACCGACGAGCATGTAGGTCAGGTAAAGGCCCAGCCAGCCGGCTTGTATCCAGCGGACACGATCGGCGATCCTATGAAAAATTCCGATCAGCGGTTGGTAGAGCAGCTTTTCAAACCAAGGGTGAATTTCACTCTGATACTCGATGGATTGGACAAAGTATTTAGACTCCGGATGAAAATCGATCGAGAGATCTTTCGTGGGTCGATAGAGTTCTGCAAAGACGCGCCGAAGCGGCTCGGCGAACGCCGTCGCCGTATACTGCATCCGCGGCGTCTGCGCGATCCTGCCGCATCCCCATGTGTCCCCGACGCGAGTTCGACGATTTGCGCCGATCACCCACAGAGCGAGAGGGATGAGACCCAACAGGATCAGCAATCCGGCCGCTAACAACGGAGAAGACATGGAGCCGAACGTCGCTGGAGTATTGAGCGGGAGCGTCAGCGAAAAGACCGTCGTTTCCCAAGCGAGCCTATCAAGTCCCGCAAGCGCGCGCCCCAACACGGGAACAACAAAGAACGGAGTCAATCCGAGCCCGATGCAGGCGAGACCGAGGATTCCCATGCCCGCCTGCATCGAGAAAGGAGATTCATGCGCCTGTTCCGCCGCATGGGAGCGAGGGATGGCAAGAAATGTGATTCCAAAAGCCTTGACGAAACACGCCATGGCAAGGCCTCCCGTGAGCGCCAACAGGGCGACCGCGATCGGTATCATTAGAGCGACCGCGGGTTCCGGGATATGGGAACCGCCCAGCAGGGTCTGGAAGATGAGCCATTCGGAGGCGAATCCGTTCAGCGGCGGTAGCGCCGAGATCGACGCGGCGCCGATCAAAAACATGAGCGCGGTCCGCGGCATCCTCTTGATGAGCCCGCCCATTTCTTCCATGTTTCGTGTGCCCGTCGCGTGGAGCACCGAGCCCGCTCCGAGAAAGAGCAGCCCTTTGAAGCACGCGTGATTGATTGTGTGATACAAAGCCGCAACGAAACCGAGGGCCGCCAAGCTCATCAATCCGTAACTCTGGAACATTAATCCGGCGCCGATGCCGATGAAGATGATGCCGATATTCTCCACCGAGTGATACGCGAGCAGGCGTTTCAGATCGTGCTCCATCAAAGCATAGAGGACGCCGAAGAGAGCCGACGCGACTCCCAATGCGAGCGTCAAGCCGCCCCACCAGGCCGGACCGCCGCCCATGAGATCGAGCACGACGCGGCAAAAGCCGTAAACCCCCATCTTGATGACGACGCCCGACAGGAGCGCGGAGACGTGGCTCGGCGCCACGGGGTGCGCCATCGGCAGCCAAACGTGAAGCGGAATCAAGCCGGCTTTGGCGCTGAATCCGAGCAGCGCGAGAATAAAAATCGCGTTGCGCTGCGTCAGGACGGGCGCGTTGGCGCGCAACGTATCGAACGCCGCGCTCAGATCGCCGGCTGAAAGCAAAAAAAACATGGCCAGCAACGCGGCAAAGCCGACGTGCGTAATGGCGATATACCAGTTCGCCGCCCGGACGGTCGCGGGCTCGCGATGCTCGGTCAGCACCAATAGATAAGCCACGAGCGACATGGCTTCCCACAGCAGGAGAAACGTCAGCGCGTTGTCGGCCATGACCTGGAGCGTGAGCGTGAGGAGGAGGAGATTGAACAAGGCGCCCAGTTTGCGCAGCGAATAAACGCCTGTGTAAGCCGCGGAGTAGCCGGCGCCGTAAACCGACGAAGCCGCGCCGACCAGCCCGGTCAAAATGAGAAACGGCGCGCTCAGCCCATCGATGCGGAGCGCGAATCCGGTTAGTGAAGGAAAATCGAAGACGGCGGAAAAAACCGAGCCGCTCGCGAGCGCGACCATTCCCAGTGCGAGAGAGATCGCAGCGCCCGAAGCCGCGCCCCAAGCGCCGAGAATCCGTCCCCATCGGTCGTTGCCCAAGAGCGCAGCAATCGCGCCCGCGAGATAACACACGATGGCGCCGGTCACTAAAGTTCCCATGAGCGTCATGTCCGGATTCACTTTGGCGGCAACCGATCGAGCGCCGCCAGGATGCCACGCAAAATGTCGGCCGGCTCGGGCGGGCAGCCGCGAACGAAAACATCGACGGGGATCACGGCGTCAACGCTGCCCGCGACCGCGTAGCTTCCCTGGAACACGCCGCATGTTTTAGCGCAGTCCCCCACGGCCACGACGACTTTCGGATCCGGCGTGGCCTCGTAGGCCTTGCGCAGCGGGACTTCCATGTTGCGCGTGACCGGCCCCGTGACTAGCAGCATGTCGGCGTGGCGCGGCGAGGCGACGAAGCGCAAGCCGAAGCGCTCCAGGTCGTAGACGGGGCCCATCAAGCCGGTAATTTCCACTTCGCAGCCGTTGCAGGAGCCGGCGTCCACCTCGCGGATGCCGACGGCGCGGCCCAAAAGTCTTTGCGTTTTCTCCGCGACTTGCCTTGCTACTTCCAGGCCGTCTCCCTCATACTTGAGAGGTTCGGTGACGATGCCGACGCTCAGGATTTTGGAAAATAAGCGCATTTATCGCCTGCGGCTCTCTCGCGCCAGCTCGCGCAGCATGGTTTGCGTGCCCGCGAGGTGGTTGTTGAAAATCTTTCGCGCCGCCTTGAGCAATTCCCCAAGGGCCCGGTCGCGGACCGCGTACCGAACCGCCGTGCCCTGTTTGCGGGGTTCGACGATGTTTTTGGCGCGGAGAATCGCCAGTTGCTGCGAGACGATCGGCTGTTCGAGATTCAACGCGCGTTGCAACTCCTGGACGCTCTGCTCGCGTTCGAGCAGCACTTCGAGAATGCGGATGCGCAGCGGATGGGCCAGCGCCTTGAAAAATTCGGCCTTGAAGACTTGCAGCGCGTCGGAGCTGGACTCTGGCATAGATATATATGATTATCACGATATTCAGGCAAGCTCAAGCCGGGGGCTTCGGGGATTTTCGGCGGCGGCCGGAGCCATTCCTCTTGCAAAGGACGGATGTCTATGTTAGCAAGACAAAAAAGTAAACCCGAAAAGGAAATTTCACGCGCATGATGAGCTGGCTGCCGGAGGACGTTTCGACTTTTGGCGGAGAGATCGACCGTCTCTTTTACGTGATCTATTACATCACGGGAGCGGCGTTCCTTCTGGTGACGGCGCTGATGATCATATTTCTGATCATGTACCGCCGCCGCGAAGGACGCCGCGCAACGTACACGCACGGCAACACCACGCTGGAGATTATCTGGACGGTCATTCCGGCCATCGTCTTTATCAGCTTGTCTTTTGCGAGCGTTTCCACCTGGGGAAAGATCAAGGCGCACGCGCCCCCGCCCGACGTCCAGTTGCAAGTCACCGCCAAGCAGTTCAACTGGGAGATCGTCTATCCCGGCCCGGACGGAAAGATCGGCACCGAGGACGACGTGCAAGTCGATAACGATATCCATGTCCCGGTCCACAAGGTAGTGCACGTCATTCTCAAGTCCAAAGACGTCATCCACAGCTTTTTCCTGCCCAACCTCAGGCTGAAACAGGACGCGGTGCCGGGGAAAGACATCCTGGTATGGTTCGAGGCGGTCAAGCCCGGCAAATACGAGCTGCCGTGCGCGGAGTTGTGCGGCTTCGGCCATTCCGGAATGCGCGGCTGGCTCTACGTCGACAGCCCGGAAGACTACGCGAAGTGGGTGCAAACGACTTGGCCGGCGAAATAAGCTTTCAGCGATCAGCCCTCGGATTCAGCCGGATCATTAGATAATCTGCGAGGTGAAAAAAGATGAGCGATACGGCAACGTCTCACGCGGCGCACGGTAGTCCCGCCCACCGCGAGCTGGGCTTCTGGCGCACTTACGTTTTTTCGACGGACCACAAAATGATCGGCCGGCAATTCATTTTTCTCGGCCTTTTCATGCTGATCATCGGCGGCCTGCTCGCGATGATGATGCGCTGGGAGCTGGCCTGGCCGGAAACAGAAATCCCGCTCATGAGCTGGGTGCCGGAACCGTACATGTACGGCGGCATCCTGCCGCCGCAGACCTACAACGCTTTCTTCACGATGCACGCGACGATCATGATCTTCTTCGTCGTCATGCCGATCATGGTCGGCGGCTTCGGTAATTTTCTTATTCCGCTCATGATCGGCGCCGGCGACATGGCCTTCCCCAAGCTGAACATGCTTTCGTTCTGGGTGGGGTTTATCTCCGGTCTGGTGATGTTGTCGAGCTTTTTGGTTCCCGGAGGGCCCGCGGCCTCCGGCTGGACTGCCTATGCGCCGCTTTCGGCGGTCCCGGCGTTTACGGGCGTCAACTGGGGGCAGCATCTCTGGATCATCAGCCTGATCATTCTCGGCATTTCGTCGCTCATGGGCTCGATCAACTACATCACGACGATCGTCAACATGCGCGCGCAGGGCATGGGCTACTTCCGCATGCCGCTCACCGTCTGGTCGCTGTTCATCACGGCGATTCTACTGCTGCTCGCGCTGCCCGTCCTCACCGCCGCGCTGGCCATGCTGCTCTTCGACCGCATGTTCGGCACGAGCTTCTTTCTTCCTCAAGGAGGCGGGGAGCCTCTTCTCTGGCAGCATCTCTTCTGGTTCTTCGGCCATCCGGAAGTTTACGTCCTGGTCTTGCCGGCGATGGGCGTGACTTCCGACATCCTCTCGACGTTTTCGCGCAAGCCGATCTTCGGCTATCACGCGATGGCCTTTTCCATGATCTCCATCGCTTTTCTCTCATTTACAGTCTGGGGCCATCACATGTTTGTCAGCGGAATGAACCCGCTGCTCGGCACCGCTTTCATGATGTCCACCATGGTGATTGCGATCCCGTCGGCCATCAAAGTCTTCAACTGGCTCGGCACTCTCTGGGGTGGGAGCATTCGCTTGACCTCGCCGATGCTCTTTGCCCTGGGATTTGTCTCGAATTTTTTGATCGGCGGCCTCAGCGGCATCTTCATGGCCGCAACGCCGGTCGATATCTTCATTCACGACACCTACTACATCGTGGCCCATTTTCACTACATCGTGGCGGGAATCATCTTCGCCCTGTTCGCGGCGGTCTATTACTGGTTTCCCAAAATGTTCGGCCGGATGATGAACGAACCGCTCGGAAAACTTCACTTCGTCCTCACCTACATTTTCTTCAACGCTACCTTTTTCCCGATGCACATCCTCGGTGTAGGCGGGCATATGCGGCGCATCTACAACCCGACGCAGTATGAATTTCTCCAGCCGCTCCAGGGAATCAACATCTTCATTACGGTGAGCGCTTTCCTGCTGGGTCTGTCGCAGCTTCCGTTCGTGGTGAATTTTATCGGCAGCCTGTTCGCCGGAAAAAAGGCGGAGAGAAATCCGTGGCTCGCCAATACTCTCGAATGGAGCGCCGCCTCGCCTCCGCCTCATGGAAATTACGACACCCCGCCGGTGGTCTATCGCGGCGCGTATGAATACAGCTCGCCCGAAGTGAAAGAGGACTGGCTGCCGCAAAACAAGCAGTTGGGGCCCGGGGCGACAGCCGCGAGAGCGCATTAGCGCAAAACAGAAAGATGAAAGAGGGAAACTGGCCGCACAGACTCGCGGTGCTCACCACCCTGTGCACGATTCCGCTCCTTTTCGTCGGCGGTCTGGTCACGACCAAAGGCGCGGGGCTCGCCGTGCCCGATTGGCCCACGACCTTCGGCTACAATCCATTCCTCTATCCCTGGTCGATGATGGTCGGCAATATTTTTT
>JBGQBP010000134.1:0-10570 GCA_041494945.1 Binatia bacterium | reverse complement strand
CTCGAGCCGCGCATCCAGGCCGTATTTCAGGAAGTAGCCTTTCTCGTAGGCGACCCAGAGCGCCGTAGAGTCGCCCGAGACGATCGTGTAGACCACGTTGATTTTCTTGAGTTGCTGCGCATAGCCGTGCGGGCTCGCCGCCAGCACGGCGAACAAGAGTCCCAAGGCTGGAATAAAACGCCCAAACCTACTGCTCACGTTGAACATCTCGATTCCCCTCCTGGATTTGGATTTATCGTCGATTTTCGAAACGGAAAACAAACGTGCCATCTGCCGCGGATCTTAATCGATTTGCGGGGAATCTGGCAAGCGGTTTTAATGGAGGTGATAGGCCCTTCGACCCTTCGATGAGACTCAGGGCAGGCTTAGCTCAGGACAGGCGTGCGGCGACCTACAAAGATGAAAGATGAAACGCGGAAAGCGGAAACGCTGAAATAGAAACAACCGATGAAAAGGAAACGGACAAACAGGGATGAAAGCGGAAGGATGAAAATGGAACGACGGCTATAGCTCTGCGTTCGCTTTCGTTTTCCTGACGATAGTAACAAAGATGGCCATCAATTTTCCGCATACTCAAGGCTTCTGCGCAACGACTTTGCCGTTCTTCCAGATGTAAATCGGGGTGCCGTAGGCGCGGGCGGTCTTGCGGGCGGATTTCGCCGCGCGACGCAGCGCGCGGCCGACGGATTTGGTCAGACGTGAGGGTTTAGTGGCAGCACGATTTCGCTTCATGGACCTTGCTCCAATACTCTCGGGCTTGCACCCGAGTTATCATACACCGTCCATTCGTCGGCTAAAAGGCGGTAGGCGTTCTGGAAATTGGTCCAACTCCGACTGAAGCGCCGCAGCACATCGCTACGCGGCGTCAAACCCTTTCAACGTCTCAAACCCTTCAACTATTTTAACTTTTGGTGTATAGCTCACACTACCATGAGCTACGAAAATATCGCGGTCGAAAAAGACGGAGCGATCGGCATCGTCACTCTGAACCGGCCGCAACAATTGAACGCGCTCTCCTATGGATTGGTCAAGGAATTGGCGCTGGCGATGGAGGCGCTGGACCAGGATCCCGAGGTCCGGGTGCTCGTCGTCACCGGCGGGGAAAAAGTTTTCGCCGCCGGCGCGGACATCAAAGAGATGGCGGAGGCGGGGCCGTTCGACGAGCGCGTGCAGGGACGCCTCGCCTTCAGGGACCGGATCAACAAAATCTCCAAGCCGGTCATCGCGGCCGTCAGCGGCTACGCGCTGGGCGGCGGCTGTGAGCTGGCGCTCTCCTGCGATATCATCGTCGCGTCGGAAACCGCGCGCTTCGGCCAACCCGAAATCAACCTCGGCACGATACCGGGCAGCGGCGGGACCCAGCGGCTGACGCGGCTCGTGGGAAAATACCGCGCGATGGAAATGGTTTTGGTCGGAGAATATATTGACGCCGCCGAAGCCCGGCGGCTCGGCCTGGTGAACAAAGTCGTTCCCGTCGAGCTTCTCCTCGAAGAGGCGAAGGCACTCGCCGGGAAGATCGCCGCCAAGCCGCCGCTTGCCGTCAAATTCGTCAAAGAGTCGATCAACAAAGCGCTCAACACGACGCTCGACGAAGGATTGGAATTCGAAAGAAAGTCCTTCTATCTCTTATTTTCATCGGAAGATCGCAAAGAGGGCATGAAGGCGTTCCTGGAAAAACGCAAGCCCGAGTTCAAGGGAAAGTAAGGAGAAAGAAGACCACGTGAGCTTCGAGAACATCATCTACGAAAAGAAAAACGGCGTCGCGACGGTCACGCTCAATCGGCCGCAGGCCATGAATGCCTTTACCATCCAGATGAACGGCGAGCTGCAGCAAGCGCTTAAAGACGCCGACGACGACAAGAGCATCCGATGCATTTTGTTGACCGGCGCGGGGCGCGGCTTTTGCGCCGGACAGGACTTGAAGGGGCGCACGCCGGAGAAAAAAGGCTCGCTCGGCGCCTCGCTCCGGAAACTGTACAACCCGATCATCCTGCGCCTGCAGCGGACGGAAAAAATTTCCGTCGCGGCGGTCAACGGCGTCGCCGCCGGCGCGGGCTGCAACCTCGCGCTGGCCTGCGACCTGCGCGTAGCGTCGGAAGACGCCACCTTCATCCAGGCCTTCGCGCGCGTCGGCCTGGCGCCGGACTGCGGCGGCAGCATCGTGCTGCCGCGGCTCGTCGGCCTCAGCAAAGCGATGGAGCTTCTTCTGCTGGCCGAGCCGGTGGACGCGCGCGAGGCGCTGCGCATCGGGCTCGTCGCCAAAGTTTTTCCGGCCGAGGATCTCGCCGGCGCCGCGCGCGCGATCGCCGAGAAAATCGCCCATGGGCCGCGCAGCATCGGCCTCATCAAGCGCGCGGTCAACCGCGCCGTCATGCATGACCTCGCGGCGCAGTTGGACTACGAAGCCTATCTCCAGGAGATCGCGGGCAGAAGCGCCGACTACGACGAAGGCGTGCGCGCGTTTATTGAAAAACGGTCGCCCGTATTCACAGGGAAGTAGAGCGGGCAAAATCGAACACAGTGCAAAATGAAAATTGCAAAATGTAAAGTGCAAAACTTGAAGTACTTTCCGTTGATCTTTCTTCATTTTGCCTTTTGCAATTTGCGCTTTGCATTTTGCATTGCATGCGACTATGAGTGTTAACCCTTCGAAAATCGGCGTCCTCGGCGCCGGGATCATGGGCGCGGGCATCGCGCAGGTCGCCGCGCAGGCGGGGTTCGAGACTCTGGTTTACGACGTCTCTCAGGAGTTTATCGACAAGGGACTCGGCAGAGTCCGCGGCTTTCTTCAGCGGAGCCGGGAGCGGGGCAAGCTCAGCGCCGAGCAAGAGAAAGAAATCGCCGCGCGCCTTTCTTCGTCGCTGAAGCTCGAAGATTTCGCAGGATCGAGCCTCATCATCGAGGCCGTGCCTGAAAAGCTCGAGCTCAAGCGCGAAATCTTCAAAAAGCTCGACGCCGTCTGCGGGCCGGATACGCTGCTCGCGACCAACACCTCTTCGTTCTCCGTCACGGCCATCGCGGGCGCCACGCAAAAACCCGAGCGCGTGCTCGGGACGCATTTTTTCAACCCGCCGCCGCTCATGGCGCTCGTGGAAGTGATCCAGGGCGAGCGCACGAGCGCCGCGAGCATGGATCGCGCCACCGCAATCATTCGCCGGATGGGAAAGACGCCGGTCTGCGCCAAGGACACGCCGGGATTCATCGTCAACCGCGTCGCGCGCGCCTTTTATAACGAGGCGCTGCGTATCCTGGAGGACGGCGGCGCCACGGTCGAGACGATCGACCGGGTCATGAAAGGCGCCGGCGGATTTCCGATGGGACCCTTCGAATTGATGGACCTGATCGGCAACGATATCAATTTCGCCGCGACGACCTCTCTCTACGAGGCATTCTTCCAAGACCCGAGATTTCGTCCCAGTCCGATCCAACAGCGGCTGGTCCAGTCGGGAAATCTGGGCAGGAAGACCGGCCGGGGCTTCTACACCTATGGGCAAAAGTAGCGCGATCGTCATCGGCAAGAATCGCCTGGCGCATGAAATCTTCGAGCTCTGCCGGGCCGGCGGCTTCGAAGCGAAGATCGCGCCCGACGCCTCCGCCGCAACTCTCTCCGCCGCTCTGGTCATCGAGACCCGCGCCGGAGATGAAGCCAAGAAGAAAGAGATCATCCAGAGGCTCGACGCACAGGCGCCGTCGTCGATCATTCTCACTTCGTGCCTGGGCTTTTCCGCGACGCGCATCGCTTCGTGGACGACGCGGCCCGAGCGCGTCGTCGGCTTCGCCGCCTTCTATCCCCTTAAGGAAAAAAAAGTGGTAGAGTTGAGTATCGGATTAGGAACTCAGGAATCGGCGCTCAAAGAGGCGGAAGCTTTCTTTCGCGCAATGGGAAAAGATCCGGTGCGGGTGAAGGACGCTCCCGGATTGATCTTTGCGCGCATTCTGAGCTTGATCGTCAACGAAGCGGCTAGGAGCCTCGACGAGGGCGTGGCTGAAGCGGAAGAGATCGACACGGCGATGCGCCTCGGCGTGAACTATCCGTGGGGACCGCTCAAGTGGGCCGACCGCATCGGCCTCGACGAAGTGCTGGCGGTCCTGGAAGGACTCCAGCGCGAGACCGGCGACGATCGTTATCGGCCGGCGCCGCTGCTGACGAAAATGGTTTTGGCGGGGCAGTTGGGAGAAGCAAGCGGAAAAGGATTTTACGAATACAAGTGAGAGGGCGTAGAGGCAAACCCCCCGTGGTTGCCCGTCCGAGCAGGCACAGGGGCCTGCCCCTACCTGGAATTACACCTATGAAACGAGCAGTGATCATCGACGCCGTGCGCACGCCGATAGGACGGCACGCCGGAATTTTAAAGGACATCCGCACCGATGACCTGGCCGCGCACATCATCAACAAGCTGGTGCAGAGAACGGGCATCAAGGGCGAAGAGGTCGAAGACGTCCTTTTCGGCTGCACGAACCAGGCGGGCGAAGACTCCCGCAACGTCGCGCGCAACGCGCTCCTTCTCGCCGGCTTGCCGATGACCGTTCCCGGCTCGACCGTCAATCGGCTCTGCGGCTCCGGTCTCGAAGCGATCAATCAGGCGGGCCGCGCCATCGAAATGGATCATGGAGATCTTTTCATCGCGGGCGGGGTCGAGAGCATGACGCGATCGCCGATGGTCATGGGAAAGAGCGCCGCTCTGTTTCAGCAGGGGAACGTCACGGTCTACGACAGCACATTGGGCTGGCGCTTTCCTAACCCGCGTCTTGGCGAACTCTATCCGCTCATCAGCAATGGCGAGTCCGCCGAGAACGTCGCCGAAAAATACGGGATCAGCCGCAAGGACCAGGACGCCTGCGCGCTGGAGAGCCACCGGCGCGCCGTGCGCGCGGCCGAAACCGGTCTCTTCAAAGACGAGATCGTCCCGATCGCAGCGCCGCAAAAAAAAGACGGCACGGTCGTCCACGACAAGGACGAAGGGCCCCGGACCGACACCTCGATGGAAAAATTGGCGGCGCTGAAATCTATATTCCGAAAAAACGGCAGCGTCACCGCGGGAAATTCCTCTCAAATCTCCGACGGCGCAGCGGCGCTGCTCGTCGCCAGTCCGGAGAAGGCGCGGGCGCTGGGACTCAGACCGATGGCGCGAATCGTCGCCTCGGCCGTCGCCGGAGTCGATCCGGCTTATTTCGGCATGGGGCCCGTGCCGGCCACGCAGAAGGCTCTCAAGCGCGCGGGCTTGACCATCGACCAGATCGATCTCGTCGAGCTCAACGAAGCGTTCGCCTCGCAAGTTCTGGCCGACGTCCGGGAGCTCGGCCTGGACATGAACCGAGTCAACGTCAACGGCGGCGCCATCGCCCTTGGACATCCTCTCGGATGCAGCGGCGCGCGCATCGTGATCACGCTCATTCACGAGATGAAGCGGCGCGGCAGCCGCTATGGATTGGCGACGATGTGCATCGGCGTCGGCCAGGGGATCGCGACGATCGTCGAGAGAGTCGCGTAAATCCCGCCGCGCTCGACTCATCCGCGCCGCCATCGACATGAGTCGCAAAGTCGTTCCGATCGTCTTCCTCGCCCTGGCTTCCCTCCTGATTATTTTCGGCGTCTCGCTGAACGCGATCGTCGCCAAGAGCCGCGAGCACATCCACGAAGAGCTGCAAAAAACGGTCGGACGCGACGTCGCCTTCGGCGAGCTCAGGTTGAGCTTCTGGCGCGGCCCGGGACTTTCGGCCAAGGATTTGAGCATCGCCGAGGACCCCCGGTTCGCCGCGACGCCCTTCATTCAAACCAAAGAGCTCACGATGCAGCTCCGCTGGCTGCCGCTGCTTGCCGGCAGGTTCGAGATCGACAAATTCATTCTCGACGAGCCGGAAATCCAGATCATCACGAACGAGACGGGCGCGCTCAATATCGCCGCGTTGACGGGCCGCGAAAAAAAACCGAAGGCGGCGGTCGAAGCCAGGGGAAAAAAAGTTCCCGGCGCGCCCAAGTTCTCGATCACCGCCGTCAGCATAAGGAACGGGAGCGTCTATTATATCGACCGCACTTCCAGGGAACCAGTCGAGATTCGCCTGCGCAAAGTAGATCTGGACGCGAGGGAGGCCGCCCCGGGCGAGACGGCCAAGGTAAAGATGTCCGGCGGCCTCTTCGAGTACCCGGGACGCAACGTGAGCGTGGAAGGAAAAGTGGGGCCGCGGGGAGAAAATCCCTGGAGCCGAGTTCCCCTGGACCTCCAGCTCCGCTGCGACTCTCTCCTGTTGCCGCAGTTGACGCGCGCGATTCCCGCGCTCAGAACGACGATCGTCCGGCACCTGGACGCCGCCGGCCCCATCGCCGTTCAAACTAAACTTTTGGGGACCTTCGAGCGGCCTCGCCTCGCCGAATTCAATTTGACCGGACCCTTTTTCGGCGCCAATTCGAACAACACGACCGTCAAAGGCGAGCTCGATTTCTCCAGCGCCGCTTCATGGTCGGAGGGCGTGATCAAAACGCAAATCGCCATCGATCCCCTGCCGCTCGACCAACTCAAAACCATCCCGTTTTTCCGCGAGACGCTGCCGGCTTCGTTGATATTCGAAGGACCGATCGGCGTAGCGGGCGAGCTGCGGGGCACCCTGGCCGATTTGAAAATCCGCGCCACGGTCAAGGCGGAACAAAGCGAAGTCCTCTACGGGAGTTGGTTCAAAAAGCCCAAGGGGATACCCGCCGCGATCGAGCTCGACATGGAGCGCCGGAAAGACGGGCTCATCTTCCGGGAGTCCTCGCTGACGATCCAAAACTCCAAGTTAAAATTCTCCGGCGCGCTCGACGAGCCGGGGGCGCGCCCCCTGACGCTTTCGCTCGCGAGCGACGGGCTCGACCTCGCGGGATGGGACAAGCTGCTGCCGCCTCTTTCCCGCTACAACCTGGCGGGAAAAATTCGCTGGAACCTTAAAATCAAAAAGAATCTCGCGGCGGAAGGCGGCCTCGAAATAAGCGGCGGCCTCGTTCTCGACGACGTCCAGGCGAAAGAAAAAAAAGGCGGCCGCGGCATCGACCGCGCGACCGCGCGCATCGTCTTTCGCGGCAAGGATGCGCGCGTGGAGAACCTCTCCCTCCGTTCCGGCTCGTCGGACATCTCCCTCGAAGGCACGGTTGCCGATCTTTCCCAGCCCGCGCTGCGGTACTCGCTCCGCTCCGCCAGACTGAAGCTCGGCGATCTGACCTCCGCGGCGGCCTTCCAGGACGACGAAATGAGGACGCTCGCGGGCAACGGAGATCTCCAACTGAATGACGGAAAAATGCTGGTTCGCGGCAACGTCGCTTCCGCCGAAGGAACGCTGCAAGAAATGCCGTATCGAAACCTCCGCGGCGAGGCGGCGTGGAGCCCCGGAGTCGTGAACTTCAAAAATCTCTCGTTCCAGGCGCTGAACGGAAACTTCCGCGCCGGCGGATCGTGGGAGACGGGCGCCGAGAATTCGCTCAAGCTCGCGCTCGATGCCGGCATCGAGTCGGTCGATTTCAAAACCCTGCTGTCCCAGGAATTTCCCCGGTTTAAGAACCACATCGACGGGCAGCTCAACTTCAAAGCCAGGCTCAGAGGGGAGAGCAAAAACTTCGATGAGTTGCCGAACGGTCTCGACGGTCAAGGAGAGACGCAGCTCAAGAACGGATCGCTCAAGGACTTCAATCTCATGCAGTTGGCTTTTTCCAAGCTCTCCGGGCTGCCGGGAATGTCCAACCTGCGCGTCCCGGCCCGCTTCGCCGCGCTCGCCCGGAAAAAAGAAACGCCTTTCGACTCGCTGACCGCGACCTTCACGATGAAGCAAGGACGGATTTACAGCAAGGACCTGCTGCTCTCGACCGCCGATTACAGCATCGGCGCCGACGGATCGATCGGCCTGGACAAGACGATGAAATTCAACGCCATGCTGGTCCTGTCGCCTCAATTCACCCAGGATCTCGCGCAGGAATACAAAAACATCCGTTACCTGGTCGACCGCAAAGGAAGGCTCGCAGTGCCGTTCCTCATCGAGGGCACGCTGCCGCGCATCCAGGCCAAGCCCGACCTGCAAAAATTGGGACAGCAGATGCAAAAAGAATTTGTCGGCAAGGGAACAGAGCGGGCAACGGAAGAAAGCGAAAAACCCGTGAAGAAGAAGAGCCGGCGCGAGCGCATCCAGAAAGGACTGGAGCAATTGTTTGGAAAATAGCCTTACGAAAACAGGCATGCGCGAAATTTACTTCCAGGTTCGGACGGAAGATATCGCCTACGTCAAATTCGTCATCGAGTCCTACGAAGGCGTCGGCCTCATCCGAACGGTGGAGCGCAAAAAAGCGGTCATCGTCGTCCTGATCGTCGAGGACTTTCTCGACGACGGGCGCGCGCTGCTCGCCTCGCTCCAGAGGGAAATCAATCTGACCGAAATCCCGCGCCCGGCGGAGGTCGGCGACGACTGGCTGATGACGGAGCTGGCGGCGGAATCGCCGTCTGAATAATATGGCAACCCCGGCATCGTCCATCGAGCAAAAGATCCTCAAGTTTTTTCTCTCCCGGCCGCCCCGGCGCCTGACGCCCGCGGAAATCTTGAAGGGCATCGGGGCGAAGCGCGACGATCTGAACGAGATCGCCGGCAGCCTCAGAAATCTCGCCCGCGACGGCAGGATCGTCCGCCTTAAAAAAAATCATTACGCGCTGCCGAACGCGCAGAACTGTTTGACAGGAAGGGTCCACGCCCATCCGGACGGCTACGGCTTTCTGATTCCCGACGACCGCGACAAGGAAGATCTTTACTTGAGCCGGCGCGAGATGCGCCGCGTCATGCACGGTGACCGCGTCATGGTTCGAGTCGAGCGCAAGCGAGGCGGCGCCGAGACGCACGTCGCGCAGATTCTCGAGCGCGGCCAGAAGCGGCTGCTGGGAACCTATGAGGAGCACGAGGGCAAGGGATATCTCATCCCGATGGACCCGCGCATCGCCTCCGCTATCCCGCTCAGCTCCGGCGGTCAAAAACCGGGAAAGGGAACGGTCGTCGCCGCCGAAATCACGCGCTACGGGACCGGCTATACTTCCATCGAAGCGAATCTCCTCGAAACGCTCGGCAATCCCGACGATCCGGAGATCCAGGCGCGCGCGATTATTTTTAGATTCGGCCTGCCGACGGTGTTTTCACCGGACGCGAAACGCGACGCGGAGAACTGTTCTCAGGACATCGATGCCCGCGAGATCGCCGCGCGTGTCGATCTCCGCTCGCATCCGATCGTCACGATCGACGGCGAGCGCGCGCGCGACTTCGACGACGCGGTCGCCGTGGAGAAAAAAGACGGCGTTTACCTCCTTTATGTCTCGATCGCCGACGTCGCTCACTACGTGCGGCCCGGAACGGCGCTCGATCGAGAGGCTTACGAGCGGGCCACCAGCGTCTATTTCCCCGACCGCGCGCTTCCGATGCTGCCCGAGGAGCTGTCCAACGGGATTTGCAGCTTGAACCCGCGCGCGGATCGCCTCACGAAAACCGCGCTGATCGAGATCGGCGCGAGCGGAGAAGTTCTCAAGAGCCGATTCTTCAACTCGGTCATTCGCAGCCGGGCCCGCATGACGTATACGGAAGTTCGCCGCATTCTGGTGGACAAAGATCCCGCGTGCCTGGAGCGCTACCGCGACCTCGTCGATTCTTTCAAGCTGATGGAAGAGCTGGCGCTCCTCTTGTGGAAAAAACGCCGGGCGCGAGGGAGCCTGGATTTCGATCTCCCCGAGGCGGAAATCATCCTCGATCTCCAGGGAGCGCCGGAGAACATCGTTCGCGCCGAGCGCAGCATCGCGCACCGCATCATCGAAGAGTTCATGATCGCCGCCAACGAGGCGGTGGCGCGCCAGTTAAAGGCGGTGGACTTTCCTTTGCTCTACCGCGTCCACGAAGGACCGGAGCACGAAACGCTGGAGGAGATGGCGCCGTTTCTGCTGAGCCTGGGATATCGCCTGCCGCTCAGGAAAGAAAGGATGACGCCCAAGGAGCTTCAGAAGCTGCTTGAATCCTGCCGCGGCAAACCGGAGGAGCGGGTCATCAATCGCGTGCTGCTCCGCGCCATGAAGCAAGCGCGCTACGCGCCGGAGAACATCGGCCACTTCGGCCTGTCCTCGACCTGCTACACTCATTTCACCTCGCCGATCCGCCGCTATCCCGACCTGATCGTGCACCGGGCCTTGGAAAACGTCCTCAGCGAGAAAAAACTAAAGCCCAGCGAGCGGGAGGAGCTCGACCGCTATCTCGCCGAGGCCGGCAAGCACACTTCCGAGCGCGAGCGCACCGCGATGGACGCCGAGCGTAAGATGGTCGATCTCAAGAAGGCGCAGTTCATGATGGACAAAATCGGCGAGGAGTTCGGCGGCTTTATCGTTAGCCTCGCCAACTTCGGATTCTTCGTCGAGTTGGAGAACTATTTTGTCGAAGGACTCGTGAAGCTCGCTGCGCTGAAGGACGACGACTACCGGTACTACGAAAAAGAATACTTGATCAAAGGCCGGCGCCACGGCCGCAAATTTCGCCTAGGCGACGCCGTCCGCGTCCAAGTCGCGCGCATCAACGCGTTTCGGAGCGAGAT
>JBGQBP010000133.1:0-10590 GCA_041494945.1 Binatia bacterium | reverse complement strand
TCTCACTACGTCGTTGAGAAAGAAGTTGCCAAAGGGCGGACCTTCACCGGCGTCAAGCATCTCGCCGAGCGCGATAGAGTCGCGGAGGTCGCGCGCATGTTGGGCGGAGTGAAAGTTACCGACAAGGCGATCCGCCACGCGAAGGAGATGGTGAAGGGCAGTAGGCAGTAAGCAGTACGCAGCGAACTCCGCCGGAGGCGGGTGGCCTCCGACGGAACGAGTAAACGATCAATGCTGTTGGCTGCGCACTGAGATACAAACTAGTGGCTGAAAAGCCTACGGCACCGGAGTCGTCAAAGTCGTGCAGAAGTTCGTCCCGACGCTCGGATGTGGCTTCGCGGCTGCCGGTAGGGTGGCACTCATTGATCCGGCGAGCCCGACCGGGGCGATTCCTTCCCCAAAAACCCTGATCCAATCGTCCACGCCCGCCGTTCCACCGGCCGCCTGCGAGAAGCTGAAGGAGGTGTGCGGCGGAATCTGATAGCGCGCCATCTCTTCGCCGTCGGCGTACAGCACTTGGAGAACTTTCAGCGAATCGCTCCAATTCGACACCGTCACATAATAGGTGAAGGCGACGGCTTGGCCGGACGAGCCGAGCTTCGCGCCGCACTGCGCGCCATATTCGAGTTCCGTCGGGTTGGTCCCGTCGAACAGCGCAAAGTCGGAGCGTTCGCCGCCGACGGCGGGCGAGCCCTTGCTCGCGGCATTCGCAACCAGGGCGCTGGAAGCTAAAAGCAGCAATGCAATAAGAGCAATTTTCGTCTTCATGTTAGACCCTCCTGGTTAAATTTGACGAACGAACGGCAAAAAGGTTTACGCAGCGGGCAAAATATGAGAGGGCAGTGAAAGACGAGAAACGCAGAAGGCGGAAGTCCGGAAGTCGTTTAAGATTCGCCTGCGCGCTGGTCATGATCGGTTGTTCGGCGTCGAGTTCGTCGCGCAGCGCGCGGGGCGGCGCGGCGACCGGGAGAATGGAACGGCAGGATATTTTGAGGGGGAGCGTAGAGGGCGCGGATTCAAGTGAATCGGTGGGGTCCGGCGGCGGCTCATCCGGCGAATCGGGATCGGGTGGTGGAAGCGGTGGCGGAGGTGGGGGACAATAATAGCAATGCGAAGAGACTGAGGCTGCAAGCCCTTGTAGAATAGCGGGCGGCGGCGCCGGGGCAATGGATTCGCGTCAAGCGAGTCGGAAAAGCCGGCACGGGCCGCCCGCTATTTTGTTTTAAATCACGAAAAATTTACCCGTTGTCGAGGCTGCTTTTGCATCGGCCGGCGTTGGTTTCTCGGCGGCGTCGTGTTTGACTTTTAACCGTCTCTCTCTTACTTTTATCTCAGTTCTTCCCGCGGGTGGGGCCGTAGCTCAGTTGGGAGAGCGCTTGAATGGCATTCAAGAGGTCGAGGGTTCGATTCCCTTCGGCTCCACCATTTTACTCGCGGGAAAGAACACCGGCTCGCTCATGGCAGGCCATCCAGGACTAATCCCGTTACTCGAGTCGAATGGTGCCCCGAGCAAGCGACCGTAGGGAGCAGTCGAGGGGCAGATTAATCTTTTTTATTTCGACTCGCGGGTTCCTTCTTCACCCAGCCCACTGATTATCCGCTTGCCTTCGAGCGGTGTCTGATTGGTCGAGTTTTGGTTTCTACTCAGCGGCCCGTTGAGATCCATTCCGGATCACGCGAGATAAATAATGGATTTCCGGTCCGAATGATGGTAAAATCTGCGGCTAAGTTGGTTACCTTCCATTCGTGTGAGGAAATCTCTCCAGTATGAAAATCGGCGTGATCGGCTACGGCTACTGGGGTCCAAACCTGGTCCGAAACTTCGCCGAGGTTGAGGACGTCGAAATCAAGTGGTGCGCGGACAAAGTGGCCGAGCGCCGCGCTCTGGTCAAAAAGCGTTACCCATTCGTCACCGCCGCCGAAAGCGCGGATGAAATTTTCAACGATCCCGAAGTGGACGCCGTCGTCATCGCCACTCCCGCATCCTCGCACTACCTGCTCGTCAAGCGAGCCCTCGAAAGGGGCAAGCACGTTCTGGTCGAGAAGCCGATGACGCAGACCGTGGAAGAAGGCGAGGAGATGGTCCAGCTCGCCGACAAGAAAGATCTCGTCCTGATGGTGGACCACACCTTTATCTACACGGGCGCCGTGCAGAAGATGAAGGAGATTTTGGAAGTCGGCGAGATGGGAGAGCTGCACTATCTCGACTCGGTGCGCGTGAATCTGGGGCAATTCCAGCACGACATCGACGTGCTCTGGGACCTGGGGCCGCACGACTTGTCGATCCTTACTTACCTGGTGCACGAATCGCCGAAATACGTTTCGGCCACGGGCGCCGATCATACCAGCAGCGGCTTAATGGACGTGGTCTACATGACCGTACATTTTCCTAATAACTTTCTGGCGCACTTTCACGTCAACTGGCTGTCACCGGTCAAGATCCGCCAGATGCTCATCGGCGGCAGCCGCCGAATGCTCGTCTATAACGACATGGAGCCCAGCGAAAAGGTCCGCGTGTACGACCGCGGAATTCCCGTGACACTCAGGAAAGCATCTATAGCACCCTCATCGACTATCGCATGGGGGACGTATGGACGCCCAAGCTCGATAATCGCGAAGCGCTCTCGCTCGAATGCGCGCACTTCGTCGAGTGTGTGCGCTTCAACAAGATACCGCGGGCGAGCGCCGTCGCAGGCTTGACCGTCGTGCGATTGTTGGAAGCCGCCGCCAAGTCGTTGGGCGAGGGCGGAGCCAGGAAACAGGTATGAATTCCGCCCGGCGCTCCCAGCGCCTTACCGCCAAATTTTCCCGCATCGCCGCCGATGTCAAGCTGGGAAAAGGAGTGCAGATCTACGACTTCGCGAATCTTTACGGCTGCGAAATCGGCGACGGCTCCAAGATCGGAACTTTCGTCGAAATCCAGAAAGGCGCGAAAATCGGCAAGCGCTGCAAGATATCGAGCCACACGTTCATTTGCGAGGGCGTAACCATCGAAGACGAGTGCTTCATCGGCCATCACGTCGTGTTCATCAACGATAGGTTTCCCCTCGCCGTCAATCCCGACGGCAGCTGGCAGACCCAAATCGACTCGTCGTTAAGACCCGCGTGTGCAAGCGGGCCTCTGTGGGCAGCGGAGCGATTATCCTGTGTGGTGTCACCATCGGCGAAGGCGCGATGGTCGGCGCCGGCAGCGTGGTCACGAAGAACGTAGCGCCGCACACGATCGTGGCGGGCAACCCGTCGAAGAAACTGCGAGATGTGCCGCAGGCGCCGCGCGCGTAAGGCGCGATGAAGAACACCGCGGATGGCGCGCGACAACGATACTTCCACGGGTAAATTCGGGGTTGTCTTACCCGTGTACAACGAGTCCAGGCTCGCCCTGCTGCTCAAGAAGATCGATTTCACAATCGTGCCCCACGTCGTCGTCGTCGATGACGGATCGAGCGACGGCTCGATGGCGGTCGCCGGGAATTATCCGGTCACACTCTTAAAGCATGAAAAGCGCACGGGAGTCGGCGCGGCGATACGCACCGGCCTGCAGCATCTCAAAAAAAATGGTTTCGCGATCGGCGTGGTGATGGCGGGCAACAACAAGGACGATCCGGGCGATATCCAAAATGTCGTTGCGGCGGTCCGAGGAGGAGCGGACTACGTTCAAGGTTCGCGATACGTTACCCCGGAAAAGGCCAAGGACACGCCGTTCAGACGTCGCGTCATCACGCGCGGAGTCGCCCTGTTGTGGTCGCTTCGGTTCGCCAGGCGGCTCACCGACGTCACCAACGGCTTTCCGCCTACAAGCTCTCGATCCTCGACGACCCGAAAATTAATCTCGATCAGAAATGGTTGACTCGTTACGAGCTGGAGTACTATCTTCACTACAAGGTGCTCTCGCTGGACTATAAATATGGGGAAGTGCCGGTGGCCAAGCGGTATCCCACCGACAGTCTCCCGACGAGTAAAATCAAACTCAGTCAGGACTGCTGGTCGCTCTTGAGACCATTGGTGTTCTTGACGCTGCATCTCAAGAACTAGAAACAATTCGACCGCGATGAAAGTTCCTTATTTCGACCTCAAGGCGCAGTACGACGGCCTTCGCGATGAGATCGCGGCGGCGTTGGATCGCGTTTGCCGGAACGCTTCGTTCATCCTGGGCGAAGAAGTCGCAAAGTTCGAAGAGGAATTCGCGGCCTATTGCGATGCCAAGCATTGCGTCGCGCTCAACTCGGGAACGAGCGCCTTGCATCTTGCCTTGCTCAGCCTCGGAGTGAAGCCGGGCGACGAGGTGATCACGACGCCTAATACGTTCATGGCCACGGCGGAAGCGATCTCCTATGTCGGCGCCAGACCCGTCTTTGTCGATATCGATCCCGCTTCAGCGAACATCGACGCGCGACGCATCGAGCAAGCGATCACCGGCCGCACAAAAGCCATCTTGCCGGTTCATCTCTATGGCCGGCCCGCCGATCTCGACGGCATTCTCGCAATCGCGGAGCGCCGCAAAATTCCCGTCGTCGAGGACGCCTGTCAGGCGCACGGCGCCCGTTACGACGGAAAGCGCGTCGGGGGCTTCGGCCGCGCCGCGGCCTTCAGCTTTTATCCCGGCAAAAATCTCGGCGCCTACGGCGAGGGCGGCGCGCTCACCACCGACGACGATCGCATCGCCGAATGCGCCCGTTCTTTGCGGAGCCACGGCGAAACCCAGCGCTATTCCCACGACACCATCGGGTACAACTATCGCATGGATGGATTCCAGGGCGCGATCCTTCGAATCAAATTGCAGCGGCTCGGCCGCTGGACAGCGCGGCGGCAAGAAATCGCCGCTTTGTACCGGAGGGAACTTGAGGGCACGCGCGCGGTCATGCCGCGCGACGAGGCGCGAGCGGAAAGCGTGTATCACCTGTTTGTGGTTAACGTGGAAAACCGCGATCGAGTTAGAACCGTGCTCGAGGCGCAAGGCGTTGAGACTGCGATCCATTATCCAAAACCCCTGCACTTGCTGAAGGCCTACGCCTGGCTCGGCCACGGCCCGGGAAGCTTTCCCAACGCCGAACTTGCCTGCGAGCGAGTGCTTAGTCTGCCGCTCTTTCCCGAAATGACAGACGAACAGGCCGAGTATGTGGCAAGGATTCTTAGGGCGACACTAGAAAAGGAAGGCTAGGAGTCTGCGCTGCAGGAAACGTCACAGACTGTAGGCCGAGAAGGAAGAAGCCAGAGAGGACGATCATTAAGGATTCTTTGCAGTCTTGGCGTCTTGCCGCGAGGACTTAAAAACTTCGTGACCTTCGTGCTCTTCGTGGTGATAAACTTTTTGACCACGAAGGACACGAAGCACACGAAGGAAGAGGGGCGGAAGGCGTACCCTACAGACCGGCGGTTACTGCCGCGCCAAGCGGCCGCGTACCCTATTAAGCGTCTCTTTATCGTTTGTCGCTTCAGCCAGCTTGAGCATCTTTTCCCAAATGGGACGCGCCTCGGCTTTTTTGCCGGCCTGATCGAGCGCCGCGGCGAGCTGGAATGTCGCGCCGTAGTGGTTGGGATTGCGCTCCAACACCTTGCGGAACTCAGCGGCGGCCGCATTGGGATTTTTGCGAGCGTAAAGAAGATCCAGACCTTTCTTCATCGTTTCTTCTTGCGAGAACTCCGTGCTTGCGACGGCCGGCTTCGCCAACCGGGCGCGCGCCGTGTTCGCCGTATCTTTGTCTTTGTTTTCCTCGGCCATCTTGAGAACTTGCTCCCAGACAGGACGCGCATCGTTCGGTTTTCCGGCCTGATCGAGGGCCTTGGCGAGCTGGAACGTAGCGCCGTAATGATTCGGATTTTTATCGAGGACTTTGCGAAACTGAACGATCGCCGCATTCGGATCGCGCCGGTTATATAGGGCGTAAAGGCCGGCAGACATCATAGCCGACTCACCTTGCGTATCGACTTTTCCCAGACGCGCCAGCGCCGCCCTGGCTTCGTTGTAGCGTGGGTCGAGCTGGATCGCCTGTTGGTAGGCTGCGGCGGCCTCACTCGTGCGACCCTTCTGCTGCAGTGCCTCGCCTAAGTAAAAGTGTGACAGCGAGAGATCGGGCCGCAGCCGCACCGCTTCCTGCGCTTCAGACAGCGCTTTGTCCGGATGTCCTTCATTCGCCTCGAGGACGCTGAGATTCATATGGACGAAAGCGTACTGCGGGCTGATGTCCCTTGCGCGCTCGAAATAACGGCGCGCCGAGATCAGATCTCCTCGGCCCAAGTAGATCAGCCCCGTGTTCATCCATGCGCGACCGTTGTTCGGGCCTTTTTGGACCGTGTCCTCCCAGAGTCGGAGCGAGTCGTTCCATTGCCACGACCGGTAATGGGTGAAGGTGACCGCGGGGATGCAGAGGAAGAGACACGCTCCGGCGAATGCGGTCCGGCGAGCACGCGAGGCCATGAGCGCCGCGGCGCGGTCGAGGAGCCACGCGAGAAGAACGGACAGGCCGAGCGACGACGCGATGTAAGGCCGGTGGTCGTTGATGACCTCGGCGAGGGCTGCGAAGGAGGATTCTGGGGCAAGGGTGATTAAAAACCAAAGCGTTGCAAAAGTGACTTGCGGATAGCGCCGGGCCGCGCGCAGCGCGAGAACGGACCAGGTAAGGAGCACTAGGAGCGACAGCCAGGCGCGAGGAAGGAGCAGGCTCGTTGTGTACGGAAAATCGTGGTCCACAGAGAGCGCGTCTGGCCATAGGAACAAGCGCACGTAGTAGAGGAGAGCGGGCCACTGGCTCATGAACCAGATCCATGGGGTGACCCAGCGCTCGTGGAGCTTCGCCTCCCACCCCTCCGGGAGTAGGATGGAGTGGTGAACCAGGTAGACGACGTTCAGAACCGCTGGAAGTCCGACGGGCAGGACCAGGCGTCTCCAGTCGCGGATGTAGCTCATCACGGTCGGGTAGCGCGCCCGGTCACGATAGAGAAAGTCCTGAACGACGATCATTACCGGCAGCGTGACCGCGATCGCCTTGGTGAGCAGCGCAAGGACGTGGAGGACCGAGCCCAGCATCCACCGCCGGTGCAGGAGTGCCAGGAACGCGGCCAGGTAAAAGGCCGTGCAGAGCAGAGCCGACCGCGCCCACATGTAATTCAGCGTCTGGCTGTTGAGCGGCGCAAGGGCGAAAAAGAGTGCGGCCGCGGCCGCTGGGATGCGCGCTTCGCCTGATGGGCCGCGGTCGGAGGCTGGCCACCAGAGATGGTCTCGGACGATGACAAACACGAGCCCCGTCGCGATGAAGTGGAGGATCAGATTGAAAAGGTGGTAGCTCCAGGGCTCGTTGCCGGAGATGGCGTAGTTGACCGCGAAGGTGACGACGAGGACCGGGCGGATGTCCACGTTCTCCCGCACGGCCGTCAGGGTAAAGGGGTCGCTGAAAAACAGCGGGATATTGCGGAGGCTGCGGATCGCCGGGTTGTTGGCGATTCCGTAGATGTCATCGAAATAGAAGCCGATGCCGAAACTATTTGCGTACGAGACGGCGAGCCCGACTCCAAGCAGGGCGAGAAACAGGAGCGTGAATTTTCGGCCAAGCGGAACTGTGACGGTCATAATGAAATTGCGATGAATCCCGATTCCGGGCGCTCAACAAAGCACATGCTGTTCGAGACTCAACTGCCGACTTTGAAACGTTGCGGTGTCACTTCAAGGCCGCGCCCAAGATTAAGAAACGATTCTCCCAGCCGCCATAGGCCGATCAATCCCAGGAGGGTGGTCGGGATGTAATACACCATGTGCGCCGTGAGAGTTATGGCGAACGCATTCGTGGCGTCGTATTTTGCGCCGAAAGGGATCATCAACGCCTGCTGCCCGGCGAGCTGGAAGATCCCCACGAATCCGGGACTTGACGGAATCGCCACCGCGAACGACAACGTCACCATCATAAACGCGGCTTCCACAAGGAGTCCATCCGGCCGGAACGCGCGCAGCACGCACCAATAGGTCCCGATGATTAAAGTCCACGTGAGGAGCGACCAGAGCGAAACTTGCAGGGCCGTGCGCCAGCGCGTCAACGGAACGAACCCGACGACCAGTTCCTTCCAGCGCATTAAAAGTTTTTCGACCGGGAACAACGGAAAACGCCGGAAGATAAATTTAATGAGCGTCTCGCTGTAACGGTCGAAACGCACGAGCAAGAGTAAAACTCCAAACCCCGCCAAGCAGAGCGCCGCCAGGGACATGCCGGCTCGGCTCACCGCCGCGGGAACCTGAAGCCACGGAAGCAGCACGAGCAATACGAGCACGTTGCTCGCTGCGTCGAAGAGCCGCTCGACGACGGCCGAGGCGGCCACTTGCATGACCGGCAGCTTGCAACGTCGAGACATGGCCAGGACTCGCGCCGGCTCGCCGAGACGCAGCGGAAAAATATTGGTAAACAAAAATCCCAAGCTCTGGGACCAGAAGGAGTCCAGGAGATGGTCTCTCTTATCCAGCAGCAGCACCCAGCGGCGCGCGCGAGTAAAAACCGCCAGCAATACCGATGCAACGGCGGGGAATAGCCACGCGTAGCGGGCGGAACTCAAGGATGCTTTCAATTCGACGAACGAAACGCTGCGCGCGGCAAGCCAAAAGCAGATCAGGCTCAAGCCGATTCCCAGCCAAAACCAGGGCCGGCGAAGTATTTGCGGATTCGAAGTAGGACTGTTTATTTGCACTCGGTTGGATAAATTTAATGTCGCAAGACGCAACTATACTTCCTTCTACGCACAAGAGGCAAGACTCTGCAGTGGATCAATGCATTTGAGACCGGGAGACATGATTAGCTGGGACCAGGCCGAGTTGCTGCCGATATTGCAATGGGTGAGATGGTTTAGGGACTGATGGGGTCGGATGATTCGTTCCCACTATAGCATAGGGTCGTTGGGTGTGGCGTCGTTTAGCTGAGATAGCCACCATGACCCCGACACCGCGATGGGATTGCAACTAGGTGCTGGGCTTGCCTGGCAGTTCCACCCGAGTTGGGCGCTTTTCACAGAGTACCGGTTCACCCACCTTAGATCCCGGATTTAGCTTTCCTACCAATCTGGGCGCGGCCAGAGAGGAAAGGGACATCAAAACCCAGCGCGCGCTCTTTGGAATATCTTACCGTTTTCATTGGAGTCCCTGAGTTCCATTCCCGACCTCAACCTCTCGAAGCGGACTCACTTGGCCGAAGAGGCAGCGGCCGCAATAGGCACAGGACCAGGAGAGTGGCGGGCCTATCTCGACCTGCCGCTCGTGAGCTTTGCAGACTCTCAGTACCTCAGCGGAGTTGCTCCGTTCGATGCCATCACCCTAGCCTAGAACTTGTGTGCAACAAGGGTGCTATTCGCTGTGCGTAGTCCACCTACCTTTAGTTATCAAGCCTAAAAGCAGGCGTCCTACCAGTTCCGCCTGTGATTGTGCCGAGGGTGGCATCACACGCCCCGGAGGCGTGCGTCACCGTGCCGTGCCAGATCGGTTTGCTAGCAGGCGTTCCGGCACCAAACATGGTGCTCGTTCCCTCTACGGGCGCTGACACAACGGTCAGGCTGCAAGCGCTACCGCAACCGATTGCGGCATAATAGGCGCCTGGAGAAAGCGCCACGGAGGAAACCGCAGTACTTATTACTCCTGTGGCAGAGATAGTTGCCGTGGTCACGTCGATGTGTTTTGTCGCGCCATTCGCCGAGTAGACACAGACTTTGGCCGTTCCGGAAGTTGTAACGGTGCTGGTGTAAAACGAGACCTGATTGACCGTTATGCTGAACGGAATCTGGAAATAAACAACATTACGAGTCGTCTGAGATGAAAATGACAATGTACTAGTGTTGTCAACGGGAATGGCTGTTGCAAATGATGTTACTGTGTTATTCGGTCCAGTCGGACCCGTAGGTCCGGTTGCTCCTGTTGCCCCAGTCGGACCCGTAGGTCCAGTTGGACCGGTGGCGCCAGTCGCTCCAGTCGGTCCAGTAGCTCCGGTTGCTCCGGTATCACCAGTTGGTCCTGTCGGTCCCGTCGGTCCTCCGGGAGCTCCAACATCTCCTGCGCGTTCAAATGTCAGCGTGATCGGGTCGCCGTTCGCAAATGGCGATGCTGCGCTGGATCCAACATTAGCAACAGTGATGTTATTGTAACCGCTCGGTGACGCAACCGCCGACACGGTAAAGACTAGCCACTTCGTCGAGTCGAAAGTTTTGAAGAGCCGTATATGACCCTTCACCGTGTTCGTCGAGTCTGCGAAGGTTGCGAGAACTGCCGACCAATCAGTACTGGCCGAATCGAGCAGATCGGTTCTGATCGTGGTCGAGGTATTTTGTGTCGCACTACTGAGTCGCAGAAATCCGTTGCCCGGATCGGCGTCGGTTGTCGTGGTGCTAAACGTGTACTGAATCGTGATCGCGCCGCCTTGCGCGCCGGTAGCTCCAGTGGGACCTGTGGAGCCAGTTGGTCCAGTTGTTCCGGTGGGACCTGTTGGACCAGTCGCACCCGTTGCGCCGTTTGATCCGTTAGTGCCGTTATTTCCTGTGGGGCCAGTGGGTCCGGTCGGCCCTGTCGCACCGTTCGTTCCATTACTACCATCAGCGCCCGTTGGACCGATCGGTCCGGTGGCGCCCAAG
>JBGQBP010000132.1:0-10604 GCA_041494945.1 Binatia bacterium | reverse complement strand
TTCGGCCCGGCCATGTAATCGCCCAGCGGCGGCGTGGAATAAGGGCCGACAAAAAGAGCGCCGGCGTTGCGAATCGAACGCGCCCACTTCTGCGGCCGGCGCACCAACAACTCCACGTGCTCCGGCGCTATGGCGTTGGCGAGATCGATCGCTTCCCGTAGTCCGCGGCAGACGATGATCGCGCCATAATTTTCCAAAGACTTCAATGTAATCGCCCGGCGCTTGGTGCCGCGCGTCTGCCGCTCCAGCGCGGCGCGGATGCGCCGCGCCTGTGCGAGCGACGGCGTCACGCAGAGCGCCGCCGCCAGCTCGTCGTGCTCCGCCTGCGACAGCATGTCGGCCGCGACGTGGTCCGGATCGGCGGAGCCGTCGGCAACCAGTAGGATTTCACTCGGGCCGGCAATCGAGTCGATGTTTACCTCGCCGAAGACGAGCCGCTTGGCCGTAGCAACAAAGATATTGCCCGGACCGACGATCTTGTCCACCTTGGAAATCGACTCCGTGCCGAACGCCAGTGCCGCAATCGCCTGCGCGCCGCCGACGCGAAAGATCCGGTTCACGCCGGCGATCCGCGCCGCGGCCAAGATCAGAGGATTCAGCGCGCCGTCGCGTCCGGCCGGCGAAGTCATGATAATTTCTTTCACACCGGCGACCGTAGCCGGAATCGAATTCATCAGGACTGTGGACGGATACGATGCTTTGCCGCCGGGAACGTAAACGCCGACGCGTTCGAGCGGAGTGATGCGCTGCCCCAAATATAAACCGATGGGATCACGGTAGCCCCAGCTCTTCTCCATCTGGCGGCGGTGAAATGCGGCGATCCTCCTCGCTGCAAGACGGAGAGTCTTCAAATTGCCCGCGGGAATTTTTTTGACGGCTTCGTCCACCTCGCGCTTCGACACTTCGACGGTGCGGCGGCTAAGCCGGACGCCGTCGTAGAGGCGCGTGTAATGGAACAGCGCGCGATCTCCCTTCGTCTTTACCGCGCGGATAATCTCGCCCACCTTTTTCTCCACGCTCTGTTCCTTGCCGGCGCTCCTCTGAATAATTTTTCTCAGCGCGGCTTGAAAGCCAGGGTCGGTCGTCTTGACTAATTTGATTCTCATTCCTTCAACCCTTCAACCCTTCAACCTCTTGATATCCGCCCCCAGCACGGAGAGCTTCTTCTCGATGTGCTCGTAGCCGCGGTCCAGATGATAGACTCTCGATATTTCGGTGTTCCCTTTGGCGACGAGACCCGCCAAAATCAACGACACGCTGGCGCGCAAGTCCGTCGCCATCACCGGCGCGGCGGAAAGACCCTCCACCCCGCGAACGACGGCGCGATTTCCTTCCAGGCGGACGTCGGCGCCCATTCGATTCAACTCCTGCGCGTGCATGAAGCGGTTCTCGAAAATATTTTCCGTGATCACGCTCACGCCGTCAGCCACCGCCATCAAAACCATCATTTGCGCCTGGAGATCGGTCGCAAAGCCGGGATAGGGAAGCGTCGTGATGTCTACGCTCTTCACTCTCCCATTGCCCGTCACTCTGACTTTATCCGCGTCGACGGAAAGCGCCACGCCGGTCTCCTTGAGCTTCGAAAGAAAGGCCTCCAGATGGTCCGGCCGCACGTCGCTGACGACAACATTGCCGCGGGTGAGCGCGGCGGCGACCATGAAGCTGCCGGCCTCGATGCGGTCGGGAATCACGCGGTGCGACACGCCGCAAAGCCGCTCGGCGCCTTCCACCTTTATAATGTCGGTTCCGGCGCCCGCAATTTGCGCGCCCATCTTATTTATCACCGCAGCCAGATCTTCGATCTCCGGCTCCTTCGCAGCGTTCTCGATCACCGTCGTACCCGTCGCCAGAGCGGCGGCCATCATGAGATTCTCCGTCGCTCCGACCGAAGGGACATCGAGATAGATTTTCGCGCCTTTGAGTTTTTTCGCCTTCGCCTCGATGTAGCCGTGAACCCGGTCGATCTCGGCACCCATCGCCACGAGCCCCTTCAGGTGCAGATCGATCGGTCGTGCTCCGATCGCGCAGCCGCCGGGCGTGGAGACGCGCGCCTCGCCGAAGCGCGCGAGCAGCGGACCCAATACCAAAAAAGATGCGCGCATCGTCTTGACCAGATCGTACGGCGCTTCGAGCTTGCCGATCGCGCTTGCGTTGAGCGTCAAACGGCCAGAACCCTCTTCTGCGTCAACCGTCACTCCGAGCGATTTGAGAAGCCTCAAGGCCGTCTTGATATCCATGAGATCGGGGATGCCTTGGTAGCTGCAAGGCTCCGTGGTCAAGAGCGAGGAAATGAGAATCGGAAGCGCAGCGTTCTTCGAGCCGCTCACCTTCACCTCTCCCTCGAGCCTGGGACCGCCGGCGACGATGATCTTATCCACTCACGAAACCTTTCAAGCTTGAGCGAGCTTGCGCGCCCTGACGGCGCGATCCCTGCCGGCATAGTCGCGGTAGCGCCGCGGCGAAGCGTAACCATCCGCCTGGACAAAGAGGCGCGCCACTTCGAGACCCATCTCCGCTCCGATCTCCAGCACCAGGAATCCGCCGTCGGAAAGATAGCGCAGCGCTCCCGGAATGATTCGCCGATAGAAATCGAGTCCGTCGGCGCCGCCGTCGAGAGCGATTCGCGGCTCGAAGTCGCGCACGTCGCGCGGCAGCGCGTCGATCTCGTCGCTTCGCACGTAAGGCGGGTTGGAGACGATCAAGTCGAAAATTTTCCCGCGATCGCTCACCGGCTCGAAGAGATCTCCGTGAAGAAATTGGATCTTCGCTTCCACGCCGTGCCGGCGGGCATTGGCGCAAGCGACTTCGAGCGCGCCTGGCGAAATATCCGTCGCCCATATTTCTGAGCCGACGATCTCCTTCGCCAGAGCGACGGCTATCGCGCCGCTTCCAGTTCCCAAATCTAAAATCTGAAATTTGCGATCTGAGATTTGAGATTCGACCTCGAAGAGGCCGACGGCGACTTCTACGAGCATTTCGGTCTCCGGCCGCGGCACGAGCACCGCCGGGGTCACGAGAAAATCGAGCGACCAGAACTCGCGCCGGCCAGTGATATACGCCGCCGGTTCGCCGTCAACTCGCCGCGCAAGCAAAGAGCGAACCCGCTCTTCGGCGCGCGCATCGAGCGGCGCCTCATAGTGAAGATAGAGCATGCTCCGGTCGAGGCCCAAAGCCTCGGCGAGGAGCAGCTCCGCATCCAGGCGCGCGCTCTCGATGCCGGCGTCGGAAAGATTCGCCGTCGCCTCCCTGAGCGCTTGCCGAACCGTAGGCGCGTCTGAATGACACTCCGCCTTTTCCATCTCCGCTCTCATCGTATTCACCCGGCCTGCAGCGCTTCCGTTTGGTAGTGCGTGTTGAGCGCGTCGAGCAGCTCTTCCAGCTCGCCTTCGATCACCCGGTCGAGCTTGTAAAGCGTAACGTTGATGCGGTGGTCCGTGACTCGTCCCTGCGGGAAGTTGTAGGTGCGGATGCGCTCGCTGCGGTCGCCGCTGCCGACCATGAGCTTGCGCGTGGCCGCAATCTCGGAACGCTGTTCCGCCTGTTTTTTCTCCAATAAGCGCGCGCTCAAAATCTTCAGCGCCTTGGCCCTGTTCTTGTGCTGCGATTTTTCGTCCTGGCACGAAACGACGAGTCCCGTAGGAACATGCGTCATCCGGACCGCCGAGTCCGTGGTATTGACGCTCTGACCGCCGGGTCCCGAGGCGCGAAAGACGTCGACCTTGAGATCTTTGGGCTCGATCCCCACCTCGACTTCGTCGGCTTCGGCAAGCACGGCCACTGTCACAGTAGAGGTGTGAATCCGGCCGGAGCCCTCGGTCACCGGAACCCGTTGGACCCTGTGAACGCCGCCCTCGAATTTGAGCCGGCTGTAAGCCCCCTTTCCTTCTACCAGCAAGATAATTTCTTTTAGGCCGCCGATTCCCGTCGGGTTGGAGCTCATCACTTCGACCCGCCAGCCTCTATTTTCGGCATAGCGCGTATACATGCGGGAGAGAGTCGCGGCGAAAAGCGCCGCCTCGTCGCCGCCCGTCCCGGCCCTGATTTCGAAGATGACGTTTTTGTTGTCGTTGGGATCTTTCGGCACCAGCAGGTACTTGAGGCGTTCTTCGAGCTGCTCTTTGCGCTCACGGAGCTGCGCCAGCTCCTCTTTGGCCAGCTCGCGCATGGCCTCTTCGTTTTCCTCCAGCAGCTCCCGGTTCAACAGGATCTCCCGTTCGGTCTTCTTCCAGTCCCGATAACAGGTGACCAGCTCTTCCAGATCCGCGCGCTCCTTGGCGGCCTTGGAATACTCCCTCTGCTTGCCCACGATCGAAGGATCGCTCAGAATACTTTCCAACTGCGTGTAGCGCTTTTCGACTTCCTCAAGTTTATCGAGCATGGCTTAACCGTTACAGCAAAAATAAAAAAGGGCAAAGGGGGAATCTTGCCCTTTGCCCTTTCTACAATCCAGTTCGCTAAGAAATCACATTCAGTCTCAAGAACCTCCACCGGGCGCAGTGTTCTTGATCCCATATTTCCGTCTGAACTTTTCTACCCGGCCGGCCGAGTCGACGAATTTCTGTTTGCCCGTGTAGAAAGGGTGGCAATCCGAGCAGATCTCCACGTGGATGCTGGACACCGTGGATCGCGTCTCGACCACGTGACCGCAGGCGCAGACGATCTTTGCCGGTTTGTATTCAGGATGGATGCCTTCTTTCATAACAACCTCTGCCAAAACCTATAACATGAAAACGCAGCGGCTTCAAACCGGCGGCGCGAGGCCGAGATCCTTCACTTCGTTCAGGATGACCGGGGCGGTCATTTTAGAAGTTCCTTCAACCGCGGGATCAACGACGCATCGACGTTGAAAACTTCTCTGACGCTCCGCTCCAGCGTCGCGCCGTCCAATGGATTGATATCCAGCTTGGCCTTCTCCGCGTCGGCCAGAAATTCCGGGTCTTTCATGGTGTCCATAAACGCTTTGCGCAGGATCTCAATCCGATCTTTCGGCGTGCCGGGCGGCACAACGTAAGGACGGGCAGTCGGCCCGACGGTGTGTACGACGGCGCGGATCAGCTTCCGTCCTTCCTCTGACTTCGCGTAGTTGATATCCAGCGGGACTTTAGGAAGATCGGGGTGAGCCTTGGGAACGTGCTGCAAGACGACAAGAAGGTTGCCCGATTCCAACTCGTTGCGCCAGGTCGCTTTAAAGGACTCCCAGGAATTGCAAACCCCCTGGACCTCGCCGCTGTTGAACGCGAGCTTCACAGTGGCGGTGCCCGAATAACCGGAAACAAGCTGGAGAGGTAAACCGATCGCTTCCTTGAGGATCTTCGGTATGTCGTCCGTCGCCGAGCCCGCGCCGACGCCGCCCAGCTTGACGACCGTCTTTGAGCTTAACCATTGCTCTATGCTGGTGATGCCGAGCGACTTGGAGATGCCCATCACGTAGTTGTCCTGACCGGGGGCGCCGACGAATCCGAACTTGACCGACTCAAACTCCACGCCGGGCTTCCCCAGGAACTGCTGCAGGAAGAGGCCGCCGATGAAATGGCCGATGGTGAGTCCATCGGGCTTAGCCACCCTATACATGTGATTTGCAGAGATAAGGAATCCGGCCCCCGGCATGTTTTCCACCACAAACGTGGGATTCCCGGACAGGTGCTTTCCCATGTGCCGGGCGATCGTTCTCGAATAAGTGTCGTAGCCGCCGCCTGCGGCGGCGCCGACGATGATGCGCACCGACTTGCCTTTGTAGAAGGAATCTTGAGCCGAAATCGAGGCGGCAAAGAATAACAAAAGAAGAACCGCGAGCCCTGAACTCCGTACTCTTCGTGTCGTCATCATGCCCTCCTTATTAATTTTAATAACCGGCCTAGCGGCAACCATGCGCCTGCTAGCTGCTACACCGATTTCGAATTCCGCGCAAGCACCTATTTTTCATTCTCCCGGCGCGCTTTTCTCCCGACCGCACTCTCAACCTCTAGAGAGAGGAAAGAAAAGGGCGTATATTTTTTTGGACTTTAGGACACCGAAGGATTATAGAAGCAATGAGCCGAGCGAGCGGCATTCTACTCCACATCACCTCCCTCCCTTCACCTTTCGGGATCGGCGATTTCGGGCCGGGGGCCTACCGCTTTGCGGACTTTCTTGCCCAAGCGCGCCAGACTTATTGGCAAATCCTGCCGCTCACCGCCACCAGCTCCGCGCACGGAAACTCCCCGTACGACAGTCACTCCGCATTCGCGGGCAATCCACTTCTCATCAGCCCCGAGCTGCTTCTTCGGGAGGAACTGCTCAAGCCGGAGGACCTCGAAGAGCATGCGCCCTTTCCGGGCGACCGGGTCGAATACAAAACCGTCACGGCGTACAAGGCGCGGCTGCTCGACAAGGCGTTTGAGCGCTATCAAAGCCGCGGCGGGGCGGACGGCGGGTTCGAAAAGTTTTGCGACCAGCACGCTGGGTGGCTGGACGACTACAGTTTATTTGTCGCCTTGAAGGCCCACTTTCAAGGCGCGCCCTGGACGGATTGGCCGGCGGCGCTGAGAGACCGGGAGAAGAGCACGCTCGGGCAATGGAAAAAAAAATGTCGCGAGCCGATAAAGAAGGAACAATGGCTCCAGTATCTCTTTTTTAAACAGTGGACCGCGCTTAAAGAGCACGCGAACGGCAAGAAAATTCTTTTTATCGGCGACATGCCGATCTACGTGAGCGGGGATAGCGCCGATGTCTGGGCAAATCCGCAGCTCTTCAAGCTCGATCAAGAAAAGCGTCCAACGGCGGTAGCGGGAGTGCCGCCGGATTATTTCAGCGCGACCGGTCAGCTCTGGGGCAATCCGGTTTACCGCTGGGACGCGCTGAAGGATACGAATTATGCCTGGTGGTTCAAGCGGCTGCGCCACAATCTCGCCTGCTTCGATCGAGTCCGGCTGGATCACTTCCGCGGCTTCGTCGCCTACTGGGAAGTGCCGGCCGGCGAGCGGACGGCGAAGAATGGGAAATGGGTCAAGGCGGCGTCGGACGATTTTTTTGCCACTCTCCTGCGCAAATTTCCCGGCACACTTATCTTCGTCGAAGATCTCGGCCTGATTACCCCGGATGTCCGGGCGGTGATGAAGCGCTTCGACTTTGCGGGAATGAAGCTGCTCCTGTTCGCGTTCGGGGAGGACATGGCGGGCAACCCCTACGCGCTTCACAATCACGAAAAAAATTCCGTCGTCTATACGGGAACCCACGACAACAACACGGTGAAGGGCTGGTTTCTAAGCGAGGCCGGCGCCGCGGAGCGCGAGCGGTTTTCCGCCTACGTCGGCCACAAGGTCTCGGCGGAAGACGTTCACTGGGAGCTCACGCGGCTCTGCTTCATGTCGGTCGCCGACACGGCGATCGTGCCGATGCAGGACCTGCTCGGTCTCGGCCAGGAGGCGCGGATGAACCGGCCGGCGACGACCGAGGGGAATTGGGCGTGGCGGTTCGTTCCCGAGCAGGTTCCTCCGTCGCTCGGCGCAAAGCTCGCAAAATTGGGCGAGCTGTACGGGAGAGTTCCGGCGTAAGGGCGCCCCTCAAACCCGAATACGACCTGCGCTAAATTGACTCGCCGTCGGTCCGACGATATAGTTTGAATCGGGAGAAAACGTGGAAATACTCGGCATGGTCATGGCCGGGGGCCGCGGCAAACGGCTCTACCCATTGACGCGAGACCGCGCCAAGCCCGCGGTCCCCTTCGGCGGCAAATATCGCATTATCGACTTCGTCCTCTCCAACTTCGTCAACTCCGGGATCTATTCGATTTACGTCCTCACTCAATTCAAAGCCCAATCTCTCATGGAGCATCTCCAGGAAGGATGGCAGGTCGGCAGCCTGCTGCGCGATTACTTCGTCACGCCGGTGCCGGCGCAGATGCGCTCGGGCGTGGACTGGTACCGCGGAACTGCCGACGCCGTCTATCAAAACGTCCACCTGCTCAAGCGGCCCAACCCCAAGGCCGTCGCCGTCTTCGGCGCCGATCACGTCTATAAGATGAACATCCGCCAGATGGCGGAACACCATTGGCAAAAAAACGCGGAGGTGACCGTCGCGGCATTGCCGGTCAGGATCGAAGAGGCCTCGCAGTTCGGCGTGATGGAAGTGGACAACGAATGGCGCATTGTGGGCTTCGAGGAAAAACCCGCGCGGCCGAAGCCGATTCCGGGAGAGCCGGAGTGGGCGCTGGTCTCCATGGGCAATTATATCTTCGAGACCAAGCTTCTTTTGCAAGCGCTGGAGAACGACGCGCCCAAGGCCCAGAGCAGCCACGACTTCGGCCTCGATATCATCCCTGAACTACTGAAGGCGGAGAAAAAGATTCTCGCCTATGATTTTAGGACCAACCGCATCCCGATCTCGGCCAAAGGGGAGGAGCCGAGCTACTGGCGCGACATCGGGACGGTCGAGGCGTACTACGAGGCCAACATGGAGCTGCGCGACGTGGACCCTTCTCTGAACCTTTACAATCGCAGTTGGCCGATCCGCACCGTCAGCTACAGCGACCCGCCGGCGAAATTTGTCTTCGACGAAGAAGGGCGGCGCGGCATGGCTATAAATTCCATCGTCGCGGAAGGGACTATCGTCACCGGCAGCCTCGTGCGCAACTCGATCATCGGCCGCAACGTCTTCATCCACAGCTACTCGACGATCGAAGACGCGATCATCATGAACCGCGTCGAGATCGGCAGGGGTTGCCGGCTGAGGCGGGTCATCCTGGATAAGAACGTCTACATCCCGCCGGGAACGGAGATCGGCTACAATAGCGAAAAAGACCGCGAGAGCTACTTTGCAACCAAGAGCGGGATCGTCGTGATTCCCCGGGAAGAGCCGCGGCCGATCGTCCCCTGACGCGGCAAGCGCCCGCCTGCAATCGACAGCACGCGTAAAGTAGAAAAGCTTCCGCTGACTTTTCGTTTCCAGCTAGAATAAAACCACAACGCCAAAAAATTGCCGCGAGAGATGCCTTTCGCACCCCGCGTTGTCAGGCAGCCTATTGTCATGAAGGACGTGGTTTAGCCTAGCCGAGAGAACCTGAATTTAATGTTTCTTGTGTCCAAACGTCTTCTCGTAGTCGCGCTGGAGAGACTCGGGGATGAATTCTTCTTCGAGCTTGCGGATTTTATTCGTATCGAGCAGCGGCTCCTGAGCGCGCGGGACGACGCCCCATTTACTCTTCTGCGCCCGCGCGTTCCATTCTTCCAACGCCGCGGGACCGCGCTCTTTGAATTCGTGCATCAGCTCCCACGTGGCCTGAAGACCGTGGGCCGTCGTGAGGCTCGGGAAAAGAACCGCGGACGCGCCGAGAGTTTGGAATTCTTCCAATGTCGGTGAAGGCGGCGGGCCATAGTAAGGCGCGATCACCGGCGCGGGAATTTTTTTGCACGCTTCTTTGATCTCCTCGCGCGAACGCAGCGTGTTCACCCAGACCGCGTCCACCCCGGCTTCTTCCACGTAGGCCACCGAGCGCTCCATCGCGCTCTCGAAGCTGCCGTGCTCCGAACCGATCGAATCGCAGCGCGCGACGATCACGAAATCCGGGTCGAGCTCGTTCTTCGCCGCGACGGCGGCCTTGTATTTGCCGATCGCCTCTTCGACGGAAATGCAGCGCCGGCCGGCGAAGGTGCCTGATTTTTTCGGCGCCTCCTGATCCTCGATGTGGAGCCCCGCGGCGCCCGCGCGAATATATTGCTGCACCGTGTGGTAAACGTTGACGGCGTTGCCGTAGCCGGTGTCAGCGTCGGCGAAGATCGCGATGTTTGAGCCCGCGGCCAGCCGCCGCGCCGCTTCGACCATTTCAGCGAGTCCGATCAATCCGACATCGGGATACCCGTAAAGATACGCGGCGATCTGCGAGCCGGCCATGAAAAACGCCTCGTAGCCCAGCGCTTTGGACATCCGCGCGTGCAGCGGGCTGAAGCCGCCGGGCATCACGAGAAGCTCGGGCCGCTTTAGAAGCTCGCGAAAACGGGTGCTCACCTTCGTTGTCATTTCGCTCACGTCTCGCCGATCTTTAATTTCATCATTCGGAGCGCGGCGCGGCCGCCGAGGCCGAACGGGTTTCCCATCGTCTCCTGCATCTCGAAGTGGTTGAAGCCTTCACCGACAAAAAATTCGACCGGCTTGCCCGCCGCCTTCACCGCCGCGGCGAACTCGCGCGATTGGCGCTGGAACTCCGGCGACTCCAGCGTGCCGTGCGCGATGATGAGCGGCGTGACGATCTTGTCGATATGGCACTGCGTGCTGAGCGCCGCTTCGATCGCGTCGTCGAAATTCACGTACTTGCTCCGCTTGGAAATCCTGACCGGCTTCAAGTCGTACATGCCGCTGACGAGCAGCGCGCCTTTGAGAATGTCCGGCGGTAGTCCGAAGTCTTTTTGCCAGTCGGTGATGACGATGGTGCCGCCGAGATGCGCGCCCGAAGAGTGACCCATGAGATAAAGGCGTTTGGGATCGCCGCCGAAGCTCGCGGCGTTCTTGTAAACCCAGGCGACCGCGCGGCGCACCTGCTGGGCCATCGTCATGAGACTGCCGCCCGCGTCCTGCACCGCAACAAAGTCGGGGATGACGAAATTCGCGCCCGCGGCGAGGTACATCTCCGC
>JBGQBP010000131.1:0-10643 GCA_041494945.1 Binatia bacterium | reverse complement strand
CTTGCGGCTGCCGATGTCCTGGCGCAGCAGCGGCAAAACCTTTCCTTCCTTTTCCTTTCTCATGTTGCAATGGCCTTCGAGGACCGCGCCGTCGCCGATCACGAGGCTCTGCGTGAAAAGATCTCCGATGACAATCCCCGGTGGCTGGATTTCGATTTTCTTGTCCGCTTGAACGTCGGCGGTGACCTTGCCGCGGATCACGGCGGAAGTCGCGCTGATCTTTCCTTTGATGGTCGCATTCTCTCCGATCGTCACGTTGCCGTGCACCAAAATCTCGCCATCGATCTCGCCTTCGATAGTCGTCGGTCCTTCGAACATGAGCCTGCCGCTCACTTTGGTTCCGGGACCTAAATAAGCGCCCGATTCGGAACCGCGCGCGCCGGCTTGCCTGCTTGTCTCCGCCATAAGATAGCCCCCTTTAAGCCCAAGTATCTAATCCATCTCGGTGCCTTTTGTCCAGAGTTGAAAAGTTAGAACCGTGCTCGTGGCTCGTGCTCGGCCGAAAAACACGAGCACGAAACTTGCGAAGGGCCACTTCGAAGTGGCACGAACACGAATTTCATAGTTTGACAAGCCAAAGCTCTTCTGTCACAAACTTGCGTTATGGCGCTGAAGGATTTGAGAGATTTCATCAAACTGCTGGAGTCGCACGGCGAGCTCACGCGCGTCGGCGAAGAGGTCGATTGGAACCTCGAGATGGGAGCGATCATCCGCCATTGCTACGACACCGGCGCGCCGGCGGCGCTGTTCGAGAAAGTCAAAGACCACTCCAAAGGATTTCGCGCGCTCGGCGCTTCGCTCGGTCCGAGCCGGGTGCCGGGCCATTCCCTCTATGCGCGCATCGCTCTCGCTTTCGGGCTACCGCCCGACGCGACGCCGCAGGAGATCATGCATTACTATCTCGAGCGCAAAGAAAAACCGATCAAGCCCGTCACGGTGAAGAGCGGCCCGTGCAAGGAAAATATCGTTCGCGGCAAAGACGTCGATCTGCTCAAGTTCGCCGCGCCGCTGATCCACGGCGGCGACGGCGGCCGCTACATCGGCACGTGGCACACGGTCGTCACCAAAGATCCCGACAGCTCGTGGGTGAATTGGGGAATGTATCGCCTGATGATCCACGACCGGAATACGATGGGCTGTCTCTTTCCGCTGCAGCAACACATCGGCCAGATGTATCAAAAATACGAAGCGAAAAATCAGCCGATGCCCGCTGCGGTCGCGATCGGCGCGCAGCCGCTGGCGCCGATCGTGAGCTGCGTGCAGCTTCCACCCTACGTCGACGAGGTCGATATCGCCGGCGGACTTCAAGGCGAGCCGATTCAATTGGTCAAGTGCGAGACCTTGGATCTCGAAGTCCCCGCCGGCGCGGAGATCGTTCTCGAGGGCGAAGTGCTGCCGCACGAGCGGAAAAGTGAAGGCCCTTTCGGCGAATACATGGGCTACGAAGCGGGGAAATCCTCGCCCAAGCCTATCTTTCGCGTCAACGCGATCACGTATCGCAACGATCCGATTCTGACTTTTTCCAACATGGGGATGCCGATCCACGAATCGCAGATCGTGACCGCGCTCATCAAAGGCGCGGAAGTCTACTCGGAACTTAAAAAACTGGGGCTCCCCGTCAAAGGAGTTTATTTTCCTCCGTTCGGCGTGGGCCACTTGGTAGTGGTATCGACCGAGATCCCGTTCATCAATTTTGCCAAGCGCGTCGCACATGCGATTTGGGCGACCAAGCCCGGTCTCTTCACCTATTATATCGTCGTCGTCGATGCGGACGTCGATCCGACCAACACCGACGAAGTGCTGCACGCCATCGCGACGAAATGCCATCCGGTGAACGGCATCCACCCGGTCAACCACATTCCCGGATTTCCCGTGCTGCTTCCTTTCCTGCCGCCCAAAGAGCGCCTGCTCGGCGACGCCGCCGGCGTTATCTTCGATTGCACCTGGCCCAAAGACTGGCCGGCGGAATCGATTCCGATAAAAGCCAGCTTCGAAAATCTCTGGCCGGAAGAAGTGCGGAAAAAAGTCCTGCAAAAGTGGGAAGCGTACGGCTTCAAAATGCCGGAAGCTTCCGCGCCGCGAGCACAAAAAAATCAAGCGCGTAAATAGCGCTTCACTCTCCGATCGTAAATCTTTTTTTCCGCCACATGGCGATCGCGGCTTCGCGGATGCGGCGAAGCTCGGCGGCTGAGAAAAATCCCGTCGCGTAAAGAACCAGAGGAAAAACCGCCAGCACGGCGGCTTTGACGACGAGACCCGAAAAGAACGTTTCGGGCGAGAGCCGGACCGACGCGAAGTAAACCATTCCCGCCGCCGCAAAAATCTTCCCGATCCGGCCGTATTCATAGGGCACGGCATAGACCCGCTGCGCCGCGCGAAGCGTCAGCAACAATCTCACCGCGTATCCGAGAACGCCCGCCCATGCCGCTCCCATCATCCCCCAACGCGGAATCAAGACAAAATTGAGCGCCGCGCTCGCCGTCGCCGCCGCCAGCATGATGAGCGGCAAGACCCCGGTTCGCTTCATCAGGTAAAGACCGCGGCTCGGGATATCGTAGAGTGCCTCGAAGATCGATCCAAAAACGAGCCACGGCACCAGGGAAAGTCCGGCAAGGTATCGGGCCGGCGCGAGAACGTGGAAAACTTCGCGGGCAAACGTGGCGAGCGCAAGCGCGCAGCAGACGATCGCCAATGTAAAGTATGTCGCGGCGGAGGCGATGAGCCGGCGCGCTTCCATGTCGTCTTCATCTCTGGCCGTCGCGTAGAAAAAAGGCGACCAGGCGAAGTTGATCGAAGCGCCGATGACTTGAACCATCATCCCCACCGAGTGACTCACGGAATAGATGCCGGCTGCGGCGAGAGAGACGTAGTGGAGCAGGAACAGACGGTCCGAGCCGACCAATACCCACGAGCACACGCGCTCCGACATCGTGGGAACGCCGAAAGAGAGAGAATCCCGAACCGGCGCCCAGCGGAAATTAAAACCGAGATAAGGACGAAGATAATATAAGAGGTAAGCGGCGGATATCGACGAGGTCAAAAGCGAGGCGAGCAACGGTCCCAGCGCTCCCATGCCGCCGGCCACGACGAAGAGGAGCGAGAGCGCCGTAGCCAGCATCGCCTTGACGACGTCGATGGCGATGTAGAGCGTCGCTTGTTCTCTGACGCGCATGAGCGTGTTGGGCAGCACGCCGAGTACCTGGAGGAAGAGACTTCCCAAAGCGACGGCGATGAAAGGATAGAAAGGAACCGCGCGCGTGAGCAGGGGCGCGAGCAGGCGCGCGCCGAAAAACATCAGGAAAAGCGACAGCAGCGCCGCCAGACCGGTGTAGAAAAACAGCAGCGAGCTGAAATAAATTTTCCGCGCCGCCTCGGAATCATGATCGTAATAGTGTCGGGTGGAAGAGGCCCTGAGCCCCATGATGTAGGCGAACTGCAAACTTCCCATTACGGATGCGACGACCGGCAGAATGCCGTATTCTTCGGGAGCAAGGTAGCGCGTGAGCACGGGCAAGCTGATCAACGACGCCGCCCGCGTCAGCACGCTGCCGAGCGTGTAGATCGCGGAGGTTTTGAATAGACGGGCGAGCTTGTCGAGCATGTTCAGAGAAAGCGCGACAGTTTGAAGGCAAACACGGCGGGAGGGTCGTCCTGGACGCTTATGCGCAGCAGCGCCAGCGGGTTGGTTCCCGATCGATTGATTCCTTGAATCGTCGTGCAGGCCGCTTCATATCGGGCTTCGCCCGCAAGATTCTGAATCTCCGCGTTGAAGTGTTCCAATCCGCCGAAGGGATAGGCGAAAAGCTTAACCGGGCGGCCGAGCTGCGATTCCAGAAGCGCTTTGGACTCCGCCAACTCGCGCAGAGCATCGTCGCGGCTCAACGCCGGCAGGGCGGCGTGAGTGAGGGTGTGGCTGCCGATCGTAACGCCTCCGCCGGCCATCTCGCGCAGTTGCTCCCACGTAAGCATCGGCGGAAAATCGGACGGATCGGCGTCCGGCGCGAAGCCCAATTTATCCGCCACCTCGCGCATCTTCCGTTCTCTCTCCGGCGGCGCCATGCGGCAGAGCGCCGCCTCGACCGCATCGAGAGCGATGCGGCGTTGTTTCTCGGTTCTCAGATCGAAGACAGCCGGTCGAGCCGCGCGCGATTCACCGCAGAAGAATTCAATTTGTTTCGCCCTGGTCTTCTTGAACCAGATAAACAACTGGTTGGGCCAAAGCGTGTGCCGTCGCGCGATCGGCTCGGTCGCTACGAAGAGGGTCGCGGGACAGCGATATTTTTTGAGCAGCGGGAAAGCGGTTTCGTAGTTGTCGCGAAAGCCGTCGTCGAAGGTGAGCGCCACGGCGTTATCGGGCAGCGGCTCTCCGCGACGTATCGTCTCGACGGCGCTCTTCAGAGACAAAATCGTAAAATGCCGGGTCAGATATTTTAGCTGCCGGTCGAAATTTTTCTCGGAGACACAGATCCCTGGCCGGAGCAGATCCGACCGGCCAATGCTGTGATACATTAAAATCAAAAGCCCGCGGCTTGCTCGACGCCGCCGGAGCAGACGCCATACGTGAAGCAGGCCGGTGTAGTAGCCGGCCCGAATCGCCCGGCGGCGCGCTCCCATCTTTATATTCGGGAGCCGCTCGGGCTTTATGCGAGGACCCAGGAAATACCGGGCGCACTTGAAGATGAGCGGCGTCGGATCGTCGAAAGCGAAGCGGCGGAGGAGTGGCGTCCCGGCGAATTTTTCGAGACGAAACCGCATTTCGAGCCGCTCGCGATGGCGCGAGACGATTCGGTCTTCAGTCTCGCTCGCCGGTATGAGGACAGGCGTCGAAGACCCCAGCGACGGGAGCTTCATGAGGAAGTCGATGTAGCCGATCTCGTCTTCGGCCGGATCGCACGGCGCAATCGCCGGCACGCAGAATTTCGACAGCAGAGCGGCGTCGCCCGCGTTCGCGCAAACGGCGATGACCTTGACACCCTTGCGGCCGAGGCTCCTGTAGGCGCGGAGGCCATTTTGGCCGCCGCCCAACACGACGGCGGGAGGGAGACGATCGGTGTCCTGCGGTTTCATGACGGCTCGCCCGGCTTCGGCGTGAGTCGTGAAGTCTCGCGGCGCGCCGAATACAGCGCTGCGGTTCGCTCCAACATTTCAGCTTGCGAAAAGTCCCTCTCGACCCGGCGCCTGCCGGCGCGTCCCATTTCAGATCGCTTTTTTGGATCGGCGAGCAGCTTCACGGCGGCTCCGGCGAGCGCGGCGACATCTTCCGAAGGAAAGAGAAGTCCCGTGACGCCGTCCAGGAGCACGCCGGGAATACCGCCGACGTTCGCCGCGACGACGGCTTTGCCGCAGGCCATGGCTTCCAGCATGCTGAAAGATTGCCCTTCCTGCCGCGAAGCGAGCACCAGCAGGTCCAGGGCGTGCATCAATTGCCGCGCGTCTCTTCGATAGCCGGCGAAATGCACGATGTCGGAGACCGCGTGCTCGCGCGCGAGTCTTTTGATCTCGTTCTCCGCCGGTCCCGCGCCGATCAGAACGACTCTGAGTTGCGGTACTTGCCGCCGAATCACCGCCGCCGCTCGAATCAAAATGTCCGCGCCCTTCGCTTGATCCAGGCGGCCCACCATCCCGACCACGGGACTTTCGTCCGGCAATCCCAGGGCCGACCTCGCCTCGCTCTGCGCTTCTGCTGAAATTTGAAATTCCGCGGCGTCGATGCCGTTCGGAATCACAATTACTTTTTCTCTCATGGCGGCTTTCTTGCTCACCAGATCTTCTTTGACTGCGTCGGAGATCGCGACTATAGCTTCGACGCGGCGGAGCAGGCGGCCCTCGATCCAGCGCTGGACGGGTGAACGCTCTTCGACGAGGCTGTGGGCCGTTAGGATGCGCCGCGGGATACCGGCGAGCCAGCTCGCCACGATTGGACCGTACATGAATCCCAGCCGTCCGCCATGGAAGTGAATCACGTCCAACCGCGCGGCCGCCAGGACGCCGCGCGCCCGCAGAATCAGCGGAAGATTCTTCGCCGACGGCAGCAGCGTTCCTTTCTTTTCTATCACGCGGCCATCGATGATCTCCGCTCTGAGACCCCGCGCGCCCAGCTCCGCGTGAAAGAGATTGCCGGCGTCGGCCGGGTCGCAGAAGACGCTGATATGATGGCCGGCGCGAAAGTGGTCGATGAGGGCAAGGAGGTGTCTTTCTTTGCCTCCCATGCCTGCGGGAGTCGGCGTATAGTAACCGATGCGAAGCGGCATAGGAATTTTTCCGCGCCGTCTATCCACCGGTCGCGCGGGTCCGTCCCGCGCGCTCGGTAAGAAAAACGCCCAAGACAAACCAGGGCTCCACCAGGTAACGCTTCCACAAGCGGGCGGGATCGCTCGCCAGCCGGAACAACCATTCCAATCCGAGCGGCCCCAACCATCGAGGAGGCGTCGGCGCGGCGCCGGCAATGTAATCCATCAACGAGCCCACGTTGAAAATGGCGTCGGCATGAATCTGCTCCCCATTCTGCAGAATCCAGTGCTCTTGCCGGGGCATTCCCATGCCGACGAGCAACAAGTTAGGATGAAAGCGGTTAATCGTTTCCACCACGGCGCGGTTCGCGCCGCCGTCCGGCCGCATGTCGAAATGCCCCTGCGCGGTTTCGATCAGCAGACCGGGAAATTCTTCGCGCAGGATATCCGCGCCTTTTGCCGCCACGCCCGGCCGCGAGCCGAGATAAAAAATCCGCCAGCGGCGCCGCGCCGCCTCCGCGCACAACGGCCGGATCCAGTCGAGCGGCGTCCGCCGATTTTTTCGTCTCAAAGGCAAGCCGAGCAACCTGCCGAGCAAAATCAAGCTCATGCCGTCGATGTGAACGAGCTCGGCGCGGGCGTAGAATGCGCGGACCGCCGCATCGTGGTGGTAGAGATAAACGCTGTGCAGGTTGTGATTGGCGATGATGCGCGGTTTGTGGTTTTGAACCGCCGCGGCGACGGCGCTTTTCAGCCGCTCCAGCGTGAGGCGGTGGACCTCCACGCCCAGCAGTCGAACCGCGTCGGCCGGCGCCTCTCCGCGCGCGTTCATTTCGATGCTCCGACGGAATTCACCCGCTCCTCCGGATCGGCGGCCTGCAAGCCTTTCACCCAACTCCGGTGCGCGCGCCAGAAAGCGGGAAGCATTGCCAGCAGCGTCAGCCGCTCTCGCAGGAAACGAACGAAAAATCTGCAATAGAGCGCCGGATTTCGGAAGAGCCACGGGAGCTCGATCAGAATATTTTTAACCGTCGCTCCCAAAACCCATTTCAGCAGGACGACCGTGAGAAAATTCGCCCCCCGGGTGCGCCGGTAGAAAGCCGGATATCGGCAATACAAACGCAGCGCTCCTTCCAGCCGCTGCGTCCAGCGCTCTCGATCGAGAAAGACGCGCGGCCTGGGAGGATGGACGATGACGATTTCCGGCGAAAAGACAATCGGTCCGCGTGTGAGGACGGCGGCGGCGAACTGGCTGTCCTCGGCGTAATGCGCGCCTTCGTCGAAACCGCCCACCGCCGACAGGACCTCTTTTCGGTAGGCCATGTTGCAGCCGTGATAGATCGTGTTCGGACGCGAGACGACGACCTGATGCGTCAGCGGCGTGACGCGCTCGGGAACTGTGTCCGTTTTGCCGACCGCTCCCAAAGCTTCGGGATGGTCCGCGAACGCGCGCGCCACCGCCGCGAGCCAGCCGCGGTCCGCCACGCAATCGTCGTCGGTGAATGCCACGATATCGCCGCGGGCGCTGCGCCAGCCGCAATTGCGCGCCGCGCTGAGTCCGGCGTGCGCGATCCGCAGAGGCCGCAGCCGGCTTTGACTCGCGGCCATTTGCCGAAGCTTCGTCCAGGTCTCGTCCGCGGAGCCGTCGTCTACGACCGTCACGAGATAACGCTCGGCGGGATAGGTTTGGGCCATCAAGGACGAGACGATTCCTTCGAGCATCGAAGCCCGGTTAAAGGTGCAAACGACGACGTCGATGAACGGCAGGCTGATATTCATGCCGACAGATTCCCGCGGTGAAACCAGGGCAGTGCACGCCCGAGGATCACCTCCAACTTCAAGACGTCGTCTCGGTAGATTTTTTCCAGAAGTTTTCTGCTCCCTTCGGGCAGGGCCGGCTTGAGCTGTTTTTTTAAAAGGATCTTTTCCCGCACGCTCCTGCGGAACCGGTCGGAGAACAAAGCGCGCCACGACGCGCGCAACGAAGGATTCCGGTAGATCGTTCCCGCCCAGGTTCCCCGAGGTTGCGCAAAGGCGTTGTGCGCCTCCGCTATCGAGGCGGGAGGCTCGGCGTCGACGCCGAGAAATTCCAATACCTCGCGCACGCTTTCCCTGGTATCGCGAACGAATTCCTCGAAAATTAAAATCTTTACCCGGCGCGACCCGAAGAGGTCCAAGTATCTTTGAACCGGCCCGGCATAGAACCCGCCGCGCACATAAACGTCGAGCTGGAGCGCCGCGCTCAGCGGCAACGGCTGTATGCCCATGCGCGCATGGAGTAAATAATGCGAAAACGCCCGCTCGACGGGATCGCGCAAACTGATGACGATGCGCGCGTCCGGCACGGCCTCATGGATCGAGCCGGGAGCGCCGGGATCGCGCAAGTACTGAGGACTGGCCTCGCCGACCGCTCTTTCATCTTTCACGCCTTTGAAGAGCTTGAGATATTCCTTTTGGCTCCAAATCGGCGCCGGCGCGGACATTCCAAATTCATCCTCGGTGCAGAAATATTTCGGTTCTTTCACCGGAGACAGGTAAACCCCCGGCGTCCGTCTCAAGTGCTCGTAGAGAGAAGTCGTTCCCGCCCGGGGCGCACCGACGATGAAAAAATTCGGCCAGATCTCCTTGCTTACCATTTTTCCCGCGCCCCGCGCCGCATGATGGCCGGTTCTTAGCAGCGGTTCCGGTTGCTTGCAAGCGAGCGAATTCAATGTGCGCCTTTTCCCGAGAGCACGGCGGCGACCGTCTTGAAAAGAATCTTGAGGTCCAACCGGAGCGACCAGTTGTCCACGTATTCGAGATCGAGCCGCATCCAATCGGCAAAATCCACGCTGCTTCTTCCGCTCGACTGCCAGAGGCCGGTCATGCCGGGCTTCATCGAAAAGCGGCGGCGCAGCGGTCCTTTGATTTGCGCCGTCTCCGCCAGCGGAAGCGGGCGCGGGCCGACCAGGCTCATGTCGCCTTTGAGGACGTTCAGCAATTGCGGCAGCTCGTCGAGGCTCGCGCGCCTGAGCCATTTGCCCCAGCGCGTGACGCGCGGGTCGTTTGCCAGCTTGAAGACCGGACCGGACATCTGGTTTCGGTGGGCCAGCTCGCCTTGCAGCCGGTCGGCGTCCGGCACCATCGTGCGGAATTTGTACATCGCGAAGCGCCGGCCATGCAGGCCGCCGCGCTCCTGCCGGAATAGAACGGAGCCGCGCGAGCAAAGTTTTATTAGCAGCGCGACGAAGGTCATCGGCAGGGCGAGCAGCGTCAAGAGGGCGAGCGCGCCCGCGAAGTCGGTCACGGCCTTGATATATCGCCGCCCGACGTAGAGGGGCGTCGGCGAAAAACAGAAAAAGGGCAGCTCGAAAGATTCTTCCAGGTAGGGACGCGCCAGCGCCGGGCGGTAGAGCTGGGCCAGGACTTTTCCTTCCACGCCCATCTCTTCGCACACTTTTAAGTAATCGCTGATCTGGTCCAGCATGGAAGGCGGCAGCACGAAGTACACCTCGTCCACTACCTCTTGATGGAGCAGATCGGGCAATTCTTCGACCGTCCCTTGAATCGGCAAGCCGACCGCCGCCGCATGTTGCCCCGACGGCCCCACCGATAAAAAGCCGATCGGCACGACTCCCTCCGCGTGGTTGCGTTGCATGCCTTCGAGCAGGAGGGAAGTCTGGAGCCGGGAATCCGGGTCGTCGGCGGTGACGATCAGCGCGTGGCGCGTGGATTTTCCCGCTCGCCTGCGGAGCGCCAGCCAGGACGAGACGGCCAAGCGCGTGGCGATCAGCATTCCGGTCTCGACGAAAACGAAAAGCACGAGCAGGCTTCGGTTGAAAGTTTCGAATTTGATGAGGAACAAAAGGAGGCCCAGAATCAGCAGGCCGCCGGCGCCGACTTTGAGAGCGAGGCGAATAATCGTGGCGGGGCTTTCCACCCGGGGCCGGTACGCGCCGTTCAGGAACAGGAGCAGCCACCAGATGGGAATCGTCGCGAGAAGTATCCAGAGATAATGGTCGATGGGGCCGAGCCCCATGAGGCGAAGACTTGCGGGCAGGAATTTACGCAGATAGTACGACAGCACGAAGGCCGTCGCCACGACGATGGCGTCGATCGCCATCATCACTCGGGGAAAAAGCGCGCGCCGCTGCATGGCTCAGGCGATTACAGACACATGGGCGGCCGGTTTGTCAACGAGAAAACAATCGTTCGGGAGCTGTTCGGCAGGGATTTTCAAGCGGGATTGGTGGACTCTTCCCTACAAATCTGAGATCTGAAATTTGAGATCTGAGATTCCTCGCGAAGCGAGGACTATGGTGCGAGGAAGGGGATTTGAACCCCTACGCCATTTCTGGCACTAGCCCCTCAAACTAGCGCGTCTACCAATTCCGCCACCCTCGCGTGATTATATTTCAATACTTTAGCACGGGT
>JBGQBP010000130.1:0-10742 GCA_041494945.1 Binatia bacterium | reverse complement strand
GTTGGCCAGCGTCGTGACATCGCCCACATCCATGAAGTTAGAGACAGCGGCAATGACCCGACGCATGATCTTTCCCGAACGGGTCTTGGGCATGTCAGGAACAAGCCAAACGTTTCGCGGACGGGCGAATTTACCGATGAGTTTGTCAATCGCGTCTTTAACCTTTTCTTCTACTCCCTTGCCGGGGTTGTAACCCGGTTTGCGCGCAATATACATCTCAGGGATCCGACCTCTTAACTCATCTATCGCCGGTACCACCGCTGCTTCGGCTACTTCTTCTACGGTAAGAGCGGCCGCCTCTAGCTCTTTGGTGCCCAATCGGTGACCCGCAACATTTATTACGTCGTCCACCCTCCCTAAAATCCGGAAGTATCCATCGGCGGATTGCGTGGCGCCATCTCCTGCGAAGTAAGGCCAGTCGCGCCAATCCTTGCTATCTTTATTTTTGCAATACTTTTCATAATAGGTCTTTACGAAGCGCTCCGGGTCCCCCCATATGGTCTGGAACACCCCCGGCCACGGATTCCTAATACAGATGTTGCCCGCCTTACCACTCCCAGCGTTAAGCTGATTCCGTTCCTCATCATAGATTACTGGATAGATACCGAGCACACTGGGGCCGCAGCTTCCAGGCTTCATCGGTTGCAACGCCGGCAACGTGCTGCCAAGGAAGCCTCCATTTTCGGTTTGCCACCAGGTGTCCACGATGATCGCTTCTCCCTTACCCACTGCGTTGTAGTACCATCTCCACACCTCCGGCTCTATCGGCTCTCCCACGGTGGTCATGTGTTTGAAATGATACTGGTACTTCCTGGGCTCCTCAGGGCCGACTTTTCTCAACATCCGTATTGTCGTGGGCGCTGTGTGGAATATGTTCACGCCCAGTCGCTCCGCTATCCTCCAGGGCCGCCCGGCATCCGGGTAGGTGGGCACGCCTTCATACATGACACTGGTGGCACAAATGGCCAACGGACCATAGACGATGTAGGAGTGGCCTGTGATCCACCCGATATCGGCGAGGCACCAATAAACGTCCTCCGGGTGAATGTCCTGATAATACTTCGACGTCCCTGCAACGTAGGCCAAATATCCTCCGGTGCTATGCTGACACCCCTTCGGCTTTGCCGTTGTACCGCTGGTATACATCATGAACAGAGGAGCTTCGGCCGGCATCGATACGGGATCCACCCTCTGGCCACGATACTTCTTAAGCAATTCATCAACGAAGTAATCCCGACCCTTCACCATGGGCGTCGGGGAGGAATACTTTCCGGGATAACGCCGCCAAACCAGGACTTTATCAACATGAACGCCATCCTTCGCCGCCACTTCGACAGCTTCGTCGGCTTTGATTTTTTGATCGAGCAGTTCACCATTTCGGTAGTAGCCATCCATAGTGACGAGAATATGACTCCCGGAGTCCGCTATTCTGCCGCCGCAGGCCGCGCCACTGAATCCGCCAAATACCTGAGAGTGGATGACGCCAAGCCTGGCACAGGCCAGCATCGAAACCGGCAGTGCCGGCACCATCGGCAAATGGAACGTTACCCTATCGCCGGCCTTGACTCCGCCAAAGTCTCTGAGAAGGGCGGCGAACTCATTCACTCTTACATAAAGCTCCTGATAAGTGATGGTCTCTGTAGCCTCATCCTCTAGCTCTGGCACCCAGATAAAGGCGGCTTTGTTTTTATTCTTCTCTAAATGCCTGTCCACACAGTTGTAACACGCATTTAACTTTCCACCGACAAACCACTTCCAGAAAGGGGGGTTGCTGGTATCAAGTGTCGTGTGCCAATACTCATCCCAGGAGAGCAGATCAGCATACTCCTTAAAGCATTCAGGGAAATTCTTCTCACTAAAGCGCTCGAAAATATCCGGATCAGAGGCATTGGCCTGACCGATAAACTTCGGTGACGGGTGGTAGTACTCTTCTTCCTTCCAGTGAACTGCAATCTGAGCTTCGGTGAGCTCAAGTCCTTCTTTTCTTTCTTCTGCCATAACTTGCGTCTACCTCCTTTAGCTAAAATGAAAGCAAGATATATAATCGCCGTTGTAACTTAATGTTTCCGCCGATAAACCACTTGGCCCAGGGAGAATCCCACTCCAGAACTTTTTTCCACGGCTTGAACCATTCGATCTCTTTCGCGGACGAGACCCAAAACGCTTTCGGATCTTTCCGCGCCTTGGCAAAAACCTGCTCGCTCCTTACGTGGGCCGACTTCTTGAGCGCCTTGGGCGGTGGAAAGCTCCTCCGCTCCTGTAGTAAAACCTCAATGGCTTTATCCGACATCGATGGTTCTCCTTTCCCGGCGCATACCGTGTAGAATGCTGAACGAAGCGAAGCGAATTCTATTTAAGCCAAGTCCGGTTGGCAAGGGTCATGTGCTTCGCCTAAACAACCTCCTCCTTGACAGGCTCTGTGAGTTGCCGATACACAGAGCCAGGAGGAACGCTCTTATGAGATCCTTCATTATAATCGTCCTCGCGGGTTCGATCGCCGTTCTATCTCCAGGCCGGTGCGCTTTCGCGCAAAAGAGCCTTCCTTCGGTGCGCCTCGGCGTCGCCGGCATCAGCGGCACCAATGCGCATCCTTTCGTGGACAAACAGCTCGGGCTCTTTCAAAAACACGGCATCGAGGTGGAGCTGATCGCCTTCCAGGGCGGGAGCCAATTGATTCAGGCAATGCTCGCGGGCGATCTGCCTCTGTCCCTATCCGAAGGAGTTGCGGTGTTGGCGAGCAACATCAAAAGCGTGAATCTCGTTTTTATCGCCGGGATCGTCAACACGTTTCCCTTCACGATTCTGGCAAAAGCGGAGATCCGCACACCCTCGGACTTGCGCGGGAAGAAAATCGCCATCAGCCGCTTCGGCTCTTCATCGGACGTGGCCGTGCGCGTCGCCGTCGAGCGTTATGATTTAAAGCCCGACAAGGACGTGATCATTCTTCAGGTCGGCGGCCAGGCCGAGCGCTTCGCGGCGCTCCGCGCAGGGGTCGTGGACGCGGCCATCGTCAGTCCGCCGTTTAATCTCGTCGGCCGCCGGCTTGGCTTCAACGATATTATCGACATGTCGGAGCAAGGAGTCGCCTACGCGCACCAGCAAATCGTCGCCCGGAAAGATTTTATCGAGCGCCAACCGGATTTAGTGTTGAGATTTCTGCGGGGAACGGTCGAGGGTCTCGGCTACTGGAAAGATCCGTCGAAGAAGGAAGCCGTGACGCAAAACGTCGCTAAATTTTTGAAGCTCGATCCGCAAAAAGACAAGGAACAGCTCGACGAGACATTCCGCTACTATGGAAAAGTTTTTCCGACCAAGCCGTATCCGACGCTGGAAGGTCTGGAGCTCTCCGCTTCTATTCTGAAGAAAGCCCGGCCGGACGCGAAGAATTTACAGGTGAAAGATTTTGTCGTGAACCGTTTCGTCGGCGAGTTGGAGAAGGAAGGTTTTTTAGCCCGGGTTTTCGGCGGCCGTTAGCTTTCGCAGTAAAACGGCGCGAGGACTTAACTTCGTGACCTTCGTGCTCTTCGTGGTGATAAACTTTTTGACCACGAAGGACACGAAGAAAGAGACGCAAAGGAGAATGCATTCCCTACGGAGAGGTGTTTAACGGTGAATTATCCGGGCTAGCGGGCCGCACGGTACGGAATCCTCTCTTATAGCCCACCGTCACCAATCTTCCTTCTCGAACTTCATCCCGCGCGCTTCGGCGGCGTACTTGATGTCTTCCATCGACCACGGGTTGCCGCAGGTGATGACCACCGTGCTCGCCGGGTCGAACCGGCCGCGCAGCGCTTCTCGGGAAAACTTTTTCGGCAAGGCCGGCTTGACGGTTTTTTCCAGAACGGCCTTGGCTTTGCCGGTGTCTCCGCCCTTGGCGGCGATCTCCTGCAAGTCCTGCTCTTCTTTGATGGGTAAATCCAAAAGATGGCGCAGCACGTTGTTCGCCCGCCCTCTGCCGAGCTTCGGATCGTCCCAGTCGCGCTGCGTCGGACGGCTGACCGACGGCACGTAGACGAAATCGAAGCGCTCGGCCGCCTCGATCTCCAATAGATCCTGATAGTAATCCAGCTCTTCGTAGGTCCGGTTGGTGTGCAGCAGCGTGTACTTGACGGCATCGGTTTTGCCGGAAGACGCCTCGAAATCGATCTGCTTGACCATCGATCTAAACGGCGCGAGCCCGGTGCCGGTACCGACCAGGATCACGTTCTTGACTCCCGCTGCGCGCTTGTCGAGCGTGAAGTCCCCGGCGATCTTTTCAAAATAAACCATCTTGTTGTCGCCGTCCGGCTTCATTCGGAACATTGATTCGGTGAGCCTTCCCGGAACGCCTCCCTCCATTTCGAGGATGACGTAAAATTCGAGCCAGCCTTTTTGCTCGGTCTCGAACGGCGCCGAACAGATCGAATAGGAGTGAGCTACAGGTCCGCGTTTCGGTTTTCCCTGATCGTCGAGGACCGTTACATAATCGACTTTTCCGCCGTCGCCGACGACTTTCTTCGTCAGCCGGCAGTCGTTGCGCTGCAGCGCCATGTACTGGCCCGCTTTATACGTGGGAAACTTGCTGCCCGCCTCCGGCATGAAGCGAAAGATCGCCAGCACGTCGGAAGAATATTTCCAGTCGATTACGGTTCCAATTTTCTTGTCAGCCATCGCACCACCTTGTTTTAATTGATGTGAGAACCTGAAGGCTCAAAAAGGTACGAGCCCGAACGAGTAACAAAATTTATAGAAGATTTTAAAACTCAGGCCGGTCAGAAAGGTCCAGAGACGAGGCGCGCGAGAAACCGACGAGTGGAGGCGTACTCTTTTCAGTACGTCGAGCGAGGCGTTTCGAAGCGCAACGAAGTATATGGGCCTTTATGGCCGGCCTGCTATTGAAGTTCCTTGGTTCCTTCGAATTCCGGTTCCGTCCCCCGCGAGTCTTTGTGAGTGAACGAGACCAGATCCCACAGCTCCCCTTCCGCTGGACCCTTGAGGATATAAAAATTTCCGTCGTCCCCGAGAACGCGATAATAACTTCCCTGTGGGCTGTACCAGCGGTCCTTGATCTCCTCGATCTTGATGGAACGGCCCCCTAAAACGAAGCCGATGGGCTTTTCCTCGCCCGCGGAAACCATATCCGTCTCTACTTTGACCTGCATTGCGCTCTTTCCTCGGCGTTTCGGATGCTATATATACTACAAACTTTCGCCAATTCAAGGGAACCGAATGAAAAACAACATCGCCTCTTTGAAAAAAGATCTGATCGCGGCGTGCAGAATTCTCTCGCATGAAGAGCTGGTCCGCGGCTTCGGCCACGTGAGCGCGCGCATCCCGGGAACATATCGTTTTCTCCTGACGCCGCGAGTGAGTCTTGCGCTGGTGAAGGAGAAAGAGCTCTTGACGATGAATCTGGACGGCAAAGTCGTCGATGGCAAGTCCACGCCGCCGTTCGAGGCGCCGCTGCACGCGGCCATTTTCAGCCAAAGGCCGGACGTTCAGGCGATCGCGCGCATCCACGCCCGCAAAGCGAACTACTTTTCCATAACGGATAGAAAGATCGAGGCGGTCCACAATCACGGCAGCTTTTTCCACGGCGGCGCGCCGGTTTTCTCCAAGACGCCGTTGATTTCAAGCCAAGCGCTCGGCGAGGAGGTCGCCGAGGAGCTGGGAAAAAATCCGGCTATTCTCTTGAGAGGCAACGGTCAAGTCACGGTTGGACGGACGATCCCCGAGGCCGTCATGATGGCGATCTATCTGGAAGAAGCGGCGGACATGCTTTACGGCGCGCTGCAAATCGGTGAGCCAGTATTTCTTGGCTCAGAAGAATCGGGCTTGGGAAAAAAAGAAACGCTGCCGCCGGTGGATTTGGAGAGAGCTTGGAATTATTACAAAAGCCGCCTTCCTTAAGCTTTTCAGTTGATACGATAGAATTTTGATGCTAGCGTAGCGCGACTTACAATGGATCTGGGTCTTGCCGCTCTCGTTTTGCTGGCGTTAGCCTTCGATTTTATCAACGGCTTTCACGATGCCGCTAATTCCATCGCAACCGTCGTTTCGACCCGTGTACTCTCTCCACGGCTGGCGGTCTTTTGGGCCGCCTTCTTCAATTTCATCGCCTTTCTTGTTTTTGAGCTTAACGTTGCCGCGACGGTAGGCAAAGGTATTGTCGATCCTGCCATCGTCGATCGTCACGTCATAGCAGCGACATTGATCGGGGCTTCCGCCTGGGACCTCATCACCTGGTATTGGGGACTGCCGACGAGTTCATCGCATGCGCTGATGGGAGGTTTTATCGGAGCGGCGGTGGTTAAGGCCGGCACTGGGTCGCTGGTATGGGCAGGCGTCATAAAGACAACAATCTTTATGGTTCTCGCTCCAGTTATCGGAATGATTCTAGGATTGCTGTTGGGCGTGATAGTTTACCGGACATTTCAGCACCAATCTCCTGGTCGCGTAGATGGTCTGTTTCGCAAAGGTCAACTAATTTCCGCTGCCTTATATAGTCTAGGGCACGGAGGAAACGACGCTCAGAAAACGATGGGAATCATCACGGTGCTATTGTTCTCAGCGGGGGTATTAGTTGGGGAGTTCCACGTCCCATTGTGGGTCGTCCTGTCTTGTCACGCGGCCATGGGCCTCGGAACTCTCTTCGGCGGGTGGAGGATTGTCAAAACTATGGGCCAAAAAATCGTCAAGTTAAGACCGATCGACGGTTTTTGCGCCGAAACCGGAGGAGCCTTGACCCTTTTTACCACCGGGATGCTTGGAATTCCCGTCAGCACCACTCACACGATCACGGGATCAATCGTAGGGATAGGGACTCTGAAGCGTCTCACTGCGGTCAGATGGGGAGTGGCTGGCAGAATTGTCTGGGCGTGGGTATTCACGATCCCCGCCTCAGCCGCCATCGCCGCCCTGTCCTACTGGCTGACTACGGGTATCTGGCCAGTCACTCCCTAAGAAAAACTCTCTACTTCTTTCCCATCTCGAAGTTGACTTTGGCGTCCTCTTTCCCCTTGACCGTGACTTTCTGGCTCGTTTTGCCCAGAGTCTCGTGCCAGACCTCCACGTTGTAAGTCCCGGCCGGCACATCGGTCAGCTTGAAGCTGCCGCTGTTGTCGGTAACGGCGACGTAAGGATTCTCGGTTGCGACCAGCCAGCCGCTCATCCAGCCGTGCACGTCGCACTTGACGCTGATGGCCTCGGGCTTTTCAATCTTGACCTCTACGGTCTTCTTAAACTTCGGCTGCGCTATGTTGAACTCTTTATTGACCTTACTGTACGAGTGAATGTTGTGCAGGATGCCGTCCGGATTGTTGACCTCCACGGGCGTTCCCACAGGGAAAGCCAGCACGTGCGGATGATATTCGCACTCTTTCTGATCCAGAGTGACCTTCTTCGCGTCGATCTTCTTGCCGGTCTTGATGTCGGTGATCGAGACTACGGCGTTGACAAGATTGCCGCCGGAGACGACCAGCGATTGATCGGTCTTGGCGCCCTTGCAGGCCTCTTTGTCCTTGCTGACCTCGAGTTTCTTCGGGGCCGGCGCCGTGCCCGCGAACTTGACCGTGCCGGAGATCGTTCCACCGTCCTTCACGTCGCCGCCCGTGTAGGCGAGCAGGTCCGAAAAGGGAAGAGCCACCAGCCCAACCAGTAAAAATACGGATAAACTAAATTTCTTCATGCTTCTCCTCCTTGATACTTTGATGCCTCAGCATAGCCACTTATTCAACGCGATTTCAACGCGAGGCGACTTTAGCTTTGGGCGCAGGCTTGGCGGGCGTTTTTTCCGCGCTCGAACCGCCCCTGCCGAGCGACATCAAATAGTCTCTCAGCGCCTCGATCTGCCGGTCGTCCTTCCCGCCTAAAACGTTGTCCGGGCCGCCCGGGAAAAACGACGGCATCTTGGCTCCCGGCTGGACCTTCTGCGGGTCTTGCAGCCACTTGATGATCCAGGTGGGGCTCAAACGATTCCGCGCCAGAGTGAGATCGGGCGCCCAGCCTTCCGGCGGACCCTCCGGCTTTTTGTCTCCCTGCTGGTGGCAGCTAAAGCAGTTGAAGTAATCCTTGGTGACCAGAATCCGCGCCGCGTCCAGATGTTCCCTGGGTATTTTTTGCTCGTCGAAGTAGGCGTAGGGAATTTCCACTTTGGAAAGACCGTTGAAATAGCCGACGAGCGTGTTGACCTCCGCGTCCGACAGCTGGAACGTGGGCATGCGGAGCTGGAGCCAGGGACGAATGCCGAACGGCTGCTTGATGAAGCCGAAGAGCCACGGCGATTGCACCTTTTCTCCCTCGCCGTTGAGGATCGGCGGCGCCAGCGCCGGATTTTCCTGGTAATATTTACGGATAAAGCCGCCGCGATTTTCGATCTCGTGGCAGCCGATGCAGTTGTATTGGTGCATCAGACGGCGGCCTTCGACGACCTGAACGACTCTTTGCCCGCGGTCGGCGAGATAGCGCGGAGGAACTTTTCGATCCTGGAAACCGGCGAGCAGCGTTCTCAGCGCCTTGATGTCCTCGTCGGCAAGATTGAACTGCGGCATGACTTGTTCGACGCGCTCGGTGGCATACGTGCGCGGCGTCTTGAGCTTGTTGTACGTCCAGTCGTCCCAGGTGTTCGGGATGTCGGTGTGATTGCCGAAAAATAATTCTTCCAGCTTCTTCGAGCCGAAGGTCGTCAGCTCGACGCCGATGCGCGACTCTTTTTCCATGCCCTGGATGTCGTGGCAGCCGAAACAGCCGTATTTGCGCGTCAACCCTTCTCCTCGTTTGATATTTTTGGCGTCGGCGAACCGCTCTTCGATGCCGGCGATCGGCTCGGGCTTGGCTCCGAGCGTCATCAGGTAGCTCGTGATCGCCGTCGCCTCCGCATCGGTGAGGCGCAGGCTAGGCATGTGCGTCGCCGAAAAATAATCGCGCGGGTTTTTGATCCAGTAGTACGCCCAACGCGAGCCGACTTTTGACGCGATGTCTTTGAGATTGGGGACGAGATCTTTTTCTTTGCCGACGACGGTGCTGAATTCTCCCTCGGCAAAACCGTGGCAGCCTTTGCAGCCGATCGATTCGACCAACGCTTTGCCTTGAGCCGCGAGATTTTTGTCCCCGTCGCGGACGCCGGCCGGCAGCGGATGATCTTGCAGCCACTTCTCACCTTCTTCTTTGGATAGCGACCAGAGAAAGGCGGCGATCGCGACGGCGTCGTTCTCCTTAAAATCGAAATTCGGCATCCGCGTCCGCGGGCGGAGCTTGTGCGGGTTCTCGATCCACCGGACCATCCAGCTCGGGTCCACTTTAGCGCTGATGCGCTTGAGGGTCGGCCCGATCTTGGGAATGTCCTCGTAGCCCTTGACCAGATGGCAGCCGGTGCAGCCAATCTGCTCGAAGGTCCTTTGACCCTGAGCGAGGAGCGGAGCGTCCTGAAACGGCTGGACGTTCAGATGGCACGAGGCGCAGCTCGACTGGACTTTTGGCCCGCGCAGCAGCGGATGCTCCCAGAACTCGACCTCTCCGTGGGCCACTTTCACGCTGTTGACCCCGGGACCCTGGCCTTCATGGCAGGACGTACAGCCGAATTTATCCGGCGGGTGCGCGCTGTCGGCGAGCAGGACCTCGCGGCGCGGATGCGTGCGGAAGGGCTGTTTCTCGTTTTCGAATCCGGGCCGGTTGATTGCCATGTGACAGGTCTGGCAGCGATCGACGCGGGCAACGGGCTGATCGAAGGCGTTGCGGTCGAACTCGTTCAACGCGAGCTGGCGGATATTGGGAATTTTGTAAATCGACAGAGGCCCTAACTGGATCGTGGCATTCTGGATGGGCGTCAGCCATTTGTCCCGCTCGGCGGTCATCTTGGCGAGCTGGGTTTCCAGATCCTTGATGCCCGAGTTGATCTTCTTGATCTCTTCTTTGATCTGGTCGCGCTTCTGCTTCGCCGCTTCGACGCCGGGATCGAGTTTTTCCTTCTGCTGATTCAGCTCGCGGATTTTTTCCTCGTAGGGTTTAAGGGACCTTCCCTGCTGCACGGCGTGATCGTACTCGTACCACGCCTCTTCCAGCTCGCTCTTGATGAATTTGACTTCCTGGTCGAGGTCTTTAAAGCCAACGTCCGCGTTCACTTCCTGGCGCTTGAGATCGGCAAGCTTCTTGGCGAGATCGCCCTTCGCCAGGCTCTGCTGCTCGGCGGCGAGCTTTTTGGCCAGTTCCTGGTACGCGGAATCGGCCTGGAGCTTCTTATCCTCTTCGTCGTAGGCCGCCTTGGCCTTGCGGTAATCCAGCCGGTAAAAATCCGCCTGGTATTTTTTCCATGGCCGGCGCGTGAAGTTGTCATCCCAAAAAGACCAAAGGGTGACAACCACCATCAACGCGCTGCCCAGCAGAAACACGCTGCCGTAAGATTTCTTCTCTTCTTGTTCGTCGACGCCCCGAACCGCCATCGCTCAAGCTACCCTTCTCTCAAGCGCCCGCCCCAATGAAAAAAGTCCCACCCCGACGAGCGTGAGCACGATCTCCTCCGCCATCGAGCGGCCTTGCGAGACGCCCACGTAAAGCGCGTAGCCCACGTCCGCGATCCCCAGCGCCTGGAAAATTTTGGCGACGTAGAACATCGGAGGTCAGATGTTGATCCACGGCGTGACCAGGATGTACTTCACGTTGAACGCAAGCCGCAGGAACATCTTCATGGGAAGCGCGAGCATCGTGACGACAAGAAACGCGGTGATCGCGAAACGCACCGGCCCCCAGCGCTCCATGAACTCTTTTCC
>JBGQBP010000129.1:0-10766 GCA_041494945.1 Binatia bacterium | reverse complement strand
TCTGGCAACTCCGCGCAAGTCAAGGCCGACCAAACCTCTGGATTACGCGTTTAAATTGGCTTATGATCCCCTTTGCTCCTGCACCGGACTTCGCCGTACGTGGTATAGTGCAGGACCGGTAAAAAATATGCGTTCCTATCCGATTCATCTCGCCGCCGCGGTTTTTCTCCTCCTGCTCTCCGCCTGCGCTATGACGGGGCCGAAAATCAGCTCCGAAGATGAAAAAAAGTTGAAAGAGGAGCTGGCGGCCGAATCCAAGGCGTGGCAGAAAAAACAGCAAGAGAGAATCGACGAGATCGCGAGCCGGCTTCTCGAAGCGACGGACACCCAGACCGTGCTCAGGATCGTCTTCGCCGCCAACGCGGAGCAAACCGGCGCGCGCGTCAACCTCGACGCGGCCAACGCATGGACGGATGGAAGCACGGTGTGGGTCACCCGCGGCATGTTGCGCTTTGTCAAAAACGACGACGAGCTGGCTGCCGTGATAGGCCATGAAATAGCCCACGCGCTAAGAGGCCACATGAGATTTCAGTGGGCGCAGAACATTCTTGGATTGGCGATGGTCATACCGGCTGGAATTTACGGCGGCCAGATCGGAAGCGAAGCCGCCGCGCGCATGGTCCAGCTCGCGACGGCGAAGTTCGACCGCGACCGCGAGCGCGAGGCCGATCTTTACGGGCTGATATGGGCCTATCGCGCGGGTTTCAACGTCGAGGAAGGAAAAGAAGTTTTTCGGAGGATCGCGGTCGAGATGCCCGGGAGCACGGAAAGAGGATTTCTCGCGACGCATCCGACCGCGCCGGAAAGATTTCTGGCGCTGGATAAAATCGCCGTGGCGCTCAAGGCCGGACAGGACCCGCTGAAAATTTTCGCCCCGAAGCCGGAAGCGGAACCAGAGAATGCCAAAGAAGAGAAAAGCGACGATACGACGACCGGCCAGGGAAATGTCACGAGGGAACCTTCTCCGGAGTCGTAATCACGCCGTTAAGCTGTTGTTTCGAATGACACTGTCGCCGCCCGCGATCGCTGCGAGAGCCTCGCTGTTTTCTCTGCTCCTATTGTTACTCCTCTCCGCTTCATCCCACGCTCAAACTCCCGCGAAGTCTCTGCGCGTCGCCACGCGGGCGATTCCGCCGTTCGTGTTCGAAGAGAACGGCAAGCTTGCCGGCTTCAGCATCGACCTTTGGCAGAATATCTCGCAAGAAATGGGATCGAGGTCCGAAACGGCGGCGTATCCGACCGTGGCGGAACTGCTCGCGACGGTCAAGTCCGGCAAGGCGGACTTGGGAATCGCCGCGATCTCCATCACCGCCGAACGGAGCCGGGAGTTCGACTTCTCGCAGCCGATGTTCGACTCCGGTCTACAGATTCTCGTCCGCGATCAGCCCGGCGGAGGCAGTTCGGTGCGTCAGACGTTGTCGCTCCTGTTTTCCTCCGCCGCCCTGCCGTTTGTGGGAGTGACGCTTCTCTTTATTCTTGTGCCGGCGCACATCGTCTGGCTCTCCGAGCGGCGCCACCCGCGCGGCATGATCGAGTCCCGTTCCTATTTTCCCGGCATCTTCGAGGCCTGCTGGTGGGCGGCGTCGACTCTGGCGACGCAGGCCGACCAGATGCCGAGGAGCGCGCTGGGCCGCGCGATCGCAGTCCTCTGGATGTTCACCGCCGTTTTGTTCGTCGCCTACTTTACCGCGACCGTGACCAGCTCGCTGACCGTCCAGCAGCTTCAAGGCGACATCAACGGCCCGGAGGATTTACCCGGCAAACAGGTGGTGACGACGACCGGGAGCACGTCGGCCGCTTATCTGCGCCAGCAGAACATTCACCCTTTGGAATTCTCGCGGATCGAGCAGGCGTATGAAGCTTTGCTCAAAGGGCAGGCCGACGCGGTGGTGTTCGATTCTCCGGTGCTGCTTTTTTACGCGGCGCGCGAGGGTAAGGGCAAAGTCAACGTCGTCGGGACGGTCTTCCGGAAAGAAAGTTACGGTATCGTCTTCCCGCAGAACAGTCCGTACCGCAGGCAGGTCAACGCGGCGCTGCTCACACTCAAAGAGAACGGCACTTACCAACGTCTCTACGACAAATGGTTCGCGGCGGGCCGATAAACTTCGCCTAACTTCGTTTCATCGTCCCTCGCCCCCCCCCCGCGGCGTACAAGACAAAATACGCCTCAGTCGGCTCGGGGCTCGCGCCATAGCCCACTGCTGGCGGGCGTTGTGATGGCTATGCTCGTTTCTTGGCCCGCCGCGCCTTGGACATTCACAATCCGGAAGTATTAATTTTCCTTTCATGGGGCGCGGCTTGGAAAGTCGCTGTCGTTGTGGCAAAGCTAAGAGCACTTCAACAGCACGGAGGAAAATTATGAAGCGAAATAGAAAACCGATCAAGTGGCCGGACGGGGCGCGCATCGCGATCACGCCGTGCGTGGCGTTCGAGACCTGGCCGGAAGACCTGGGCGGCGCCGGATCGAAGCAGCAGGAAAACCGGCGCAGCTACCCCAAAGACGCCGTCACTAAGAAAAGTCTCGCCAGTATCACCGACCGGGAATTCGGCGAGCGCGTCGGCGTCTTTCGCTTCCTCGAGCTTTTTAAAAAAGAAGGAATTCAGACCACGTGGTTTCCTACCGGCATCACGGTACAGAATTATCCCGACGTGATCAAAGAAGCCGTGGCGCAAGGCCACGAGATCGGCACGGAGACCTGGATACACGATTACAGCTACATGAAAAAAAGAGACAGAGAAAAGAAAGATCTCCAGCGGACCGTGCAGGTCGTTAAAGACGTCGTCGGCCAGGCGCCGAAAGGATATCTTTCGACGGGAGTGGCGCCGGGCGCCGATACCGTGGAGATCATCACCGAGCTGGGCTACACCTATTGGATGGACCCGCAGCACGAGGAGACGCCCTACACGCTCAAAGTGAAAAACAAAGAACTGACGGTGCTCTCGTATTTTCAGGACCTTAACGACTATTCCAGTTATCAGCGCGCCGGGCGCACGCCGCGCGATCTACTTCAGATGTGGAAAGACACGTTCGACTGCATGTACGAAGAAGGTGAGACCGACCCGAAATTCATGATCTGGGGCAATCATCCGTTCGTCGGCGGACGGCCGTTTCGCGCCGTGCTATTGCGGGAATTCATCCGCTACGCCAAGGGCCATTCCAAAGTCTGGTTCGCCAGGGCGGGGGACATCGTCAAGTGGTATCGGGAGAATTACCGCGACGCTCACGTCGAAGAGTGGCCGAATTTCACCATCGCGGGACGGCCCGGCAAAAAAAGCGACCTGCTGAAGCTTTAGCAGGGCGGCCATAAAAGCCCATATGCTTCGTTGTGCTCGGCCCGCATCGCGTCAACGTACTGAAGTAAGTACGCCTCCGCTCGCGGACCTTCGCACGCCTCGCCTCTGGGACTTTTCTGACCGCCCTGGAGAAACCCTCTCGACGGCCCGCTAAGATAAAATCTAAAGAAGTCGCAAATGGCTAAGAAGGACGCACGGCAGGAATCCTTAAAGAAAGGGCTCGTACAGATGCTCGAGCTCGGATTCGACGAGGAGAATATTTCCGCGGCGGCGCTGCCGTCGCTCACCGGCCATCTTGGAAAAGAGCACGATACCGACCTGGCCGTCGCGTTCCTTCTCGGCCGCGTTGCCGATCGTGCCGCCGTCGACGCGTTGACGACGCTGGAGCGGAGCGCGCGCGCAAAGGAGATCAAGCGCGAAGCGCGCCGCTCGCTCTTCAAGCTGGCGCAGAGGGGGATGAACATTCCACGGGCCGAGGAGACGCGCGCCGCCGCGCCGCGGCCGGCGTTCAAGCTTGGCCCTGAGATCGAAGGCTATATTTCCTCCGTGGACGGCCCCGGAGTGCGCCTGGTCTGGCTGACCAAGCCGCAAGCGGAAAGCGGGCTTCAATTGTTTCAGGGAATGGTGAGCGACCGCGTGGGACTGGCGCACGTGAGCGGCTCGTTCGTCAAGCGTAAAGAGCTGCGCGAGAGAGCCCAGACGATCAAGGAGAGCCACGGTGTTTCGATGATCCCCGTGCCGTGGGAGTACGCCGATCGAATGCTCTACGAAGGCTATGAAAAAGCCAAGGCTCTGGGGCAGGGCGAGACGGAACATTTTTTGTCCCTTCGATCCGTCTTCAATCCGCTGAAGCCCAAGCCCGCGCCGCATCCGGTCTACGATCGCCTGAGCGCGGAGAGCGCGCAGGCCGAGGTATGGCGCGAGCGCTCGCGGCGTCTACTCGACGAGCCGGAGTTTCGTCTCTGGATCTTGGACGAGGATTGGATGAAGCCTTACCTGGAGCGAGTCGAGGAAGCCCAGGGAAGCCGCTTGGTCTTGAACGAGGCGCAGAAAGAGGAGCGCTTCTCCGCGATCGTCCGTAACGCGGCGCGGGAGATTTTCACCGGCGAGACCGGGCGCATCTTCACGAGAAGAATGGAAGACATGGCGCTCTATCTGCTGGAGACCGGGCGCGAGGAGTCGGCAAAGCTCGCGTATGCGGTCGCGCTGCAATTCGCGGAAGGCGAAATCGGCATCCTGGATATATCTTTCCTGACCGGCCTCGTGCAGAAGAGCATGGCTTTCTATCTCAACCAGGCGAAAGAAAAAGCGGCGGAGGCGCCGTCGCTGATCGTCAAGCCGTAGCGTCGAGCGAAAGGTAAGAACCTTACTTCAATGGACAAACTGCGGCTGTTGAAAAGAAAACCCCGGGAACTGGCCGCCGAGCTGAAGGACGGTCTGAAGCAAAACTTCAGGCTCGCTAGGGCATTGCCGGCATTTTTTCGCGCGCGCGTCACGGTGGAGCAAGCAGAAGACGAAATCAAAAGGGCCGTCGAGACGCGCGCCGAAAGATTTCTCGAATCGGCGCGCGTTCGGATCTACGAGCGGCCGGACAGTCCCTATCTGAGGCTGCTCAAGATTGCCGGCTGCGAATGGTCCGATCTTCGGGCATACGTGCACGGCCACGGTCTGGAAGCGGCGCTGGAGCGGTTGGCGCGAGAGGGCGTCTATCTGACTGCGGAGGAGTTCAAGGGCCAAAAGGACATACGCCGGGGATCGGAATCTTTTCGCGCGTCGCTGACGGATTTTGAGTCGCCCAATTCGGGCGCCGGTTTTGTAATCCAGAGCAGAGGCACTACCGGTGCGCCCGTTCGCTCGACCATATCGCTGGACCTCATTGCCGCCCAAACCGCGGAGACGGCGGTCTTTTTCGCCGCGCACGATTTATTTTCCAGCGTCCACGGAATGTACGACGCGATTCTTCCGGCCGGCGGAGGCATCAGAAACCTGCTCGTTTACGCCAAAATGGGAATAACGACCGAACGGTGGTTTGCCCGGACCATGCCGACCAGTTCTCTCATGGGGGCGTGCTATCAATATTTGAGCACTTACTTAATCGTCATATTGGGAAAATGGTACGGCCCCGGTTTTCCAAGGCCGGAATTTCTGCGGCTCGAAGACCTGGACCGCATCGTTCGCTGGGCCGCCGAGAAACAGGCCGAGGGAAGAACGTGCTGCATCAAAGCCGCGGCAAGCAACGCAACCAGGATCGCGCGGACGGCCCGGCAGATGGGCGTCTCCCTGGAAGGCACGAAATTCATCGTCGTCGGCGAGCCCTTCACGGATTCCAAGAGCGAAGTGATACGCGACGCCGGCGCCAGCGCGACCGTTCACTACGCATTCAGCGAGGGAGGAACGGTCGGCCGCGGCTGCGCGCAGCCCCTCTATCCGGACGATGTTCACCTCAACCAACATACGTTTGCGGTCGTGCTCCATCCCGAGCCGTCCAACCGTGACGGGGTTCCGATCCACCCCCTTCTGTTCACAACGCTGGTGGACAACAGTCCAAGACTGCTTCTCAACGTCGAGAACGGCGACTATGGCATCCTGGAGGAGAGGGATTGCGGGTGCGCTTTGGGGCGAGTGGGTCTAACACAGCATCTCAACCGCATCAGGAGCTACGAGAAGTTCACCAGCGAGGGGATGAATTACTTTTATGGCGATCTATTCGAGATTTTCGAGAAGACCCTGCCCGCCGAGTTCGGCGGCGGTCCCGGGGACTACCAGCTCGTAGAGGAAGAAGACGACAGGGGGCAAACAAGGCTGACCCTGCGGATTCATCCCGATGTTCCGAATCTAAACGAGGACGCCCTTCTGCGGCGGCTTCACGAGGAGCTGGCAAAGGGTTCGCGGGCAAATGAATTCGGAGCGAAGGTCTGGCAGGACGCCGGCACCTTGAGAGTCAGGCGCGAGGTTCCGTATGCCAGTGCGCGCGGAAAGATCTTGCCGCTCCACATCTCGCGTTCTTCGTGATGCCGTTAATAAAAAAGAGGGCTGGGATGCAGCCGAGGAAAAGAAATTACAGTCGACTGAGTTCCGACTTAAAAGACCGTCTCAGGCAAAATTACCGGCTCGCCGGGGCCTTGCCGGAATTTTTGCGCCGGCGTGTCACGGTCGAGCAGGCCAAAGAGGAGATCAAAAAGGCTCTGGAGAATCGCGCGGAAAGATTTCTCGAATTGATGCAGGATCGGGTTTACGCGCGGCCGGACAGCCCTTATCTCAAGCTGCTCAAGATCGCCGGGTGCGAGTTCTCCGATCTTCAGGCGGAAATTCGTCGCTCCGGTCTCGAGAAGTCATTGGAGCGCTTGGCGCGGGCGGGCGTCTATCTCACCGCGGAGGAATTCAAGGGAAAAAAAGAGGTGCGCCGTGGGGGAGAATCTTTTCGCGTCTCCCTGAATGGCGTCCAGCCGGCCGAGCCGCCGATCGGTTTCGGAACACAGACCAGCGGGAGCAGCAACGCGCCCATGCGCTCGATCGTTCCTTTGGAGCGGATCGCCGTCCAAGCGTGGGAGGTGGCGGTTTTTTTCTCCGCTCACGGCCTTCACGGCCATTCGCACGCGATCTACGACGCGATCCTGCCGGCCGGCGGAGGCATGAGAAATCTCCTGATCTACGCCAAGCTGGGAATCGCCACCGAACGATGGTTTGCGCGCAAAGTGCCGAGCAAAAATCATCTCGGCCGGACGTACCACTATCTGAACACCTATTTGATAGTGATGATGGGAAAATGGCGCGGGCCCGGCTTTCCGCGGCCGGAATTTATCGACATCGGAGACATGGGACGCGTTGTCCGCTGGATTTCTGCCATGCGCGCACAGGGCAAAAGCTGCTGCATCAGAACCTCCGCAAGCAGTGCGACGCGGATTGCGCAGGTAGCTCTGGAGATGGGTGTGTCCCTCGAAGGCGCAAAGTTCATAGTCGTCGCCGAACCTTTCACGGAAGCCAAACGGGAAAAGATCCATCTGTCCGGCGCCGCCGCCGCCCCGCAGTATGGATTCAGCGATGGAGGATCGGTCGGAATGGGTTGCGCCGCTCCGCGCTTTCCGGACGAGGTCCACGTCAATCGGCACACCTTCGCCGTGATCCGCCATCCCGAGCATTTAGACCAGGATGGACCGCCGATCCATCCTCTCCTGTACACGACGCTGCTGCCGATGGACCCGAGACAGCTTCTCAACGTAGAGAACGGCGACTACGGAATTTTAGACGAAACAAACTGCGGATGCGATTTAGAGCGCGCGGGGCTGACGCAACACCTGCATCGGATCAGGAGCTACGAGAAATTCACCAGCGAGGGGATGAACTACTTCTACGGCGATCTCCATGAGCTTTTCGAAAAAATTCTTCCCGCGCAATTTGGCGGCGGCCCGGGCGACTACCAGCTCGTCGAAGAAGAAGACGAGAACGGGCAGACGCGGCTGACGCTTCGGGTGCGTCCGAATGTTCCCGGTATCGACGATGACGCTCTGATAGGGCGGCTCGAGGAGGAACTCGCAAAAGGCCCTTGGGGAAGAGAATTTCAGTCCAAGGTCTGGCGCGACGCCGGAACTTTCAGAGTCAGGCGGGAAGCTCCCTACAGCAGCCCGCGCGGAAAGATCCTGCCGCTTCACATCTCGCGCTCTTAATCCAGCTTGAAGTTTAGCAGCTCCTGCTCGACCGAACCTTCTTCGCGGTAAATTTTGGATTTGACGAACCATCGGACCTCCGGAGCGTACCATTGCTCGGAGAACAGCTCTCCGCTCTGCGTCTCGTAGGTCTCGACCCTGAAGGCCTCGAAAGTCCCGGCCGGAACGCGTACCTCTTCGACGGCGGCGACCACCGCCTCCGTGTCGATTTTTTGCGAGCGCCGCTGCTCTTCATTTTCAGCGACGAATTTGTTTTGCCATTGCTTGCCGGCTTCCAGCGGCCACACGAGCGGCGTGGACGGCGGATCGTTCTTGCTGAGGGTCTTGCCTTTGGAGACGGTCGCCAGCACGCTGAGATTATTTTTTGTGTGCGGGTACTCGTTCTTCCCGATGGCGAGGACGTAGCTCGGCGTTTTTTCGAACACCTCTTCCCGGGTCACCCGGTTGAGCACGATTCCTTTGATTCCGGGGGCCGTGAAAAGATATTGCCATTGATAGCCGGCTTTCCACTCGGGGACCGGCGCCTGCGAGCTATCGCGGCGGGGCCGGTTCGCCGCAACCAGCTCGTTCACGTTCTGCTGCAGCTCGCGGTCGAAGTCGCTGCGCGTCAGACCGAAGCTTTCGGGAAAATTTTCCGATTGGAAGTAGTCCATCATCCTTCCCACGCCCCTTTTTTCGACGAGCTTGTGCACGGCGAGGAAGGCCACACCATACGATCCCACTCGTCCTTTGGGCCGGTCCAAGACGCGCAGCCAATCGGCGGTGGTTTCAAGCTCTGAGAGCCGGGGCAGCGTGGGCCCGTAGCGCGCCAGCTCGCGCTCCGCGCGCGAGATCGACGAGGCGTAGCTTTCCCAACCGAGCGAGTCCATGACCTTGGCGGCGATCCAGTCGGCGAAGCCTTCCCGCAGCCATTGGCTCCGCGGCTGCGCGCCGCCGATCAGGATAAATTCCAGATTGTGTCCGTAATCGTGGGCGAGGAGCCGCAGCAACGTGCCCCACGGTTGTCCCCTGGCGATCGCGACGTTGACGTGAAGCGCGTTCTCGTGCGGCGCGGCTAAGGTAAGCCGTATGTTATCTTCGCGCATCCTGGGCAAGCCATCGGTATAGTACGAATAGGCATCCGGATCTTTGTAGAGGTAGAGACGAAACGGCTCGATGGGCGGCAGGCCCAGATCTTCGGCGCACACGGTCATGATCGCGGCGATCGCGTCCTCGATGGTTTTAACGTCCTGCGGGCTTTTCGGCCTCGTAGCGGAAGGATTCGAGACCGGCACGACGAGCGGCCGTTCGGGAATGCTGCAGCCCGCAGCGCTCGCGACGGCGAGTAAGAGGAACAAGACGCGGATCGGGAACTTCAGAATGTGGCGCATTTTCTATGCTGGGGTCGGAGCCGTTCAAGCCAAACATTGGAATTATCGGGTAACCCGTCGGATCTGTCAATCCGGCGCGCAACGCTTGTAGGCAGACCGATGACTTGACACAGGGCGGTATCGTTCGTACTCTCGCTCCTGCTCGCTTTCAGGCATCCCCAACGATTGAAACAATGCTTCGACTGATTTTGCTTTCGGCTCTTCTCTACGATTGTCTTTCCGCCGGCTCGGCCCATGGCCAGGAAAAAAAATTGGAGCGGTTCTTCTTGTCCACCTCCACGATAGCGGAAAGTCGCGCTCCTCTCTATATCGCGAAGGATCTCGGCCTTTTTGAAAAATATGGTTTGGATGCCCAGATTGTCAACATACGGGGAGCCGGGATAAACATCGCCTCGCTGATGGCCGGCGAGATCCAAATGGCGGTGGCCGCCGGCACGGTGGCCATCACAGCGGCCGCGCGCGGCGCGCCGATCGTAATCATCGCAACGGTGGGACCCACGGAATACATGTTGGTTTCCCGGGCATCGATAACTTCGGTCCGGCAATTGAAAGGAAAAACCATCGGCATCGGCAGCTTCGGCTCCGGCGACTATTTTGTTCTGCGCCGGCTTTTGGCTAAGCTGAAATTAGTTCCCGAGAAAGACGTTAGCATCCTTCCTATGGGGATTACCTCGCCCTATGACAGGATCAACGTCATGCTCGCGGGCAAGGTCGATGCGGTCATGGCGATCCCAAGCAGCATCGCGAGAATCGAAGCGCGGGGCGTCAAGCTGAACGTCTTGGCGGCAAGCGAGGAACAAGGGATCGAAGCCTCGGGCGGCGATTTTTTCACCACGCGCGAGTTTCTAAAAAGCCGCCCGCACCAGGTCAAGGCGATGCTCAAAGCTTTTAGCGACGCGATCAGGATGGGCCGGCAGAATAAGGAGCTCTTCCATCGAGTAATCCGCAAAACTATGAAGGAGGAGAACCCGAAGCTCCTGGAGTCGTTCTACGAGAGCAACTATTTTCTAGGAACCAAACCCCACAACGCGCACCCATTGGAAAAGGCGCTGGATTTGGACATCAAAGACCTGAGCGACGCCGTTCCCGAGCTTAAAGGGAAGAGGGCCTCCGACTTCATCGACGCCACGCTGCTCGGGGAAGTCGAGAGGGAAGGGTTCTTTTCCTGGGCCAAACCCTAAAAACGGTCGTTCCTGTTTTGACGGGTAAAGGCAAGTTCGGCGCTCAGATTTTCGGCCGCTCGCGCGCGCAGATATCCAATGCCACCAAAGCGTAGATCTGCGCCGCCTTCAACATATCGTCGATCTGAATCTCCTCCGCGCGCGGGCCGATGCGCTTGCCGCGCGGGCCGACCTTGACCGCGGGAATGCCGAGCTCGTTGTAAACGTTGGTGTCGGTCCAGATGCTGGCGCGGTCCGGCGCCTCCGGTTTGAGCTTC
>JBGQBP010000128.1:0-10810 GCA_041494945.1 Binatia bacterium | reverse complement strand
GCCCAAGCGGCGCGCTTCCTCGATCAGAGATTCGAACTCTTCGGCGCTGCCCAGCTCCGGATTGAGGCGCGTGGGATCGACGACGTCGTAGCCGTGCGTGCTGCCGGTGCGCGCGCAAAAAATCGGCGACGCGTAAATGTCAGAGATTCCGAGAGCGCTCAGGTAGGGAACGATCGCCTTCGCCTGCACGAAGGTGAATCCCTTGCTGAACTGCAGGCGATACGTGGCGGTGGGTCGTTCGCAATCAGCCATGGTCTTGGAACCGTCGTTTTTATTGTTGCGGCGATTTCCTGTTTCGCTTCGGACGGGCCGTGGCCTGCTCTCCATTGCCGCCTTCGTTCGCGCCTTGCAGGCGGAAGAGCGCCAGCGAGCGTCCTTCCAGCTCGAACGCTTCCCCGCCGCGCCGGATCTGCTCCGCGCTTCTTCCGATCGCCTCGCGCGTATCCAACAGCAACTCCCAACGGAGCCGCGGCTTGTGCGCCGGCAAAACAAAAGGCAGCGTTTCATGGTGGGCGTTCAAGAGAATCAGCAGCGTGTCGCCGACGATCCGGTTGCCGTGCTCGTCGAACTCCTCGATGGCGTCGCCGGCCAGCCGCAGGCCGAAGCAGCGCGTCTCCGAATTGTTCCAATCCTCCTCGGTCATTTCCTTGCTGTCCAGACGAAACCAGGTGAGGTCCTTGACCTCCGAGCCGCGAATTTTCCGTCCCTGAAAAAAATGGCGCCGCCGGAGCGCCGGATGCTCGCGGAACAACTGGATCAGATACCGGGTAAACTCCAGCATCTCCTGCCGGGGCCTGTCGAGCTCCCAATCGAGCCAGGAAATCTCGTTGTCCTGACCATAGGCGTTGTTGTTTCCCTGCTGCGTGCGGCAGATCTCGTCGCCCGCGAGCAGCATGGGCACTCCCTGCGAGAGCAGCAGAGTGGAGAGAAAATTGCGCATCCGCCGGCGTCTGAGGGCGATGACTGCCGGATCGTCGGTCGGGCCTTCCGCGCCGTTATTCCACGAGAGATTGTCGTTGTGGCCGTCCTGGTTGTTTTCGCCGTTGGCTTCGTTGTGCTTCTCGTTGTAGCTGACGAGATCGTGCAGCGTGAATCCGTCGTGGGCGGTGACGAAATTGATGCTCGCGTACGGCTGCCGGCCGTTGTGGCCGTAGAGATCCGACGAGCCGGTGAGACGATAAGCCAGGCTTCCTACTTGCCCGCCGTCTCCTTTCCAGTAGCGGCGCACCGTGTCGCGATACATACCGTTCCATTCGGCCCACAGGACCGGAAAGTTTCCCACCTGATATCCGCCTTCGCCCAAATCCCACGGCTCGGCGATGAGCTTCACCTGCGAGAGGACCGGATCTTGATGGATGATGTCGAAGAACGCGCCCAGGCGGTCCACTTCGTGCAGCTCGCGCGCCAGCGCCGAGGCAAGATCGAAGCGGAATCCGTCGACGTGCATATCGATCACCCAGTAGCGCAGGCTGTCCATGATGAGCCGGAGGACCTGCGGGTGCGTCATGTCGAGCGTGTTACCGCAGCCGGTGTAGTCCATGTAATAGCGCGGATTGTCGGGAAGGAGCCGATAGTAAGCCGCGTTGTCGATGCCGCGGAAGCACAGCGTCGGCCCGAGATGGTTGCCTTCGCCGGTATGGTTGTAAACGACGTCGAGGATGACTTCGATCCCTTCGCGATGGAGCGCCTTTACCAGCGTCTTGAACTCGCTCACCTGCTGTCCCAGAACCCCGCTGCGGGCATAGCGCGCTTCGGGCGCCAGGAAGCCGATCGAATTGTAGCCCCAATAATTCGTCAGGCCGCGATCGATCAGATATTTATCCGTCACGAACTGGTGCGCCGGCATCAGCTCCACCGCCGTGATGCCCAGGGAAACAAGATGCTTGATCGCGGCCGGAGACGACAGCCCGGCGTACGTCCCGCGCAAATCGCGCGGCACTTGAGGATGACGGGCCGTGAAGCCCTTGACGTGCAACTCGTAAATCAACGTCCGGTGCCACGGAATGCGCGGCGGCGCGTCGTCGCCCCAGGTGAAAGCCGGATCGATGACGACGCACTTCGGCATGCCGGCGGCGCTGTCCAATCGGTCGAGGGAAAGATCGGCCTGCGGACTCCCGACCTTATAGCCGAAGAGCGAGTCGTTGCTGTCGAGCTTGCCGGCGATTGCCTTCGCGTAAGGATCGAGGAGAAGCTTGGCGGGATTGAAGCGGTGTCCCTCTTCAGGCGCGTACGGGCCGTACACGCGGTAGCCGTAGAGCTGCCCCGGACGGGCTTCCGGCAGATAGGCGTGCCAGATGTGCGCGGTCTGCTCTACCATCGGGATGCGCGCGCTTTCCCGGCTCGCGTCGGGTGTGTCGAACAGGCACAGCTCGACCGACGTGGCGTTCTCGGAAAAGATCGAGAAGTTGACACCCGATCCGTCCCACGTCGCACCCTGCGGAAAAAGATTTCCGGGCCATACGATCCAGCTCATCGGGTACTCCCCTCCGGTTGACGCTGGAAAAGTACGAATGCCCAGGGAGAAATTTGCAGCGTGGATGTCTTTTCTATATCGAGCCGCTCGGGAGTCGCGCTGCCGCGTCCCCGCCATTCCTCCTCCGCCGAGTCGCAGAGCTTGCTCCAGTATCGGTTCGGGACCGGCGGTTCGAAGGTCGCTTCCGAAGACCTGAAATTGAAAAACATGAACACTTCATCCTCCTCGCTCCAGCGCCGGACGAACAAGAGCTTCTTTCGCTCTACGCCGACGACTTCGATCGCGTCCTTATCTAAACGACCCAGGCACGGGATTTCCTTGCGGAGGCGAATCAAGCGCTTGTATAGCTCGAAGAGCGCGCGATGCGGCTCTTTGGCGCGGAGTCCATGATCGAGCTTTGCCGATTGGAAAGTCGCCTCCGCCTGTGGATCGGGCGGCTCTTTTCCCTGGGTGAACGAGCGGAATTCTTCGCGCCGTCCCTTGCGCACCGCTTCGACCAACTCCGGGTCCGTGTGGCTAATGAAATAAGGAAACGGCGCCGTCTCGCCGTACTCTTCGCCCATGAAGAGGAGCGGGATAAACGGCGAGAGCAAAACCACGCCCGCGGCGAGCTTGGCGCCCTCGAAGCCGGCGAGCCGAGACAGCCGGTCGCCCCTCATCCGGTTCCCGACCTGGTCGTGGTTTTGGGAAAAGACGATGAAGCGCTCCGCCGGAATGTCGCGCGACCGGCTGCCGTGCCGGCGCTTGCGAAAGCTCGAATAGTCGCCGGAATAAACGAAGCCTTCCCGGAAACTCTTCGCGAGCTGATCGACGCTGTCGTAGTCCTGGTAATAGCCTGTGCTCTCCCCGGTCAACAGCGCGTGAACGCAATGGTGAAAGTCGTCGTTCCACTGCGCGTCCAGCGCGAAGCCTCCCAGCTCGCGCGCGCGGAACAGGCGCGCGTCGTTGTCCGCGCTTTCCGGCATGAGGTAGATCCTCCGATTGAGGCGCTGCGCTTGCGCGTGGATCGCTTCGGCCAATTCCAGAAGAAACGGCCGCGGCGAATGGTCGAGGATCGCGTGGACGGCGTCGAGGCGAAGCGCGTCGATATGAAATTCGCTGACCCAGTAAAGCGCGTTCTCGATAAAAAATCGCCGTACCTCGTCGCTCTCCGGCCCGTCGAAGTTCATCGCCGGACCCCAGGGAGTGCTGTAGCGGTCGGTGAAATAAGCTCCGAACTCCGCCAGGTAATTTCCCTCGGGGCCGAGGTGGTTGTAGACCACGTCGAGGACGACGGCGAGATTTTTTAGATGACACGCATCGACGAGACGCTTGAGGCCCTCCGGCCCGCCGTAGGAATTTTGCGCGGCAAACGGCGCCGCGCCGTCGTAGCCCCAATTGCGGCTGCCGGGGAATTGCGCGACCGGCATCAGCTCGACCGCGGTGATTCCCAATTCTTTCAGATAATCGAGGCGTGGGACGATCGCGTCGAACGTTCCTTCGGGCGTGAACGTCCCGACGTGCAGCTCGTAGATAATGTAGTCTTTCAGCAGGAGACCGGACCAGCTTTGATCATGCCAGTCGAACTTAGAGTCTACGACTTGCGAAGGGCCGTGCACGCCTTCGGGTTGAAAGCGCGAGGCCGGATCGGGCCGCTCCTTGTCGTTGAGACGATAATGATACCGGCTTCCCGGCTCGACGTTGTCCACGACGGCATGGTGATATCCGCGCGCCTCCGGTTCCATCGAGACCAGCCGATCCTTGGGCGACGTGATGTGCACATCGACGCGCGCGGCGCGCGGCGCCCATACTTCGAAGCGGGTTTTGCCGTCGCCCAGGTAATTCGCGCCGAGGGTAATGAGCGTGTTTGCTTTGTCCATTTGAGAAAAAAACCTCAAGCAACAAACTCGTCATTCCGGCCAAGTCAGCCTTCGGCTGACGCGAGCCGGAATCCAGGTGGGGGGATTCTGGATTCCCGCTTTCGCAGGAATGACAGAGTGTGTTTTGTCGCGGCCTACCCACTTTTAAAGAAGACGGCGGCAAGCGGAGGCAGCGTTATCGTGAGCGAGTACGGCCGGCCGTGAATCCCCTCGGACGCCGCCTCGACGCCTGCCGCATTCCCCATTCCGCTGCCGCCGTATTCGACGGCGTCGCTGTTGAGAAGTTCCCGCCAGAATCCGCCGCGCGGCGCGCCGACTTTATAGTTAAGGCGCGGGACCGGCGTGAAATTGCAGGCCGCGAGCACGATAGCGCCGGTGGATTTTCCTTTTCGCATCAGGCTCAACGTGCTCCCTTCGGCGTCGTTGCAGTCGATCCACTCGAAGCCCGCCGGATCGCAGTCGAGCTCGTGCAGCGCCGGCTCCGCGCGGTAGAAGCGGTTCAGGTCCGACATCCACCGCCTGAGACCGGCGTGGGGAGAATACTGCAGCAGATGCCACTCCAGGCTCCGGTCGTGCACCCACTCGTCCCGTTGGCCGATTTCGCCGCCCATGAACAAAAGTTTTTTTGCCGGCTGTGCGTACATGTAGCCGAACAGCAGACGCAGGTTGGCGAACTTCTGCCAGTCGTCGCCCGGCATCTTGCTCAAGAGCGAGTGCTTGCCGTAAACGACCTCGTCGTGCGACAGCGGCAGCACGAAGTTCTCGTGGAAGGCGTAGAGCATGCGGAACGTGAGCAGGTTGTGATGGTATTTTCGGTGGATGGGATCCTTCGTCATGTAATCCAGTGTGTCGTGCATCCAGCCCATGTCCCACTTGAGGCCGAAACCCAGCCCGCCGACGTGGGTGGGCCGCGAAACCATCGGCCATGAGGTCGATTCCTCGGCGATCGTCTGCACGTCGGGGTAGGTTTTATAGACCTCTTCGTTGAAGCGGCGCAGCAGCTCGATCGCGCCGAGATTTTCTCTGCCGCCGTATCGGTTCGGTATCCATTCGCCCTCTTTGCGCGCGTAGTCCAAGTAAAGCATCGAAGCGACGGCGTCCACGCGCAAGCCGTCCGCGTGATATTTCTCCAGCCAGAAAAGTCCGTTGCTGATCAAAAAGCTCCGCACCTCGTGACGCTCGTAGTTGAAGACGTAACTGCCCCACTCATTGTGAATGCCCTGGCGCGGGTCGGCATGTTCGAAGAGGTGCGTGCCGTCGAAATAGCCCAGGCCGTGCTCGTCGGTCGGAAAATGCGACGGCACCCAGTCGAGGATCACGCCGATGCCGCGCCGGTGGAGCGTGTCGATCAGAAACATGAAATCCTGCGGCGTTCCGTAGTTCCCGGACGGCGCGAAGTAGCCGGTAACCTGATATCCCCAGGAGCCGAAAAACGGATGATCCATCACAGGGAGAAACTCCACGTGGGTAAAGCCCGTCTCCTCGACGTACTCGGCCAGCTCGGAGGCCAACTCTCGGTACGAAAGAGAACGGTTCCCTTCTTCGAGCTTCCGCTTCCAGGAGCCGAGATGGACCTCGTAAATGGACATCGGTTTATCGAGACTGTTGTGTTGGCGGCGGCGCTCCATCCATAGGCGATCGTCCCACGAATAGTCCAGGTCCCAGACGATCGAGGCGGTCTTCGGCGGTATTTCGTTGAAGACCGAGAACGGGTCGGCTTTGTCCACTTTGTAGCCGTTGCCGCGGCCGACGATGTGGTATTTATAGAGGCTGCCTCTGTTCACGTCGGGAAAGAAGCCTTCCCAGATGCCGGAGTCGCCTTTGGCTCGTAGCGGATGAGTTTCTTTCGCCCAGCCGTTGAAACTGCCCACGACGAAAACTCTCTCGGCGGCCGGCGCCCACACGGCGAAATAAGTTCCTTCCTTCCCTTCCATCTTGACGCGATGAGCCCCGAGTTTTTCGTAGAGACGAAAGTGACTTCCCTCGTTGAACAGGTAGAGATCCTGATCGGTCAGCAGCGAAATCTCGGAGAAAGTCGATTTTCTTTGCGGCACGCTCATCCTGTCTCTCCTTCGCGTTACTTAAACCTTAGCTGGCGGATTCGAGAATATCCAGGATGCCTTGGATGGGGACTTGCACCCACTCGGGACGGTTGTTCAGCTCGTAGCCAAGCTCATAGATCGCTTTCTCCAGAACGTAGAGATCGAGCAGGGTCTTCATCTCGTCCTTGGACTTGGGCAGAAACCCTCCTTCGGGCGCGACGGTGAGATAGGATTTTAAGAAAACGACGGAGACCCAGAGATTCCAAAAACGCGACCACGGCTCCAGGGCCGGGACGTCCTCGGAGCGGATGCCGCCGATTCTCAGCGCGGAAACCGCGGCGTAATCGAACGAGCGCAGCATCCCCGCGACGTCCCGGAGCGGCGAGCGCTTGATCCGCCGCTCGGAGAGCGCGCGCGCCGGCTCGCCTTCGAAACCGGTGATGACGAAATCTTTTCCGGTGTACAGCAGTTGCCCCAGGTGATAATCGCCGTGATGGCGTGTGCGCATGGCCGTGACCTTCAAGTCTAGAATCGAGCGCAGCCGGACGTAAATATCCTTTTCCAGGTCGAGGACTTTTTTCGCGTCCGCCTGAAGCCCGCTCGGCAAAAGCTTGACGCGCTTCTGAAGCAGCATGAAGGTCTGCTTGGCGAGAGTCCTGATACTTTGATAAACCGAGCGGCAATAAAACGAGCTGAAAGTCTCCGGAGCGAACCCGGGGTCGGACGTGTCCGAGGCGAGCGCGACGTGCAGCTCTGCGGTGCGCTGCCCCAGAAGCTCGGCCGAAGTCACATAGGTCCCGATCATTTCCTGCGCCGGCGGCGGAATCTCCTTCTCGACCAAATCCAAGACGTGATCCTTCGGGAGCGGCAGATACACGGAGTCGGCCCGCCGCGCCAGGCAGCCCTCGAAATAGCGCTGCACGCTGTCGAGCGTATAGCTCCAGGCGTCGCCCTGGTTTTGCACGTAGCCCTGGAGAATTCCGACTGTGATCGGCTCGCCTTTTTCCCTTCGGCATTCGAGCGCCCCCGCGAACGGCGGAGTATGTGCGAAGCTCGTCTTTTCCGTGATGAAGCGCCCGATCTCCAATTCGGGATTGACGCCTTCGACGAGCCGCCGGAAAATCTTGAGAACCAGACGATCGCCGAAGATTACGGAGCTGTCGCTCTGCTCTCGCTTCGCCGGCGCAGGCTCGAGCGGCGCCCCCGACGCGCCGGCGATTTTGCGGAAGTTCCGCGAAGGCAGCGCGACGATCTCGCCGTCGTCGCCCTTGAAGCGGCGCTTGCGCGCGATCGCGTCCAAGAGCGACCTGCAGAAGCTGCCGTCAGAGAGGGCGTCGAACAAAATTCCTTCGCTCGACTGCTCTCCGTCGCGAACTTTAAGTTGCGCGATCGCAGCGGCCGGGCTCGCCTGCGCGATCTCGGCGGCGCGCTCGGCCTCGGCGAACGCGAGCGGCAGGAGATAATTTTCCGGCAGTCCCGTGGAATACTGGACCTCGGCAAAGACGAAGTACGCCGAGGAGGAATCGAAAGACATTGGATAAGCGTCGAAAATTTTTACCGCCCTCACGTGCCGCGCCTCGCCGCCGAACCAGCGGCACTTTTGCAGGTATTCCGGCAGGACTTTTTCCAGCGCGGAGCGGTTCCTTCCCTGAAGAATCCCGTCCCAGGAGCCGGCCGCTTCCAACGCCGGGAGCTTTGCCGGCGGCGCCGCGACCTCGGGCGCGCGCGGCTGTTCCAGCTTGAACCAGTAAAATGCGTGGGGACCGACGATGATAAAGTAAGGCAATTCTCCGATCGGGGGGAACGGCGTGCGGCCGAACAGCTCCACCGGAATCATTCCTTTGTAGGCGAAGAGATCGAGCTCCGTGAACTGGACGAAGCGCGAGAGATTCGCCACGACGAGAATCGTCTCGTCGCCCAGCCGGCGGATAAAGACCAGCACTTTTCGGTTGTCGGTATGGAAAAACTCGATCGAGCCGCGGCCGAAGGCGCGAAAACTCTTGCGCAGTTGCAGCAGCCGCTTCATCCACCAGAGAAGGGAGTTGAGATTCCGCTGCTGCGCCTCGACGTTGACCGCCGCATAGTGGTACTCGGGGCCGGCGATCACCGGCAAATAAAGCTGCTTCGGGTTGGCGCGGGAGAAGCCGGCGTTGCGGTCGGCGCTCCACTGCATCGGCGTGCGCACCCCATTGCGGTCGCCGAGATAGATGTTGTCGCCCATTCCGATCTCGTCGCCGTAGTAAATGATGGGAGTTCCGGGCAAGGAGAAGAGCAGGCAGTTGAGCAGCTCGATCTTTCTCCGGTTGTTCCACAACAGCGGCGCGAGGCGCCGGCGAATGCCGAGGTTGACGCGCGCCTGCGGGTCGCTGGCGTAGACTTTATACATATAGTCGCGGTCTTCGTCGGTGACCATTTCGAGAGTCAGCTCGTCGTGGTTTCTCAAAAACAGCGCCCATTGGCTGTTCTCGGGAATCGCGGGCGTCTGCTCGAGAATGTCGATGATGGGATAGTTGTCTTCCATGTGCACCGCCATGAAGATGCGCGGCATGACCGGGAAATGGAACGCCATATTGCATTCGTCGCCCTGTCCGAAATAGGCGGCCGCGTCCTCGGGCCACTGGTTGGCTTCGGCCAGAAGCATCCGCCCCGGATATTTTTCGTCCACGTGCCGGCGCAAGCTTTTTAAAAACGCGTGCGTCTCGGGCAAGTTCTCACAGTTGGTCCCTTCCCGCTTATATAGGTAAGGCACGGCGTCCAAACGCAAACCGTCGATCCCCATCTCGAGCCAAAAATCCAGGACCTGAAAGAGGGCGTTGCGGACCTCGGGATTATCGAAGTTAAGATCCGGTTGATGGGCATAAAAGCGGTGCCAGTAGTAGGCTTTGGCCACCGGGTCCCAGCTCCAGTTGGAATGCTCGTAGTCGTTAAAAATGACCCGGGCCTCTGGATACTTGTCCGGCGTTTTACTCCACACGTAGTAATCGCGCTCACTCGTGCCCGGCCGTGCGCGGCGCGCTTTTTGGAACCAGGGATGCTGATCCGAGGTGTGATTGATCACCAGCTCGGTGATGACCCGCAGCCCGCGTTGATGCGCTTCCCTGAGAAAAGTTTTGAAGTCCTGCAGCGTTCCGTAGTTTGCATGGACGCCGGTGTAGTCGGAGATATCGTAGCCGTCGTCGCGCAGCGGGGACGAATAGAAAGGAAGCAGCCAGAGAGCGGTCACGCCCAGGTCCTGAAGGTAGTCCAGCTTCTCGGTAAGCCCGCGGAAATCTCCGATGCCGTCCTCGTTGCCGTCGCGAAAGGCGCGGACGTGGAGCTGGTAGATGACCGCGTCCTTGTACCAGAGAGAATCGTCGCCTAAGTTTTCTTCGCCTTGCTGAATTCGGTTGGCCATTCTCTAATCGTTGGGTTGCAGCACCAATTCCAGGTTGCGGCCTACTCATCTCCAACCGGAGGACGGGGAAAGCGATTCATTCGGCTCATCCTCCGCGGACTCCGTCGCCGTCGCGCGCCAGCCGGCGCAGAGAAATTTTTAGCGTGGGAGGCTTGACCTCCTCGAGACGGAGATCGGCGGGATGGCGGATATTCTGCTCGGAAATCGTATACGTGCGGCGGCCCGCTCCCGCGGAGGATGCGTCCACGATGACCTTCAATCTTTTGGGACGGAAGAAATAAAAAGCGCGCCGCGGCCCGGAGAACGTGGCCTCGACCTCGGTCGGCTGCACCGATTCGAGCTCGTAGTCGGCCGGGAGATTTTGCACCTGAACGGGAAGCCGGTAGGTGGCCTCGACCACTTTCGAGCCGGGAACGAAGACGTACCAGAAGGCGACGGCCAGCGCGAGGGCGATCGCCTTGCCCTGCCAGTTCTCGCGCAGGTGGCCGACCGGCGTCCATTTCCGCTGTTGCGCGGGATATTTCTTCTCGATAAATTCTTCCAGTATGCCGACCAGCTCTTGAAGGCTGTTGAGCTCCCGCAAACTGCCGTCGCGCGCGATCGAGATCGCGCCCCTTTCCTCCGAGACGACGATCGCAAGCGCGTCGGTCAGCTCGGCGATGCCGAGCGCGGCGCCGTGGCGCGTGCCGACGCTGATCGTCTGCTGGACGTCTTTGGAGAGCGGGAGATGCGCGGCAAAGCGCGAGATGCGGTCTTGCTCCACGATGACCGCGCCGTCATGGCCGGGAGAATGCGGATCGAAGATGCTTTTCAGCAGCGGCTCGCTGAGCTTGCCGTCGAGCGCGATGCCGCCGACGATGTGGCGCTCCAGCGGATCGTTGCCGCGTACGACGATGAGCGCACCGATGCGCTCTTTGGCGAGATCGGCGACGGTTTTCACCAGGAGGCGGGTGGTTTCGGATTGCAGCGCCGGATTGCCGCCGGACCTCCAGCTCCACATCGCGACTCTCTCGAAGATCTGTCTCAGCTCCTCCTGAAAGAT
>JBGQBP010000127.1:0-10827 GCA_041494945.1 Binatia bacterium | reverse complement strand
TCGAGATCTTCGAGCACACGGGCCACGCGCTCTTCGTGGACGACGCCGCGCGCTTCAACGCGCTGATCGGAAACTTCGCCGACAGCATCGCCAAACCCTGAGGCAGGATGGCCGCCGCAGCCATCCTGCAGTGTGACGGCGCCCGTTGCTTTGGTAAAAGCGCGCAATCGGTGTAATCTAAGTATCTTTTCAAGCTCCGCGATGTCGAGCGGAGACTGCCGTCACCAAGAGAGGGAACTTCTTTGCCGCATAGTTATCTCAGAAGAATCCTCAACGCGCGCGTGTATGACATCGCGCGCGAAACCCCGCTCGAATACGCGCCGGTGCTCTCGCAGCGCTTCGGCAATCACGTATGGCTCAAGCGCGAGGACATGCAGCCGGTTTTTTCCTTCAAATGCCGTGGTGCGTACAACAAGATGGCGCGCCTCAGTCGCAGCGCGCTCAGGCGCGGCGTCGTCGCGTCTTCCGCCGGCAATCACGCGCAGGGCGTCGCGCTCGCCGCGCGGCGTCTCGGCGCGCGCGCGACGATCGTCATGCCGCGTACCACGCCGCAGATCAAAGTGGACGCGGTGAGAGCGCTCGGCGCGAACATCGTACTCTACGGCGACAACTACGACGAGGCCTACACGCGGGCACGGGTGCTTGCTCGAAAAGGGCGGCATGCGTTTGTCCATCCCTACGACGATCCCGACGTGATCGCCGGGCAGGGGACGATCGGCCTTGAAATCTTAAAGCAGCATACCGGCAAGCTGGACGCGATCTTCGTTCCGGTGGGCGGCGGCGGCCTCATCGCCGGCATCGCCGCGTACGTGAAACAGATCCGGCCCGGAGTGAAAATCATCGGCGTCGAGCCTGAGGACGCGGACGCGATGGATCGCTCGCTCAAGCGCGGCAGGCGCGTCGTGCTCGATCACGCCGGCATCTTCGCCGACGGCGTCGCCGTCCGGCAAGTCGGCCGTGAGACGCTGAGATTGTGCCGGCAATTGGTGGACAAGATCGTGCTCGTCTCGAACGACGAGATCTGCGGCGCGATGAAAGAGATCTTCGAGGATTGCCGGGTGATCCTAGAACCCGCGGGCGCGCTCTCGGTCGCGGGCCTCAAGCGGTACGTCGAAAGCGCGCGCTGGCGCAACCGCAATCTGATCGCGATCGCCTCGGGCGCCAACGTCAACTTCGACCGTCTGCGCCACGTGGCCGAGCGCGCCGAGATCGGCGAGCGGCGCGAGGCGATTTTCGCCGTCACGATCCCCGAGCGGCCCGGCGCGCTGAAGCAATTCTGCACGACGCTCGGTGGCCACAACATCACCGAGTTCAACTACCGCTGCGCCGACCATGGCCGCGCTCACATCTTTGTCGGGATTCAAGTGCGGGATTTTTCCGAGATCCGCCGGCTCGCTGCGATGCTGAGAAGCCACGGGTACGCGACGGTCGACATGACCGACAACGAGATGGCCAAGCTGCACGCCCGCTACATGGTCGGCGGGCGCGCGCCCAACGCAGTCGATGAAATTATCTATCGTTTCGAGTTCCCCGAGCGGCCCGGCGCGCTCGTGAACTTTCTCGACAAGATGGGCGGCCGGTGGAACATCTCGCTGTTTCACTACCGCTCGCACGGCGGGGATTTCGGCCGCGTGCTGGTCGGCATGCAGGTGCCGCCGCGCGATAAAAAAACCTTCCAGCGCTTCCTCGACAGTCTGGGATACGAGTGGGCCGAAGAAACAAGCAATCCGGCCTACCGTCTCTTCCTCAGTTGAGTTTCGGTTTTTCCTCTCCTTGAAATCCCGCCGATTAACCGGCTTAATGAAAAGCTCACGACGATGGCCACGAATGATCCCGATCTTTCCTCATTGAAAATCGAAAGGACCGAGCCGGGCGGCTCTTTCAAAAAATCCAGACTCGGCCGCAGGCTTCTCCTTTGGACAATGGCGGGTCTCCTTTTGGGAGCGGTGTTTCTCCTCTGGCGGCAGACGTTCTCCTCCCGAGTCGAAGTGCAGCTTGCGACCGCCGCATTCACCTCGCCGGCTCAGGCCGAAGCGGTCCTGACGGCGAGCGGTTACGTGGTCGCGCGCCGGAAGGCCGCCGTCGCTTCCAAGGGAACCGGCCAGCTCGTCTACCTCGGCGTTCAAGAAGGGGACACGGTCAGGAAGGGACAGGTGATCGCCCGTCTCGAAGACAAGGACGTGTCGGCCACGCTCGATCGCGCCAAAGAGAATTTCCGCATGGCGGAGGCCGATCTCAAGGACGCCAGGCAATCGCTCGATCGTCAAAAGGCGCTGCTGGAGAAGCAGTTGGTCGCACAGGCGGACTTCGACGCCGCCGAGGCGCGCTATAAGAGGGTGGTGGCGTCGATCGAGTCGGCCCGCGCCGCAGTCAAAGAGGCGGAAGTCGCGGTGGAGTACACGCGCATCGTGGCGCCTTTCGACGGCACCGTGTTGAGCAAGAACGCCGACGTCGGCGAGATCGTCGCTCCGCTGGCCGGCGCGGCGAGTTCGCGCGCCGCGGTCGTCACGATCGCGGATATGAGCTCGCTGGAAGTCGAAGCGGACGTTTCGGAAGCGAACCTCACGCGCGTTTTCTCCGAGCAGCCTTGCGAGATCACGCTCGATGCTTATCCGGAGCATCACTATCCGGCCTACGTCGACAAGATCGTTCCGACGGCGGACCGAGCCAAAGCCACGGTCATGGTGAAAATAAGATTCAAATCGTACGACCGGAGCGTCTTGCCCGAGATGAGCGCGAAGATCTTATTTTTGCCGGCAACCGCCGCGAAATCGGCCGCGATGACCCAGCCCCTGCTCAGCGTGCCGGCGAGCGCCGTGGCGGAGAGAAACGGCCGGCAGGCTGTGTACCAGGTCAAAGACGGGAGAGCGGTCGAAGTTCCGGTCGCCGTGGGCCGGAGCATGGGCAGCCTGGTGGAGATCAAAGAGGGGCTCAAAGCCGGCGATAAAGTCATCGCGCGCGTCGATGATCGGATCAGCACCGGAACCCGCGTCGCGCTTAAAGGCCAATAGTCCTCGCTGCGCTCGGAATCGTTCGACTGAGCTCACGACGAAGTCTCAAATCTCAGATCTCAAATTTCAGATTTTTTGATGAGAACATCATGCCGCCGCCTCTGATCGAAATTCAAAACGTCTCCAAATCGTATCGCCGCGACACGCTGGAGATTCCCGTGCTCAAAAATATTTCCTTGTCCATCGCGGCGGGAGAGTTTCTTGCCTTCATGGGGCCGTCGGGGTCGGGAAAGACGACGCTGCTCAATCTCATCGCCGGCATCGACAAGCCGACGAGCGGCAGAGTGCTCGTCGCCGGCACCGATTTGACCGCGCTCGATGAAAGCGCGCTGGCCGAATGGCGCTCGCGCCACGTTGGATTTATTTTTCAGTTTTATAATTTGATTCCAGTTTTGACCGCGCTGGAAAACGTCGAGCTGCCGCTTCTGCTCGCGCCGCTGTCGAAGCAGGCTCGGCGCGAGCATGCCGAGACCGCGCTCAAAATCGTCGGCCTGGCGGATCGGATGCATCATTATCCGCGCCAGCTTTCCGGCGGGCAGGAGCAGCGCGTCGCCATCGCGCGCGCGGTCGTCAGCGATCCGACCATTCTCGTCGCCGACGAGCCGACGGGAGATCTCGATAAGATTTCGGCCGAGGAAGTTCTGTCTCTGATGGAGCGGCTCAACCGCGAGCTCAAGAAAACCATTCTCATGGTCACGCACGACCCGCGCGCCGCCGAGCGGGCCCGTTCGATCCGCCATCTGGACAAGGGCGAGCTGGCTTAGGAGAAAAAGAATTGGAGCTGCTGAAGCTCATTCTCAGAAACACGCTCAGGCATAAGCTGCGCAGCCTGCTCACCGTTCTGGGCATCGCCGTGGCCGTGATGGCTTTCATGCTCCTGCGCACGGTCGTCACCGCCTGGCATGCGGGAGTAGAGGCTTCGGCGGCGAACCGGCTCATCACGCGCCATGCGGTGTCGTTCGTTTTTCCGCTTCCTTACGCCTACCGCGACCGAATCGCACGCGTGCCGGGCGTGGAGCGCGTGACTTTCGCGGTCTGGTTTTCCGGAGTTTACATCGACAAAAAGCAGTTTTTTGCCCGGCTCGCCGTGGACACCGATACGTTCTTCGACGTCTATCCCCAGTTTATCGTCGATCCCGCTGAGCTCGAAACCTTCAAACGCGAGCGCAACGCCTGCATCATCGGCGCCGACATCGCGCAGAGGTATAAGTTGAAAATCGGCGACGTTATGCCGGTTGAAGGCGATATTTTCCCGGGTAGGTGGGAATTCGTCATCCGGGGAATCTACCGGCCGCGCGACAAAACCACCGACCCGACGAGCATGCTGTTTCATTGGAAATATTTGGAGGAAAAGGCGCGCCAAGAAAAATCCGATCGTGAAGGCCAGGTCGGCTGGTACGTGAGCCGCATCGCCAACCCGGACGACGCGGCGGCCGTGTCGGAAACGATCGACCGGCTTTTCGCCAACTCGCGCGCCGAAACCAAAACGGAAACCGAGCGGGCGTTTCAACAGAGCTTTCTCTCGTCCATGGGATCGGTCATGACCGCCATGGACGTGATGTCGTTCGTGATTATCGGAATCATCCTTCTGGTGCTGGCCAACACGATGATCATGTCGGCCAGAGAACGAACCCACGAATACGCCGTGCTCAAGACCCTGGGCTTTTCCGGCCGTCACATATTCGCTCTCATCGCAGGAGAATCGCTGCTCTTGTCCTTTCTGGGCAGCGCCGCCGGTATGCTCGTCACGTTTCCCGCGGTCGAAGGATTTCAAGGCGCGCTGCCCAAGGGATGGTTCCCGGTCTTTTACATCGAGCCCAAAACGATCGTCATCGGCTGTCTCGCCGGACTCGCCGTCGGCTTTGCCGCCTCGTTGATACCGGCGCGGCGCGCCGCGGCGACGAAGATCGTCGAGGGTTTGAGATACGTCGGCTGAGCGGCCATGACGATTCCATTTCGCTACATTGTTCGAAGTTTCGGCCCGCGCCGTTTGACGACGAGCATGACCGTGCTCGGCATCGCGCTGGTGGTCTTTGTCTTCAGCGCCGTGCTGATGATGGCCCACGGAATCCAGCAGACGCTCACGGCGACCGGCTCGGATGAAAACGTGCTGGTTCTCAGGAAAGCGGCGAACAGCGAGACTCTCAGCGTGCTCGACAGAGAGATCGCGACCCTGGTTACCGGCATGCCGCAAGTCGCCCGCGCCGCGGACGGATCGCCGCTCAGCTCGCGGGAGGCCGTCGTCATCATCAACATGGAGAAAAAAGGCGGCGGCATGAGCAACGTCACCGTGCGCGGCGTCGAGCCGGCGGGGCTGGAGCTGCGGCCGCAAGTCCGGCTCGCCGAGGGCAGGATGTTTCGTTGGGGAGCGCGCGAGATCGTCGTCGGCAGATCGATTGTGGACCGGTTCGTCGGCACGCGAATCGGCGAGCGCATCAAGTTCGGCGGCGATGCGTGGAGCGTCGCCGGCGTCTTCGACTCGGACGGCAGCGGCTTCGATTCGGAGATTTGGGGCGACTCGAATCAGATCATGGACGCCTTCAAGCGTTCGTCCTACTCGACGCTGACGCTGCGGCTTCGCGACCCCGAGGCGTTCGCGGAATTTTTCGCGGCGTTCGGGGCCGATAACCGGCTGCTCCACTACGACGCCAAAGGCGAAAGAAAGTTTTTCGAAGAGCAGTCCGAAATGATGGCGACGTTCATCCGGGTCCTCGGCCTCTTTATCACGGTCATCTTCAGCACGGGCGCGACCATCGGCGCGATGATCACGATGTATGGCTCCGTCGCCAACCGGACGGTCGAGATCGGCACGCTGCGAGCGCTGGGATTTCAGCGCCGCAGCATCCTCACCGCTTTTTTGGGCGAAGCGCTTCTGCTCGCGCTCGCCGGCGCGGTACTGGGGCTCGGTCTCGCTTCTCTACTCCAGTTCGTAACCATCTCGACGCTGAACTTCGCGTCGTTCGCGGAACTGGCGTTCTCCTTCGCGCTGTCGCCTGCCATCGCCGCCTGGTCGATCGGGTTTTCATTGCTCATGGGTTTTCTCGGCGGTTTCCTGCCGGCCGTTCGCGCCGCCCGGCTCGACATCGTGAGCGCGCTGAGGGCGGTGTGAGCCGGACCGCCCCGGTAGGTTGTCGGTTGGTTTATTCAACGATATTTGGCATAGTGGGTTCGAATGCACTTTGAGATCGTCGGGGACATTACCGACATCGAACCCATTGCAATTGGAACCCGAATTCGGATCTCGCGCATTCTAAAAAAACGATTCGGCGCGGGGCGCTGGCGTAAGCTTAAGGGAGCGGCGACCGTTCGGTTGTTTGATGGGACGGTCCGGCGGGCTGAAATTCATTGGTTTGAAGCGCATGGAATTGGTAAAAAGATGATGCGTATAAAACGCTTCTTGGATTGATAGCTATGCCCACCCGACCAAAACAAAAACGGCAGTTTGCGATCTGTATCCGCAGTGACGATGCGGACATGCTGACACCGCGCAGAGTCTACGAGGTCCTGCCCGACGAGAGCGCCGCCAGGTCAAAGTACATTCGGGTCATCGACAATGAAGGCGAGGATTACCTGTACCCCGCGGCCTATTTTATGTTTGTGGACTTTCCCCCCGCCGTCCAGCAAGCGTTGCTTCAAGCATCTTAATCCTTTCCATCCGATTCGCATATAACATTGCCGTTAGTTAGGTGAGCCTCAAGTCAGGCCGAGTCAATCAGGGGCGTGTAAGCTGGCTTCGAGTCCTCAGTGATAAAGCAAAATGAATCCGGCTCAGCATTCACGACAAATTAATTGTAGCCTGCGTTCCTTTGTGCTAGAAATAATTCAGATCCATGGAGCATTCCCGGTTCGTCCACCTTCATTGCCACACGCAGTACAGCCTCCTAGACGGTGCCAACAAAGTCGAAGCGCTCGTCGAGCGGGTGCGCGAGCTGAAGCAGCCCGCGCTCGCGATGACCGATCACGGCAACATGTTCGGCGCGATCGAGTTTTACCGCGAGGCCTCCAAGCACGGCGTCAAGCCCATCATCGGCTGCGAGATTTACGTCGCGCCGGCCAGCCGCTTCGAGCGCAAGGGCGTGGACAAGGGAAACAAGGAGTACAACAACCACCTGATTTTGCTCGCGATGAACCTGGAGGGCTACAAAAATCTCTGCAAGCTCGTGACCGCGGGCTTCATGGAAGGCTTTTATTACAAGCCGCGCATCGACAAGGAGATCCTGCAAGAGCACAACCGCGGCCTCATCGCGCTCAGCGCCTGTTTGCAGGGGGAGGTATCCTTCGCGCTCTCGGCCGGCAACTTCGAGAAGGCCAAGGCCGCCGCGGAGAGCTACGCCGCGATTTTCGGAGACCGGTATTACCTCGAAATACAAGACAACAAGCTGCCACAGCAGGAAACCGTCAACCGGTTGATCGTGGAACTAGGCAAAGAGTTGTCGCTGCCGGTGGTCGCGACCAACGACTGCCACTACGGCGAGCGCGCCGACGCCGCGGCGCATGACGTGCTGCTCTGCGTACAGACCGGGAAGACCGTCCAGGACGAAAACCGCCTCAAGATGCACACCGACGAGCTGTTCGTGAAATCCGCCGACCTGATGAAGCAGGGCTTCGACTACTGCCCCGAGGCCGTGGAGCGGACCGTCGAGATCGCCGACCGCTGCAACCTGGAGCTGCAATTCGGCCACTATCATTTTCCCCACTTCGACGTGCCGAAAAAAGAGATCGGTCTCGACGACTACCTCGACGAGTTGGCGCGGAAGGGACTGGCGGAGAGATTGGCGAATTTCGGCTTGAGCGCGCCGGAGGAGCATGAAAAAAGGATCAAGCTCTACAATGAGCGGCTCGATTACGAGCTCCGCGTCATCAAGGGCATGCAGTTTTCCGGCTACTTTCTGATCGTCGCCGACTTCATCAACTACGCCAAAGACAACGGCATCCCGGTGGGGCCGGGGCGCGGCTCGGCCGCCGGCAGTCTCGTGGCGTACGCTCTCAAGATCACCGACCTCGATCCGATCCGCCACGGACTTTTGTTCGAGCGCTTTCTCAATCCCGAGCGGCGCTCGATGCCCGATATCGACGTGGACTTCTGCATCCGCGGGCGCGACCAGGTGATCCGCTACGTGAAAGAAAAGTACGGCGCCGACAAAGTGGCGCAAATTGCGACCTTCGGAACTCTCAAGGCCAAGGCGGCGATCAAAGACGTCGGCCGCGCGCTGGGATTTTCGTTCGCCGAAGCCGACGCCATCGCCAAACTCATTCCGGCCCCCAAGCAAGGATTCGATCATTCGCTGGCGGAGTCCATTAAAATGGAGCCGCGCCTCGCGGCGCTCATCAAGAGCGACCCGCGGGTCAAGGAGCTGATCGACCACGCGCTGCGCCTGGAAGGTCTCACGCGCCACTCCTCGACGCACGCGGCGGGCGTGGTTTTATCCAATCTTCCGCTCGTCGAGTATCTGCCGCTCTACCTCGATAAAGAAGGCGGCATCGTCACTCAGTTCGACATGTCGAGCGTCGAGAAGATCGGGCTCATCAAGTTCGACTTCCTCGGCCTCAAGACCCTCACGCTGCTCGCCGACTGTCTCAAGCTCATTCAAAAGAGCCGCGATGTGACGATCGATCTCAACAACCTGCCGCTCGACGATAAGAAAACTTACCGCCTCCTTTGCTCGGGCAATACGACCGGCGTATTCCAGCTCGAGAGCACGGGCATCCGGGAGATGACGGTCAAGATCAAGCCGAATTGCTTCGAAGACCTGGTCGCCATTCTCGCCCTGTTTCGTCCCGGCCCGCTCGACAGCGGCATGACCGAGCAATACATTCAGCGGAAGCACGGGCGGGAGCAAATCAAGTATCTGCACCGGCTGCTGGAGACGATTCTAAAAGACACGTACGGCGTCATCGTCTATCAGGAACAGGTCATGCAGATCGCGCAGGTGCTCGCGGGCTACAGCATGGGCGAAGCCGATATCCTGCGCCGCGCGATGGGAAAGAAAGATCCGGAGGAGATGGCGAGCCAGCGGGAGCGCTTCGTCGAAGGCGCGAAGAAAAACAAGATCGATCAAAACAGGGCGACCGAGATCTTCGATCAGATGGAGACCTTCGCCCGCTACGGCTTCAACAAGTCGCATTCGGCCGCGTACGCGCTGATCTCCTACCAGACCGCGTATCTCAAGGCGCACTATCCCGTCGAGTTCATGGCCGCCGTGTTGACCTCCGAGACGGGGGATACCGACAAGGTGATCAAAAACCTGGCCGAGTGCCGCGAGAAAGGCATCGAGGTTTTGCCGCCGGACATCAACGAAAGCTACGCCGACTTTGCCGCGATCGGGGAGAAGATCCGGTTCGGATTAGCGGCGGTCAAGAACGTCGGCGAAAAGGCGGTGGAGATCATTCTTCAGAGCCGCGAGCAGGAAGGCGGATTTAAATCTATTTTCGATTTCTGCCGCCGCGTGGAAATGACCGCCGTCAACAAGAGGGTGCTGGAGAGCCTCATCAAGTGCGGCGCTTTCGACTCGACCAAGATTTTCCGCGCCCGCATGCTGGCCGCGCTCGACGACGCGATGCGCGCGGGGCAGTCCTATCAGAAAAATCGCGAGAGCAATCAGATCGATCTGTTCGGCCTGTCGGCCTCCGGCTTCCTGTCTTCGGGCGCGGGAATCGGCGGCAACGGCGGGCACGACGTCTATCCCGAAGTCGAAGAGTGGTCGGCGGCGCAATTGCTCACCTTCGAGAAGGAATCGGTGGGCTTCTACATCACGGGGCACCCGCTCGACAAATACGAAGGCCGGCTTGCCAGGCTCACGTCAGGTTCGATAGCGGAGCTGAGAGAACACCCGGTCTCCGGCGAGATGAAAGCGGGCGGCGTGGTCACCGCCATGCGTCTAAGGAACACCAAAAAGGGCGAGCGCTACGCGAGTTTCCAATTGGAAGACAAGACCGGATTTATCGAGGTGATCGTCTGGCCGGACACGTATCGCCGCTGCATGGAGATTTTAGTCCTGGACGACCCGATTCTCGTCTCCGGCAAGATGGACGTTGGAGAAGAGCGCTCACAGATCATCGCCAACAACGTTGTCCCGCTGGAGCAGGCATCGCGCCAGTTGCCGCCGGCGGCCGCGCTCGAGCGGAGAAAAAAGGAAAACGGCCAGCGGATTCACCTCTACGTCGCGAGCCCCGACGTTACGTCGGAGGAGTTCGTCCGGCTCCACGCTACGCTCAGGAAATATCCCGGCTCTTGCGCCGTCTCGATCCATCTCAAGAAGCCCGACAACAGCGAAACCGTTATCGAGCTACCGGACGATCTGCGCATCGCTTCCAACCCGGAGCTGCTGCAGACGGTGGAACAGCTCTTCGGCAGCCGCGTCACCGTTTCGCCGTCGCCATTTTGAAGCGCATTTATCCCCAGCTACGCGGAGTTCGCGAGCGCGTCCTGCTGGTCGGGGCGGCGCTGCCTTCCCGCAACTCCGCGAGTCCACTGGACGACAACCTCGATGAGTTGGAAAAGCTGGCCGAGAGCGCCGGCGCCGAGGTCGTCGGCCGGTTCACCCAGCAGTTGAAGAGCGTCAGTCCCGCGACCCTCATCGGAAAGGGCAAAGTGGAAGAGATCCGGGCGTATGTAAAAGACGCCAAGCCGGATCTGGTTGTCTTCGACGAAGACCTTACTCCGGCGCAGCAGCGCAATCTGGAATCGGCGTTCGAGCTGCGCGTCATCGACCGCAGCCAGTTGATCCTCGATATCTTCGCGCAGAGAGCGCGCAGCAACGAGGGCAAGCTTCAGGTCGAGTTGGCGCAGCTCGAATACATGCGCCCGCGTCTCACG
>JBGQBP010000126.1:0-10854 GCA_041494945.1 Binatia bacterium | reverse complement strand
TTCGCCAAACACGGAATCGATCTGGAGCCGATCTACATGGGCGGCGGGATCAACTCGCTTGCCGCAGTAACTTCAGGCGCGGTGCAATTTCTGTCGGCCGGCTCGACGGCGACGATCAGCGCGCGGTTGGGCGGCGCCGACATCATCATTGTCGCAGTTCAGTCGGACAGGATCGATTACACCCTCTTCTCAACCCAGGAAATCAAAAGTCCTCAGGATCTCCGCGGCAAGGTCGTTACCGGCACGCGCCCCGGCGCGTCGGCGGACAGCGCGCTGCGTCTTTACTTGCGCAGGTCGGGATTGGAGCCGGACAAGGACGTTATTTTCATTTCCGTGGCCGAGAGCCAGCAGGGGCGGTTGAACGCGCTGACGCGCGGTACCGTCGCCGCGACGGTGTTGGCTCCTCCCTTTAGCGGCATCGCCAAGCAAATGGGCATGCGCGAGCTGGCCGACCTGCGCAAGCTCGACGTCCAGTACGCCGGCAACTCGATCGCGGCGACCGGCGCCTATATCAAAAGCCATCCGGCGGTGGTCGAGAATTTTCTTAAAGGCTACATCGAGTCGCTCCATTTTTTTCGCACACAGAAAGAGCGGACCATCAACGCGATCATGCGCTACTTGAAGATCAGCGATCGCGCCCGCGCCGAGGAGGGCTACGATTACTATGTCGAGCTCATGCCGGCGATGCCATACGCCAGTGCCAACGGAGTGCGCACCGTGCTGCAATTTCTCGCGCCGCGGCAGCCGAAAGCGGCGACGGCCAACCCGGAAGAATTTTACGACATGAGTTTTCTAAACAGAATAGGCGGTAGGCGATAGGCCGTAGTAAGAGAAAAAACATGCAGAAAACAAGACCAAAGAGCTTTTCTCTATTAATCGGTTTGTTGGTTGGATTGTTTGCGACTGCAAGTCTCGCGCAGGACAAGCCGCTCAAGAAGATCCGCTGGGGCGTGACGTCGATCTCGGCGTCGAACTGGATTCCCTGGCTCGCCAAGGAAGCCAATATCTACGAAAAAAACGGACTCGACGTGGAGTTGATCCTGCTCCGGGGATCGGGGCAGACGTCGCAGGCGATTCTCGGCGGCAGCATCTACGCCGCGCCCGTGACCATCGCGACCGTGATGATGGCGAATTTGAGCGGGGCCGATCTCGTCACCGTGGCGCATACGGTGCCCGGGGTTCAAAGCAAGCTCTTGGTCAAGCCCGAAATTAAGAGAGCCGAGGATCTCAAAGGAAAAAAAATCGGGACTTCGAGCCTGGGCTCGCTGGGAGACTTTCTTTTCCGCCACATCGTCCGCAAGTACGGCATGGACCCGAGCCGGGATGTGACGTGGATTCAGATCGGGACGCCGCCGGAAAGGCTACAAGCCCTTGTTGCCGGTGGAGTCGACGCGGCGGATGTCTCTTATCCGACGGATGCTATGGGTGAGCGAATGGGCTTCCGTGTTCTATGGGACGCAAGGAAAGAGGTCGTCTATCCTTCGATGTCCGTGGTGACGCGCCGCAAAAATATTCAGGAGGACCGGGACACGGTGATGCGCATGGTGAAATCCCACGTTGAGGCCATCGCCTATTTCAAGGCGAACAAAGATTTCAGCCTCAAGGTCTTGAGCAAATACCTAAGAACCCGGGATCGCGAACTGTTGGAGGGGTCGTATCAAATTTACAAGGACGACTTTATCTCCGTGCCCTATCCGATCATGCAGGGTCTGCAGCCCACCTACGATTACGTCGCGCTCACGCGCCCGGAGATCCGCGGCCACAAGCCCGAAGAGTTCATGGACCCGAGCTTCATCGCCGAGCTGGAGAAGAGCGGATACATCAAGCGTCTGTACGAAGGCTCGCGTTAAATAAAGTTTAAGGGTTCCAGGGTTTAAGGATTGAAGAGATAGCAAGGCGCATGCTCGACAACGTGATCATCACCATCCGCTTTAGAGGGACTGTATGAAGCCCGCTATTGTGTCAAGGCTTTCGTGTTTGATCGAAGAGCAGCGCGGCGCCGATCGCGACGGCGTTTCTGCCGCGGGCTGCGCACATCGCTGCTAATGCCGCGCGCTTTTAACTCTGTCCCGAGCTTCTGGAAAAAGCCGCGATGCTCCGTCAGTCCGCCGCCGATGACAATAACGTCCGCCTCGAATGGTCTAAGTAGGGGCGCGAGATTGTCTCCCAGAAAACTTGCCAGCTTTACATCATCTCGCATCTCCCGGACCGTCTGGTATTCCCTTATCGATTCCGATAAGCCCCCCCCCCGCAATTGCCAGATCTGCCGTGTCATAAACTGTCCTTTTCGAGCCCACCCGGTAGTTCAGGTTCACTGAGTCTATCACAATATACAGGGCCTTAAATGACCCAATTTTTTGCTTGACAGGGGTGTCCGCTTTTTGTATAAGGACTCAAGTTCGGCGTTAAAAAAAATCTTGCGAACTAGCTTGACAGCCGTACGTGAGTTTAGTAAAAGCGCTGATTAAGAACGGATGTGGTCTAGTAAAAATTAAGCAGAGCAGAATTTAAGGAGGAAGACATCGATGAAAATTCTAATAGGCGCTGTGCTCGCGTTTTGCATGTTTGCATTGGCGCGTCCGCCGGTCGCCAATGTGGCTGATGTGGACTGGCTGGGAAGGTTATCTATCCTTGGCGGAGCGGAAAGTGAGTCGGCAAAGAGGAAAGATGCCTGGGCCGGTAACGCGGGCGGAATTTACAACGCAGAGGTTTTGACTGTTATTCCTGTTACTCCATATCTTGGTATTCAGTTAATCGGAAACTATAACCGATCGGGGGCGGACGCTAGTAACAGAATCGGTGTTCAAGGGGGCCCCATCCTGGGCTGGAGTGGGGGGGTTTTAGGGAGTGGGGGTAAGGCGGGCATCTTTATTGCCGATCAGTTCCGCAGCAATCCTAATGCCGTTGATGGTGAGAGTAGGAACGGCAATTTTGTCTGGTTACGCCCCTCGGTGTCGTTGTATGATCTCATTCCAAATACGAATATCGACGCTTGGTGGTCGCAGCCACTCTCAAACCATGTCATCGTGGATGGCGGATCCGGAGACCTGGTTAAGAATTTGATTCCGGTAAGCCAAGTGAGAGTCGCCTTGAATTGGTTTCCCTCAGCTATGATTCCATTTACGACGAAGGATAACCTGGAGCTTACCTTAGGGCTGCAGTTCAACGGCTATAGTGGGCCGGATAATGGCCGTGTTCAGGGCGGTCTGGGGCCGGTGTTCGGGGCAGCCTTTATGCCGTGGCAGAATGTCGAGGTTCAGTTGTTCAAAGCCGCGATTGACAACCATAACCGCTATCGGGTTACCAGTGGTATTCAGGTCTACTTCGACACAAGCAAATCTTCGACCCTCTTGCAGTTGAGGCGAAAGTATCTCGAACCGACCAATTTGCCCGGTTCTGTGACTTCGTTCTTCCACTTCTAATACGACGCTTTTACAACGAGTGTCGAGCATTTAACTCCGAGAGGAGGGGCGAACCCCCTCCTCTCTTTTTTTACCGCGTTAACTTGCTTGCCCTTTCGAACGCATCTCCCGCCTCTCGGTACATTCTGTTTTGCTCATAGGCGAGCCCAAGACCATACCAGAGCCCGCTATCTTGGGGGACGTGGATAACGCCTCTCTGGTATATCTGGAGTGCTTCTGGGATGCGGTTTTGTTCGAGTAAAAGGATCCCCAGGCAGTTGTAGCCCCGCGCGTCATCACGATCGATTTCGGTTATTTTGTTACAGCTGGCCATTGCCTGCTCCCTCTCTCCTTTGTCCATATGCACCAAAGCCATCCCTAGATACGCGTCGGTGTAAAAGGGCAGTAGCGCCAATGCGGATTGGTAATCGGTGAGCGCCCTGTCGTAATCACGCATTTTTCTGTAGACCTCACCCCGATAGTAAAAGGGCGTAGGGACGCGCGGATCCAGATGGATCGCGTTAGTAAGATCCGACAGCGCGAGGTCATTTCTGTCAAGAAGGAACGCGAGATAACCGCGGAGCATGTAAGGGGAGCCTCTTTTTGGCCCGTGTTCCACAGCCTTTTCCGATAATCGTTGAGCTTCTTGATAATTCCCTGTCCGGATAAATTGTAGGGCAAGATTTACATAGGCGCGAGGGTTGGTGGGGTCTTTGCTAACCACATCGCTCCACAGGCTCATTTCGTCCTTCCAGGCCCGGTTCCTGACTATTGTGGCTGCTGCCAAGACGCAGAGAACGACTCCGAAAAAAAGCCCGTAAGCCAGCCCGAACTTCGATTTACTCTTGACGTCGTTTTTGGGGGTCCGATTCCATATCCATGTTGCTCCTTTGATGCTCAAGAGCGTGGCCACGACTGAGAGACCTACATTGGCGAGATAGGGGCGGTAGCCGGTGACGGCGTCGAACAGGGGAATAAAGCTCGCCTCGGGGAGCAGAGTGATAAAGAACCAAAAGGCGAAGAAGGTCAAAGCCGGATCGGACCTGCGCATACGCCAGGCAAGCACCAGAGCTGTTACAATGATAATAAGGGACAACAAAACACTCAGATCCCACAGGGATTGAGACCAGCCGAAGCCGGGGTAGTCCGTGATCAAGGGATGGGGCCAGAAAAATAATTTGATGTAGTAAACCCAGGCGCGGAACTGGGTTAACAAATAGGCTGTTGCACTGACGTCCGCAGTGCTGGAAATAACCCTCCTGAAGAAGCCGCGGAGATAGACGAAACGGAAAACGATATAGGCCAAGCAAACCGCGGCGATCGGGAGGTATTTTGTGATCCTTTTTGGTTCTTTCCAAAACAGCTTAAGCAGGTTGTGCGACAGAGGATTGAGAAAAACCGTTTCGTAAAGAACGAGGGTTGCGGGCAGAGTCACAACCGTTGCCTTCGCGCCGAGTCCCAGGATGAATGAAACGAGTCCTGCCAAGTGCCAGCCCGCGGTCTTTTCTTTATGTTCATTTAGCGGACCCTGCAGAAAAAAATAAAAGGCGAGAAGGTTAAAAAAAGCGGCTAACAGAGAGCTGCGCGCCCAGATATAGTTTACGGCCTCTGAATTGACGGTGTGGACGGCAAATAGGGCTGCCGGGATCACGGCAAGTAGGAAAGGCGGGATAGACAAAGCGGCAGGGAGTTTGCTCGCTCGTCTCCTTAATATCTCCTCCATAATGAGAAAAATCAGCCACGCCGTTCCAATATGTATAAGCACGTTGGTGACATGGAACGTCATCGGGTTGAGTCCACTTGTTGCGTAGTTCAGCGCATACGTCGCCATTACGACTGGTCTCCAATCTCGGCCGCTCACGAGCCGAAACTTCGAGACCTCAGTGAAATAGGAAGGGATGTTTCTCAGGTCCCGGATTGTGGGATTGCGCACGATCCCTTCGATATCGTCAAAGTGGAAGCCGTTGGTCAAGGAATTGACGTAGGCGATTGCACTAAGCATAACGATGGCGAGCAAAGCCAACAACTTAGATTGGCGATGCAACCTTTCAGTCGTAAGTTGTCTGAAAGCATTCACGTAAATTAGCCCCTTTCGTAAATTCGAATTCGGCTCTCCCAGTCATCCCGGGAGTAAATTTTTAACTCTCTGTCGAACTCTACGATCAGGTGCGCGCGCGTCTTCGAGATGTGCCGGTCGCAAAATTGAAACCAGCGGCGGTATATTGCCACAACCTCGTCCGGGTGTGAGTAAATCCTCAAGAGAAGAAGATGGTGGATGAAAGGGCGCAGTGGCAGCCAGTGGTTGATTTGTTTTAAGAACGGAAATCTGGACAGTCCTCGTATGACGAAGTGCGGCAGCCGTCGGAAGATGGCGGCCTTCAAAACCTGGACATTGTTGGCTTGCAGCGGAGTCTGAAGTTTGCCTTCAATAAGTTGTCGTTCAAGTCTGGCGGGCGGGGTCCAGACCGTGACAAAGGATACCTCGCCGACACCCTCCAGTATCGCTGATGTCCTATTGCCCCCGGGCGCCTCCACGGTCGAACCGTCGGATGACCAGAGGAAATCGTAATTCAGGATTAGACGTTTCAGTTTCAGTTCAGCCAACCCTGTGATTAAATGCGCGCCCATCCACGGACATTCTTGCAGGTTTTCAATGCCGATCCTCGTTTGGACTTCCGGGACTCGACTTGTCAGTATCTCCCGTATCAGGGTTTTTTTTCCGCAAGCCGTAGGACCTGCAACGATTAACAGATGCTCTATGCGACGCATTCAGCACTCTCGGGCGGAATATCAAGTGCCGCCGGCACGGACCGAACTAATTTCTCTTTCATCAAAGCTCAACCTATTCAATTTTCACCCGTTTTCGCCTAGCGCACTTTCAGGCGAGCGACGCTCCGCAATCTCGTCGATCAATGCAAAATACCGCGTGAAGTAAGCCTCGGTCGTACAGTTTTTTAGATACGCTTGGTAGCTGCGCAGACCGAGATTGTGCCGCTTCGCAGGATCGTCCAGCAGTTCGTCCATGGCGGCGACCAGTTCCACGTCAGTCCGATAAACGAGTCCGCCGCCGCTCTCTTTGATCATTCCCGGCATCGCCCCCAGGTCGCGGACAATGGCTGGAGTCTTCTCCCTGAAGGCCTCGATGAGCACAAGAGGGAAGTTCTCGAACCATAAAGATGGAACAATGACTGCCACGGCCTCGCGGTATAAGCGCTGTAGCTGCTGTTCGGAACAGTGACCGAGGAAGTGGATATTCGCGTTGCCCTCTGTCAATCGCCGCAACTGGGGCTCGTAGTGGCCCGCGCCGGCGACGAGCAGCCGGGCTTTCGAATAGTTGCGGAAAACAGGGATGAGGGTCTGAACCCCTTTCAGCTTTTCCAGCCGACCCACGAAGAGAAAGTAGGGCTCCTTTGGTGTTCTCTCCTTCGCCTCTTCGAATCCGGAGTGGCTCTCGTTCACCGGAGGGACAAAATATGGCAGATGCACGATGGGGGCGTGGAGTCCCATCTCTCGGTGTTTGTCTTTGATGAAACGGCTGGGAGCAATGAAGAGATCTACGTGTTTGGCCGCAGCCTGGAGCAAGCCGGAATAGCGCCACCATTGGGGCGGCCGCTTGTGAGCCAGCGTGCAGGCGAAGCAATGAGGCTGAACGCATGGAGCGCGGTTAAACTTGAACAGCGTGTGCATTGGGCAAATCAACCAGTATTCATGCATCGTGTAAAGCTTCACGGCCATTCCGAATTCCAGAATTTTGGGCCCGAACAGTGAAATATTGTGAAAGTGGATGACATCGAAGCCCTTTGCCAAAATCCCGCGGATGGCGCGCGCCTTGAAGAACGGCAACCCGGTCTGTTGCGTGGCGAGTGGCGAAAGGACGCCGAACGGACTCTTGAGTCCATGCACGGTCACGTTAGGATGATCGTCGTAAGTGCCGGCTGGTTCTCCGCCCGCCATGAGCCGATATGCATCCCGGCAGTGGATGACGTCTACCATATGCCCGCGCTGTGCCAACTCGTTGGCCAAACGGTGCACGAAAATCCCGTCTCCGCCGAAGTTATACGGAGGATAGAAGGTCGTGATCATGCAAAAGCGCAACGGCCGTTCCATCATCGTATTTTCTGTTGCACGGCTCGAGTCACCGTCGTCGAATGTCATGAATTCGTTCTGGAAACGGTTTTCTGTGACACAGGTACTCCGCCGCATCTACCAAGCGAACCGTGTAGTGAGTCTCGTGGTAAATCGCGATCCGCGAGTGGTTATTCAAGATTTGCGAGAACAAAGTCGTGCCCGAGCGCGGCGAGCCGACGATGAGCAACGGCGGAGGAAATTTTTTCTGAGAGACCGGGCGCTCCATGCGCTTATTCTCTATCTCACTGCCGGAGTCAGGTGCCGGACCGCGGAATTTTCGCCTGGCCCGCGCGCTGAATCAAATGCAGCGGCATCAGTTTCCCGCGCGCGGTTCGGATCGGCTCCATGCGCTTTACTCTCAACGTTCCGGCCTGTCTCCAGGTGGCGCCGGTCAGGCTGTCGGCGACGCCGTTCGGCCCCAGGGCATTCAACACCGTCTCGATCACGGCGCTCTCGTCGGCAATCTCGACCCGCGGGCTTACCACGAGACTTAGCTTGGTAAAACCCCGCTCGTCTTCCTCCTCGACCAACTGATAGTCGAGCGGGCTGCCGCCGAAGCGTCTCGGCAGAACTTCTTCCAGAATGGAAATCATCTCGCTGCCGACCAGCGTTACGCCTTCGCCGGTAAGTTTGCGGAAGCTCCTGATCTCGCGGATGTGCTCGGAATAGCCATAGCTCTCCAACGGGCAGCCGCACGAGCGCGTCTCGATCACGCCGTAATCGTCCAGCTCCACGTTGAGCATGAGCTTCGGCGTGGTCGGCAGCAGGCTGGTGAAGCAGAAGGCATCGACGCTGACGTCGAAGCCGGGTACCTGCCGGCGGTATTGAATCAGCGCCAGGCCGTCTTTAAAAAAATGGACGTCATTCGCGTCGAGCGGTCGGGCGCAGCCCATGCCGACGCGGCCGCACTCGCCGAAATGATAGGTCGGATAGCAGCGTGCGCCGGTGGCGGTGATCGTGCGGACTTTCGCCTCGGTCGGCGGCTCGCCGCCGATCTCGAAAGTCGCGCCGGTCAAATCGGCGCCCATCTCTCCGGCGGCGACCGCGACGCGGAGCGCCGTGCTGACCAGACAAAAGATCAAACACGAGCCGCGACGCCGGAGCCGATCGACGATCCAGCGCGCGATCACCTCCGCCCGGTCGAACGTGACCGGCTCCGGCGTCGGGATGGAAACGCCGAACGGCTTGCCGGCGAGGACGATGCACTTGGTCGCCAGCCGATATTTGAAAACAGGCTTGTAATCGCGCCGGGCGATCGGCGTGAACCATTTCTCAGGCACCCGGCCCATCTTCGCGCCGCGCATGATGTAGTTGAGTCCGCTCGGGTCGGGGAGCACGCCGCGCCAGATCGCCTTCGGCGCGTCGAGCACGCCGTGCGCCTCCAGCGCCAGCATGTTGAACGGCGTATCGGCGGCCAGGTGGTCGAGATCAATGTTGATCCGCGTGCCGGCGCCGGTCGAGCCGCCGGTCTCGGCGCGGTAGTAATGGCTCAAGTACGGATTGTCGAAGTCGTGCGCCGTCACCGGAATGACCCGGCCGTCGCGCACGATGGGCGTTTTGCCCTTGAACTCCTCGAAGGTGATGTAAATGCCGGCTTGTCTCAGCTCTTGCAGCGTTCCCTCAAGTCCTCTGGTCCTGACCCGGTCCCGCACGTCGCCCATTTCGCAGCCGGCGAGCTTGAACAACGGGAGATACGGACTCCGCGCGTAGCCGAAGATGCCGCGCTCGATCAGGCGGAGCAAACTTTCTTCCCGCTCATCCATCCGCCGCGCGACGATCGCGCGCGCCTCCGCGAGCGAGATCGGATTTTGGAGAAAGCTTCGCAGGCCGCGCGCGAAGCGCCAGTACATTTTGAGATCGCTCACCGTCTGCATATTTTTTTCGCGGCGCGCCGGCGGCGTCAAATTTTTCCTTTCTTGCGGTCGGCGAGTTGATTGTAGAGCCACGCGACGGTATAGCCGACGATGAAGCCGCAGACAAACGCATAGGCGAAGCCGACGAGGCTTCCGAGGAAAGTTACGCGGTAACCGATGAAGAATTGACCGAGAAGAGAAAGATGAAGGCCTACAGATTTACCGCCTTTGAGTACCAGCCAGTTGGTGGCGATAAAAAGGCCGAGCCCCGCGAGGAGCCCCGTTACGATTCCCTGGATTTTCGCGTTGAGGCGAACCACACGGGTGAGAATGACCTGTTCAAGATTCTTTGCGTCATCGGCCATCGTAAACCCTCCTACATGTAATCGAAAAATCTCCGCAACAGTCCTCGCTGGGCCTTGCGCTCGATGCTCGCGATGTAGAGAAACATGGTCGCGTTTCGCAGGAACGCAAAGATCCAGCCGCCGACAAAGCCGCTCACAAAGCCGTAGGTCAGTCCCAACAAACTTCCTGCCGGACTCACCGAGTAGCCGGGAAAATAATTGCGCAGCAGCCCGAGAATTGGACCAACCACGTCCCCGCCCTTGAACACGAGCAACAGGGTTGCGAGGAACAGGATGACGCCCGAGAGGGCGCCGATCGAGATGCCGAAGGCCATGCTGTCGAGCTTCATAAAGACGCGCGCGAGCGCTGCCTCGAGGGCCTCTTCCACAAGCGTCTCCTCGTGATAGTCGGGCTCGGTATTGACGCTCCAGAGATCATGATGCTCGCCGAGAACGATATTTCGCGCCGCCAGCATCCCGGTCAGCATAGCATGGTCCTGGTTGTTGTAGCGGTGCAGACCGTTGCGGCCGATGGTGTGGAAATTCTCGAGGCCGTCGACAAATTGTCTGACGACGGCCAAGTGACTGCGATAATCGGCGTCGTACACCGGATAGGCGTCGGGGACTCTGAGGACGCAGCCGTCTTCGATGTCGGCAACTTCCGCCAGGCCGATGCGAGCGACTTCCCGCTTGCCCCGCTCGATAAGATCGGAATCCGCCGCGTTCCACAATGGGTCCCCGCGAGTGCAAAAGTATTCCAGTCCGAGGCTCGTCTTTGTCGGATCCGCAACCATGTCCGGGCTCCAATTTTTATAATTTTGGATCCGGCCCACTTTGACCGTGGGATCGTGGATGTAGATCCAGTTATCCGGAAAAAGGTCCGGCTTTTTAACGATCAAACAAACAACGATCAGGTCGCGGTGCCGGAGTTGCCCCGCCGCTTCCGCGACTGCGGGGGGAGGCGGAGGGTCGAGCTTAATGAGAAATTCCCTGACCGGCATGCTCGAGATGAACGCAGATCCATGGACAACTTCACGCCGGCCGTTGTCGGAGACGGTAACGTTCTCGACGCGATTGCCGCTTCTATGAATCGCCACAACCTCGGAGTTGAGCCGCACGCGGCAGCCC
>JBGQBP010000125.1:0-10872 GCA_041494945.1 Binatia bacterium | reverse complement strand
GCGTGGAGAGTTTACCTGGGACAAAGTTCATGAGTTGAGCAAGCTTCTGGTCGGCGCTGTTCCCGGACGGACCGATGACAAGCAAATAACCCTGTACAAGAACAACGTCGGGATGGGCATTCAGTTCGCCGCGGTCGGAGCGCGGATTTGCGACCTGGCCAGGAAACAAGGCTTGGGAAAGGAAGTACCGACGGACTGGTTTTTGGAAAGCATCCATCCTTAAAGAAGCATGTTAGGCAGAACGCGATAGTAAAATATGAAACCGTTAACGTTGGTCCTACTGCTCTTCCTCTTACCGTTGGTTCCTCACCAGGCTCTGGGCCAATCAAGAATCAAAGTGGCTTATTCTTCGATCACAGGAAACCAGGCTCCCCTCTGGATTGCCCAGGACCGGGGTATCTTCAAAAAGAACGGTCTTGACGTAGAACTCATTTTTATCGAAGGCGGTAGCCGGGTGGTTCAAGCGATGGTAGCCGGAGATACCCCCATCGCGCATGTCGGGGCGACGCCGATCGCCGTGGGCAATCTGAGAGGCGCGGATCTGGTGTTGCTCGCGGCCACGGTGAACAAGATCCTGTTTCAGTTTTTTGCCGCCAAAGGCGTCTCCCGCCCGGAAGATCTCAAGGGTAAGAGGGTCGCCATCAGTCGCTTCGGCAGCGGTTCCGAATTTGCCCTGCGCGTCGCCCTAAGAGAGCTGGGGCTGGAGGCCAACAAAGACGTGGCGGTCTTACAGCTCGGCACGACGCCGGTCCGCATGGCGGCGCTGGAGTCCGGCTCGATTCACGGCACCGTTCTCCTTCCGCCGGAGACCATGCTGGCTAAAAAGAAAGGCTATCGGCTTTTGGTGGATCTGGCGGCGAGCGACTTTGAGTTTTTAAACATGGGCGTCGCCGCATCCAGGGCATTCACAAAATCCCAGCCGGAAACGGTGCGGAAGTTCATTCGATCGTATGTGGAGGGCATTCATTTTTTCAAGGCGCACGAAGCGGAGAGCATGAAAATCGTGGCGCGTTATACCAGGACCGAGGAGCAGGAAACTCTCAAAGAAATCTACGAATTATATCAAGGGGTTTTCCTGAAGAAGCCCTATGTTTTGACCAGAGGGGTGCAGAACATCCTGGACGATCTTGAGCGAACCGAACCGAAAGCGAAAGGACTTTCCGGAAGCTCTATGATCGAAAACCGTTTCCTCAAGGAACTCGATGAAAGCGGTTTCATCGATAGGCTCTATCAATGACGGCCAAAACGAGTCGTTCGCCGGAAAGCTATCCCGCGGCGCCGGGAAGCTCGGTTGTCGAGACCGCCCCTGGAGAAGAGCTGGAGGGCTTGCAAGAACGACGGCTTATCTCTCTCTTTCGCCGGACCTGGGAGCACGTTCCTTTTTACCGGGCGCGCTGGGAGCGAGAGGACATCGGCCCGAACGATCTCCGGAGGCTCGAAGATCTTCGGAAGCTTCCGGTCGTAAGCAAGGACGATCTCGAAGCCGATCTACGGCAGCATCCGCCGTTCGGGAGCTATCAGGGGGATTTTCCCGCGGCGCGCGTTCAAGCAAGCTCCGGGAGCTCCGGCAATCCTAAGCCGTTTTTCCACACGCGAAGCGATTGGGAGGTGATCACGAATCTCTGGAGCCGCCGTTTTCACGCCCAGGGCGTGAAGGAGGGGGACATCTTTCAGATGGTCTTCACCTACTCGCTCTTCATCGCCGGCTTTACCGCCACGGAGGGCGCCATGAAATTGGGCGCGCTGGTAGTTCCCGCGGGGAGCGGAGCGGTGACGCCGAGCGAGCGCCAGGTGCGTCTCCTGTCGGAATGGGGCGCGACGGTTCTTGGCGGCACGCCTTCTTACGTCCTGCATTTGGCCGACGTCGCCGAGCGCCTGGGCATGAACCCGGCGCGTGATTTCAAGCTGCGCGTCACCTGCCATACGGCCGAACCGATGACGGAATCGGCGCGCAAATCCATCGAGGAGCGTTGGGGCGTCGAGGCCTACGACAACTTCGGCAGCGTCGAGACCGGCGCGCCGACTTTCGAGTGCGTTGAGAAAAACGGTTACCACATCAACGAGGACTGTTACATCTTCGAAGTGCTGGACCGCGAGAATCTGACTCCTTTGCCGCCGGGCAAAGAGGGAGTTGTCGTCGTAACGAGCCTCTTTAAGGAGGCGGCGCCGGTGATCCGCTACAATCTGGAGGATATCAGCTCCATCGTTGATGAGCCGTGTCCCTGCGGCAGGACTTTCAGAAGGTTGGCGAAGATCAAAGGCAGGGCGAGCGAGATGCTGAAGGTTCGCGGCGTTCCGTTCTATCCGACGGCCATCGAGCGTGCGCTGGAGGATTTTGCCGAGCTTACGCGAGAGTACCGTCTCGTGCTTGACCGCGTGGGGCAGCAGGACAGAGTCACCGTCCAGGTGGAATGGCGCGCGGGCGCCTCTCGGGACGCCTCCGTCGGGTCAAAATTGGAACGAGCGCTGAAAGTAGCGACGGGACTATCCATGGAGGCCGAGCTTTTGGCTCCGGGGGCGCTGGTCCGGTCATTGAACGTCGAGGAGCGAGTCAAGGTAAAGAGGATTTGGGATCGAAGGGAAGAGAAGAATGTTTAAGGACACGAGAGATTTTATCGAGGCTCTCGACGCCGCCGGCGACCTGCATGAGATCGAAAAAGAAGTCGACTGGGACCTTGAGCTCGGGGCGATCAGCCGGCTTGCCTGCGAGAAAGATGGCCCGGCGGTCTGGTTCAAGCGGATCACGGATTATCCTGATGGGACGACCGCCTTTGCCAATCCGATGGCGACTTGGCGCCGCGTCGCCCTGGCTTTCGGCATTCCCGTTGAAAGCTCGCTGAAAGACATTTACGCCGAGTATGAAAAACGGGAAGGAAAACTGATTCCGCCGCTCGCAGTCCAGTCCGGACCCTGTAAGGAAATCATCGGAGGCGGCACGGGCATAAACCTTTTTGATCTTCCCGCGCCGATGCTGCACGACGGCGACGGCGGCCGTTATCTCGGCACGTGGGATATGGCGGTCTCGCGCGACCCGGAGACGAACTGGGTCAACTGGGGAATGTACCGGTTCATGGTTTATGATTCGCGCCACCTGACCGGATTCCCGCGGCCGACGAGCCATCTCGGAAAAGTTTTTCAGGATCACTACGTTCCCAGGAACAAGCCGATGCCTATGGCGCTGGTCATCGGCGCCGACCCGATTTCACATTTCACCGCGTCGGCGACCTATCACATCGGCGGCGAGGAAGCCGCGCTGGCCGGCGGCTTGCGCGGGGCGCCGGTGGAGCTGGTTCGCTGCGAAACGAACGACCTGCTGGTGCCGGCAAGCTCCGAGATCGTGGTGGAGTGCGAGGTTTTGCCGAACTGCGTCGGGCTTGAGGGGCCGTACGGGGAATATCCCGGCTACCGGACCGGAGAAATGGGAAACGGAATCTTATGCCGCGTGACGGCCATTACCCATCGCGGGAATCCTATACTCACCGTCGATGCGACTGGCTACCGCGACGACAGCTCGACCATTGCCGCGCTGACAGGCGCCATTGCCATCAAGCGCCGTCTCGAACGCCACGGGATCCCGGTTTTGGATGTCAATGTGCCGCGCGAGGGAGCGGTTCACACGGCGGTGATCGGCGTAAAGTACGGCGGCAATCAGGTAGCAAAAGAGATTTTGGAAACTCTCACCTCCCGACGCGCCCTGCTTTCAAAGATCCTTCTGGTGGAGCCGGATGTCGATGTCTACGATCTGGGTAAGGTCTTTCATGCCTTCTCCACGAAGTGCCACCCTGCTCATGGCATTCACGTGATTCACTACGAAGGCCGCGCCAACACGCTCACCCCCTGTTACAGCCAGGGGGAACGGGCGTTGCAGAAAGGAGCCACGGCTCTATACGATTGCACCTGGCCCGGTGAATGGTCGCGGGAGTGGGAAGTGCCGGTCAAGGCGACTTTCGACACGATCTTTCCCGACTCCATAAAACAAAAGGTTTTGTCGGATTGGAGATCCTATGGCTTCAAAGACTGAAGGACGGGTTTGGGAAACTTTTTTGCGTCGGCCCGGCGATCTTAGGGAAGGCGTAGAGATGCCGATGGCGCTCCGCGATCTCACTCCGGGGAAAACAAAATATCAAATGCGCCATGTGATCGCGCTGGTGACCCGTAGAGCGGATGAGACTGCTTCCATGGATCGGCTTCGAGTCCGCACGGTCGTAGGCGTGCTGCTTCCTGACACGTGGGGCGTCAGGATCATCCGCGATTTGCCGATAGAGTTGCCGGGACGGCCTTACCGCGACTTTTACGAAGCTCTGGCAAAAGCGGCGTCATCGAAAGCCTAAACTTCCCGGTGAATCAGTCGGTCATCCGACGGGAGCGCGTTGGCTGCATGCGGGTTCATTCGGAGCGAGAGATCTGACGTTAGGAGGTATTCGACGGATGGGTACGGTTTTGCTTCTTAATAACGACGAGGTCGAGAAGCTGTTAACCATCAAAGACACGATTCGCGTTCTCGACGAGGCCTATCTGGAGCTGGACAAAGGAGAGACGGCGAATCGTCCTCGGACGTTTACTTTTTCGCCGACCGACAACGGCCGGTTCGTCGCCAATACGCACGAAGGGCTCATTCGCAACAAGGGCGTCTATGACATTCGGATCGTCACCCACAGCCGGCCGGATCCCCGCGTTGATCCGACCAGGGTCAATTACTTCCACGGGGCGCTCAACTGTTCGCTGGATCTGCTCTACGACATCAACAGCGGCGATCTGCTGGCGATCCTTCACGACGGCTATCTTCAGAAAATGCGCGTTCAAGCCACCAACGCGATCGCTGCGCGGTACATGGCCAAGAAGAATGCCACGAGCATGGCCTTGATCGGCTCGGGCTGGCAGGCAACTGCCGCCATCGAGTCCATGCGCTTCGTTCGTCCGATTCACAAGATCAATGTATTCAGCCGCAGCGCCGAGAATCGAAAACAGTTCGTTCAGCGGATGTGCGCGAGGTATCAAGAGATGGATATCCAGGAATTCGACAGTGCAGACCGGGCAGTCCGGGGCAGCGACATCGTGGTGGCCGCGACAAATTCCAAGGTGCCCGTTTGCCAGGGCGAATGGATCGAAAAAGGCATGCATCTGACGGGTGTCCTGCCCTACGAATTCGACCTGGAATGCTACAAGAAAGCCGACTCCATCGTCATTTTCAATCGACTACACGGCCGGGATTACACGTTGCGACGCGGTCCCGAGGAGGAGCCGCTGGATATCCCGCCGCATGTCGAGCTGCTCAAGAACGCGCCGGAGATCGCCGATTTGGTTTCGGGCAAGGCTCCAGGCAGAAACAGTGAGGATGAGATCACGATATTTGCCAACGGGGGGCACGGCTGGGGCAATGACGGCGGTCCCGGTTACGGCATCCAATTCACGGCGATGGCGAAGCTGATCTACGACTTGGCCAAGGAACGGGGCGTCGGACGCGAGCTGCCGCTGGAATGGTTCCAACAAAACGTGAATTCGTAGTCGTTGGGGAACAATGCTGATACTCAACTCCGATCACGTGAAATCCGTCCTCACCATGAAAGACTGCATGGAGGCGCTCGAGGACGCTTACCGGGAAAACGCGCTGGGCCGCGCGGTCAATCACCGTCGAACGCATCTCCATATGACGGTCTCCCAGCTCGATCGCCTATACCGTTTTAAGACCATGCCGGGAGGAATCGAGAAATTGGGCATTCTCGCCATACGGCTGAATTCCGACATGATGACCTGGCCGGTGATCGACGGAAAACGGCGCCAAGTAAAAGTGCCGGCCGCACCCGGCAGTCGATTCGTTGGCCAAATTCTCCTCTACAACGCCGAAGATATTCGGCTGCTTGCAATATTGTCGGAAGGCGTCATTCAGCTTTACCGCGTCGGCGGGACCGGCGGCATAAGCACAAAATACATGGCGCGAAAGGACGCCGGCGTGGTGGGATTGTTCGGCTCCGGCCAGCAGGCGCGGACGCAGGTTCTGGCGCACTGTCAGGCGCGCAAGATCAAGCTCATCAAAATTTTCAGCCCCAACGCCGACCACCGCCGGCGCTTTGCCGAGCGGATGACCGAAGAAGCGAACGTCGAGATCCGCCCGGTCAACAGTCCCGAGGAGTGCGCCAAAGGAGCGGACATTCTCGCCGTGGCGACGGACTCGCGCGAGGCCGTGCTCAAGGCGGAGTGGCTGGAGCCGGGAATGCACGTGACCGGCGTTGGGAATGAGCTCGACGCCGAAGGGCGAAAAAAAGTTCATGTCTACGCCCAACGCGACCGACGCATTCACGGCTTCGAGAATTGTTGGACCGACGGCGCAAAAGAACGGATGGCACGGATTTGGCCTGGCTACGAGAGCGTCTATGGAAGGGAGATTCGCGAAGGACTCACCGAATTCCCGGAGATAGGCGAGATCATTCTCGGCAAGGCTCCCGGGCGCGAGAACGATGAACAGATCACCTATTTTCATACGGATGTCGGTCTCGGAATCGAGTTCGCTGCTGTGGGAGCCCGGGTCATGGCTTTGGCGAAGGAGCGCGGATTGGGAATGGATGTTCCCGACGACTGGTTCAGCCAGACGGAGCACACCTAGTCAAAGTAACCGAGGAAGCATGCCCTTAGTTCTCAGCAACGAAGACGTGGAAAAAGTTCTGGATATCCGTGACTGCATGGAGGTATTGGAGCACTCCTTCAAGGACTACGCCGCCGGCACGGCCGTAAATCGTCCGCGCTCTCATACCTACACTCCTATCGATAAAGAAAACTTCTACTTGTTCAAATCGATGGACGGCGCCGTGCCGCGTTATGGGGTCCACGCGCTTCGCCTCTCCTCGGAAGTCATCCGCGAATATCGCTCGGGGGAGACCCTGAGGTCGGAAAAAATCGCTTCCCTGCCGGACGGCAAGTGGCTTGGATTGATTCTGCTCTTCTCGACAAAGAACGGCGAGATTCTGGCCATCCTAAAAGACGGCTACCTGCAGCGGATGCGCGTTGGTGCAACCAGCGGCCTCGCGGCAAAATATCTGTCGCGCAGAGATTCGCGGGTGGTCGGCCTGTTCGGCAGCGGCTGGCAGGCTGGTGCCCAGCTTCTGGCCCTCTCCGCGGTGAGGGATCTGAAGCTTATCAAGGTTTACAGCCCGACGCGCGCCAATTTGGAAAAGTTCGTCAAGGAGATGAAACCGCAAATCCCGGTGGAAATCAGAGCCGAAGCCGATCCGCGCTCCGTCGTCGATGGCTCGGACATCGTAGTCGGCGCGACCAACTCCCTGGAGCCGGTTTTCACCGGTGAATGGCTAATGCCGGGCATGCATGTAAATTCGGTCCAGGGTGGAGAGCTGGATGCGCGTACTCTCGAAAGAGCGGATCTGATAGTTATCCGCGCGAGAGAACCCGGAACGTACTGGTTTCCCCGCGGCCACGAACCCAGGGGCTCGAATCGTGAAAGCCGCTTCGCCGGCGTAAGGATGGAAGACAAAACGTTCGAACTCGGCCAGGTGATGCTCGGCGATGCGCCGGGCCGCAGCAACGACCGGCAAATCACGTTCTTCGGCGGCGGCGGTACTACCGGCAGTAACGGTTTGGGGATCCAGTTTGCGGCCGTGGCGGCACGAATCTACGAACTGGCCAAAGCCAAGGGACTGGGGCATGAACTCCCCCTCGACTGGTTTACCCAGGATGTGCATCCGTAAACGGACGGGCGGTGTCAAATGCCTCGATTGAGAAAGATTCTTGCGGCCGGCGTTCTTTGTCTGCTCTTTTCCGGGTCGCTTTTCGCGGCGGACCGGGTAACATTGATCTATGCCTTCACCAGCGGCTCGACCCTCCCCCTCTGGGTCGCGCAGGAAGCGGGGCTGTTTAAGAAATACAACCTGGATGTACTGCTTGTCTCGATTCAAGGCTCTGCCCGCGGCGCCCAGGCCCTGCTGTCCGGCGATGCGGATGTGGCAGCGGTTGGAGGCGAAGTCGTTGTCTTGAGCGCTCTCAAGGGCGGGAACATGAAAATTTTTGCCGGGATGGTTGACGTTTTCCCGTCAATGATTTTTACCGCCAAAAACATCACTCGGCCTGAAAACCTTAAGGGGAAAAAGATCGCCATCAGCACCTTCGGCAGCTCATCGGATTTCTCAGTGCGTTACGCCCTCAAAAATTTAGGCCTGAATCCGGATAAAGACGTCACGATCCTCCAGATCGGAAACCAGCCGAATCGTTTTGCCGCGCTCGTGTCCGGCGCGGTTGAAGCCACCATAATCAACCCGCCGCTTACATTGCAGGCCCAACGAATGGGTTACCATCTGTTGGTGGACCTCGGCGCCACTGCGCTCAAATATCCACAAGCAGAGCTGGTCAGCCTTCCCGGTTATATGAAATCCCACGAAGATGTCATGCGTCGATTAGTGCGTGCGTACACTGAATCGCTGTATTTGATTCACACACAGAAAACTGCGAGCCAAAGGGCACTGGAAAAATTCATGAAGCTGAGCGACCCGCAGATGATCGACGACAGCATCGAGTCTTATCGAAACTACTTTCCCAAGAAACCGTACCCCTCCGTGGAGGCGCTTCAATTTGTAATTGAATATCTGGCCGAAAAGCAGCCCGAAATCCGAAAGCTCAAGCCGGAGAGTTTAGTAGAGCCACGCTTCGTCCGGGAGTTGGACGAGAGCGGGTTCATCGATCAGCTCTACCGGTAGCGTTATTTTCCTCGGCTCTAGGTATTCCTGGTGTTTTCCGCGAAGAGGTCTTCCACCGTTAGCGCTCCGGGCGCGAGGTGCTGCTCGTTCGCGAACTGGATCATGGTATCGAGGTCGTGGCGGTTTGCCTTCACTCCTTGCGCGAATGGATCGCGGCCGAAGAGGGCGCGCTCCTCTTCGATATAAGCCCGTCCGAAAGCGAAGCTCAAGCGATGCGGCTGCTCCATGAAATCGTTGTAGAGCGCCTTGGCCTTGCTAAACGCTTCGTACAGGCTCGTCGCGACCCAGGGATCGCGCTCGAGAATTTCTTTTTTGATCACGATCGGATGCATGATAGGAAAGATTTTCGTCTTCCTGTAGTAGTCTTTCTCCTCGCGGCCGAAATCGGCGAACAAGCGCGTGACCGCATGGTTTCCCTGAAGCCATCCGCGCGGAAGATCGGGCTCGACTTCGGCATCGATCTCGCCCGCAACGAGAAGATCTTCGAGCTTCCGCCCGCTCGCATGCTCGACTTTGATCCCGGGCGGGAGTTTCGCGCCCACGAGCTCGCGATTGACGCAAACCCAGGTCACGCCCTCCAACGGCAGGCCATAGTCGTGCATGAACATTCCTTTCACGACGAAAGCAAGCGTGTTCTCGTACGTGCGGATGCCGAACCGCCGGCCTCTTAAATCCGACGGCTTCTTGTAGTCCGCTCCTGACTTCACGAAGCAGAACTTGTGGCCGAACATGCGGCGGGTGAAAAAAGGAATCGCCTGGAACCAGTCGATGCCGTGGCCCCGCGCCGTGAGATAGGAGCACATGGAAAATTCGCAGGCGTCATACTCACCGTAGCGATAAAACCGCTCGTGGCGGATCCCGCTCTCCACCGTAACCAGGTTGAGGTCGATCCCCTCGGGCTCGACTCGCCCCTCACGCAGCGGCTGCAGGTAATCGTACTTGTCGCAGGCCAATGTAAGTTTCAATCGCGCCATGTTTGTACCTCGCTGCGTCGTCTATGGAATCGTCCGCGTCTTCCGCCGTAACCTGACATCGCGGCTCTCCACCCCGTTGCCACTCATGCGAGCCCGCTGCTCCGCTCCTTGTCAGCTTTACTCCTTGTCAGCTTCAACGGTTTTAATTATATTTGCAATGACCATGAACGAGGAGAATCTCTTTTTCGAGCAAATCCGATCGGGCGGCTGTCTCTCCTATATCTTGGGTTGCGCCGAGAAGAAAGTCTGCGTCGCGATCGACCCCGAGCAAGATAAGATCGAAGAATACTTGGGGCTCGCGAAAGCCTTTTCTTCCCGCCTCCTTTACGCGATCGATACTCACACGCACGCCGACCACGTGTCCGCGTGCAAGCTCCTGCGCCACCGCGTCGACGCTAAAGTGGTCATGCACCGCGCCTCCGATGCGCCTTACGTCGATATCAGGGTAGATGACGGAGATGTGATTCGCTGCGGACAACTGGAGATCCGCATCCTGCATACTCCCGGACACACCGAAGACAGCACCTGCCTGCTCGCCGGCGATCGTCTTTTCACCGGCGACACGCTTCTAATCGGCGGGTGCGGGCGAACCGACCTTCCTGGAGGCAATGCTGAAAAGCAATACGACAGCCTGCGCAGGCTGACGGCTCTGGACGACCGGATTCGGGTTTTTCCGGCTCATGATTACAGGCAGGCGTTCTCAACGATCGGCGACGAGAAAAAAAATAACGTGCGGATGCAGATCGGCTCCAGAGAGGAATTTATCCAGTTCATGACCTCCCGCCATCCTCCTCTTCCACGAAAATTCGAATTAGCGCTGGAGCACAACCGCACTCCGATCCCTGGAACTCAACGTGGATTCGGTGAGGGAATTTGAACGGACAGAGGAGAATTGGGGAACAAATCGGAGAATCGCCCATCCCATTGTTTATCGCTCTGTCCTTCCCGCCCCGTAGATGACTTTTCCCGGACGCGCTCCTGTGTGCCGCCCTTGATCGACCACGACCGCGCCGTTGACTAGAACGAAATCGATGCCTTTGGGATATCGTTTGGGGTTCTCATAAGTCGCGGCGTCCGCCACGGCATCGGGGTCGAACACGACGAGGTCGGCCCAGCAGCCCTCGCGAATCACGCCGCGGTCCTTGAGCCCGAGAACTTGCGCCGGCAAGGAAGTCATCTTACGGACCGCGTCCTCCAGG
>JBGQBP010000124.1:0-10882 GCA_041494945.1 Binatia bacterium | reverse complement strand
GGCGAAACAGGCGGGGGAATCGAAGCGCGGAAAACACAGCCAATCGATCGAGCCGTCGCGGCCGACCAGGGCCGCGGTCTCGCAGTCGCCGATCAGGGCATAGTCTTCAATATGTGACGACATGGTAATTCAGGTAGATACTGGAGTATTGCTCACGGCGCTCACCACCGCGATCGCCTTCGTCGATCTCGGCGGCGGCTGGAACAACGTCGCCGCGCTAACGATCGCCATCGTAAAAGCGCTGCTCGTTATTCTCTACTTCATGCACCTGCGCGCCAGCGATCGGTTTACCTGGGTGCTCGCCGGGCGCGGGATTTTTTTGGCTCTTGATCCTCCTCGGCGGAACGTTGGACGATTTGCTGACGCGTAGCTGATTCTAGGCGGATATATGCCCGCCATTATCTATTATCACCGTATACCATGATGTTGGCTTCCCATACCCTATCTCGTTGCTCTCGCATCTACTCAGGTTCTAGGAAACACCACCTTGACAAGCGCGGCGGCATGTTGAAGAATCCCGACAGACTTATGGGCGTGTTCTAAGTAAGTAAGAGGGAGGAGCTATGACAATCTCTAATACCCGCTGGCAACCATCCGAGGGCGGTCAGGAAACCACGCCGGTGCACGTGAAGAAGATCGGCCACGTGGTCTTGAGCGTCAGCGATATCGAACGGAGCGGCAAGTTCTGGAGCGAGATCATGGGGTTTAAATTCTCCGATCGGAACGAGAACGGCATGGTCTTTTTTCGCAACGCGACGGACCACCATACGATCGCGTTGATTCAAGCGAAGGAAAAAAACGGACTGCCGAAACGAGGAGAAGTAGGGTTCGATCATATGGCGTTTGAGGTCGCGAGTGTTTCGGAGCTTTTCAGAGTTCGCGACTTCCTGCGCGCCAAAGGCGTCGAAATTTTTTACGAAGGACGCCGCGGACCCGGCGGAAATCCCGGGGTCGAGTTCTACGATCCGGACGGTTATAAGATCGAAATCTATTCCGCGATGGATCAAGTAGGCAGCGACGGCAAAAGCCGGCCGGCCAACGAATGGAAACGGGCTACGACTCTTGAAGAAGCGGTCGCGAATCCTCTACCCGGCGCGAACTACTACTAAAAGATGAAGGAGGAGGGATGAAGGCTGAAAAAAGATTCATCCCTCCGCTTTCCGCCTTCATCCTTATAAAAAGATGATCTCCGTCCATGGCCTCACGAAACAATTTCGCGCCGGGAGCGGCAGCGTCGCCGCGATCAACAATTTAAATCTCGAAGTTGCGGAAGGCGAATTTTTCGTCATCGTCGGCGCCAGCGGCTCGGGCAAGACGACGCTGCTCCGCTCGGTCGCCGGACATCTTCCGGTTAAGTCTTAGCCATTGCATCCGCCTCTGCCTTCGCGATAAGGTTCCGCCTTAGCATCAGCTTCTAAGTCTCATCTCCACAACTAACTCATCAAAGAAAGGAGACCTTCACATGAAGGCGTTACTGATAATGATGGGTAGAGCTTTTTTGGCGATTGTCCTTTTGACAAGCGCGGTTTTGGCTGAGACTTCAGCACCGATATATAAAGACGGAGATTTTTGGGTCTTTAAAATTGATAGACAATCGACCGCCGTTAGTAACAGCAAGTTCATACAGGGGCTTTACACAATACGGTTTAAAGACGGAAAATTTCTGATGGAGGCAAGTGACGTTCAGTACTTTTCGGATACAGTCCCGTCGGTCTATGGTCTTACGGAGAATCCTCCATGGTTGAGATTTTCTCTCGACGCTGGCAAGAAGTGGACCTATCAATTCCGATATCTGAGCGAGGATCGTAGGTTCTATTCGGTTAACTCAGAATTTGTGGTTGTTGGCCCGGAAACAGCGAGCATCGCGCTGGGGACGTTTGAAGCCATAAAGGTTATCCGATCTGACGTCGGAGCCAGGGCGGGCAAAATCGTACAAACTTATTTTTATTCTCCAAAAACCGGAAGTGTAATAAAGGTGATCACGGAATATCAAAGCGGCACAACTATCAAGGCGGAGCTGACGGAATAGGGGAACAAACCGTAACCAATAGGCATCAACAACTGTTCACATAAACCGAAGAGAATCTCGTGATAATAAGAGACCAGAGAAAGGGCCGAGCTACTTACACTCGCTACTCAGACCCGCGATGCTCTCGGTATGGATCTGGACCGCGCTGCTCGTCTATCGGGAACTTACCGTCGCCGTATTTCTCGGCGTGCACGACAACATTACTTTCCCGGCGGTCATCTGGAGCTACTGGTACGCTGGAGGAATGAACAAAGCCTCGGCGGTCACGCTGCTAATGACCGTCCTGCTTGCGCCTCCGATCGTTGCGTTTTGGTGGCTCGGAAGGCGGAGTCAGGTGGCGGGGCAGTGAGCTGGGAAATGGATCTCTCCGCCCATTCTTGATACGAATCGAAGTCTGCGAATCATCGTCAATCATTTAATCAGCTAGTTGGAAAAAAGATCATAGTGAACAGGCGAATCAATCGCGTGTTGCTGGCCACGGCGCTCTTGGGAACTTTTTTCGCCGGCACGGCGGGAAGAATTTTCAACATCTCGATGCCGACGGTGGCCAACGATCTGGGCACCGATCTCCTCGGCATCTCGTGGGCGTTGCTGGCTTACCAGCTCACGAACATCGGGCTTTCGATGATCTTCGGCCGGCTCGGCGATATCTGGGGACGCGAAAGAGTTTTCGGCCTCGGCTTCATGGTTTTTTCCCTGACCTCTCTTCTTTGCGGCCTGTCTCAAAGCGTCTTACAGCTCATCAGTTTCCGTCTCCTCGAAGGAGTCGGCTCGGCGATGATCCAATCGTCAAGCCGGGCGCTGGCCGCGGAGGCCGTGCCGGACGAGCTGGCCGGAAGAGCGCAGGGATTCATGACCACGGCGCATCATACCGGCTTTATGCTCGGTCCCGCCTTCGGCGGATTCATGATCGATTATTTCAGTTGGCGCTGGGCCTTCTTTTCTCTCGTGCCGATCAGCTTGTTCGGCGCGATCTTGACGCTGCCGAACTTGAAGCATGCCAAGGCGTCCGGCAAGCGGCGCTCGGTGGACCAGCTCGGAGCATTTCTCATTTTTGTAATCATGAGCTCGCTGCTTTTGATACTCGACCGGCGCACTCTGGAGATCGTCGGCGGGCAGACGAGAATGATTTTCGCAGCCGTGTTTTGCGCTTCGCTCGTCGGTTTCTTATTTCACGAGGCGAGGACGCCGGACCCGTTCATCGATCTGTCGTTGTTCAAAGTACGGATGTTCAGCATGGCCGCCGTGAGCCTGCTGATCGTCTCGTCGTGCTACGTGCTCACCGGCTTCCTGCTGCCGTTTTATCTTCAGGAAGTTCTTCACCTGACGCCGTCCTTTATCGGTCTGCTCTTCATGGTGCCGGCGGCCATCACGCTTTCGATCGCGCCGCTGAGCGGCTATCTCTCCGACCGTTTCGGACCGCGCCTGCCGGCGACCGTAGGAGTGGTTTTCCTGTCCGTCGCGTTTTTTATCGGCTCTTTCCTGCGGCCGGATTCTCATTGGCTCGTCCCGACTCTCATGATCGCGTTCGGCGGCATCACCAACGGACTTTTCAACCCGGCGAATTCCGTCAGCATGATCAGCATGATGCCGAAGGAGCACCGGGGCTTTGCCTCCAGCGTGAATCACGTGAGCTTCGGTTTGGGCAACGTGTTGGGCGTAGCGCTCGGCGGCGTTCTCATGACCGCCGCGTTTGAGCATCATACGGGGCTTTCCGGAGTGAGCCCGACGACGGCGAACCCGGTTGCCTTCGTCGCGGCGCTCAACACGACGTTGCTCGCCGGCATGGGCGCCAGCGCCGTCGCTTTTTTTACATCGGCGATGAGAGGGAAGAAGCGGTAGAAAATATCTTGTAAGCGCAATGCATGAAGATCGACCTTACTTATTGCTTTGCGCCGGCAGCGCCTGCGCGATTTCGCGCCAATGGCTGTACCGGTTGATCAGCGGGTGTTCGCCGGCCATCTGATTCCACGGGCGATCTAAGAGCGCCACGGGGACCTTCATTTCTCCGGCCAAAAATTTCGCCATGGTTGGAGAGTCCTCCACCGCGAAGAAGAATTGCTTTGTCGCCAGCTCCGCTAACGAGATCGCCGTCGTGTTCTCCGTCGCGAAGCGGCCGTACTTATCGACCATGAGGACCGTATGGTAGGGCAATCGATGACGATGCAGCCATTCAACCGACGCTTCATACGTCGTCGGCGGCCGTCCGGTGACGATCGCAATCTCGTGTCCGGCATCGGCCCACTGCCGCAACACGGCCGCGGCTTCTTCAATCGGCGCCATGCCGAGCAGTTCGTCGGGATGGTGCGCGATGCGGAAGAGTTCCGCGATCTCGCGGCTCTCCAGCCCGCAGGCCTCGCCGACTTCGAAGGTATTCAGTTGATCGTAATGAATCGTCTTTCCGAATTCCCGCTCGGCGATCGCGAGCAGCGCGCGCGCCGTCTCGCACAGCACGTCGTCCATATCGACATAGATGGTTCCGGGCGGCGGCATTATTGATAACCCGGCTCGGATGCCAATTTTTTCAGCGCATCCCCTGTAACCCGATACACGGTCCATTCGTCCATGGCCCGCGCGCCGAGTTTTTTATAAAAAGCGATCGCAGGCTCGTTCCAGTCGAGCACCGCCCATTCGAGTCGCCCGCATTTACGCGCGACGGCTTCACGTGCCACGTGCGCCAACAACTGCGTGCCGAGACCGCGCCGGCGCCACTCAGGCAGCACGAAGAGATCTTCGAGGTAGATTCCCGGCCGGCCGAGAAAGGTCGAATAGTTGTGAAAAAAAACCGCGAAGCCGGCGGGCTCGGTTCCGGTGTAGACGATCACGACCTCGGCGACCCGCAGCGAGCCGAACAGCGACTCGCGCAAGCTGGCTTCTGTCGCGACGACCTCGTGTGAAAGTTTCTCGTATTCGGCGAGGCCTTCGATCAGGCGCAGGATGACTGGGATATCTTTTTCCGTTGCCGGCGCGATGCGGAATTCGGTCGAAGGCTTCATATCAAAAACCTGTCAGCATAGATTGTGAGGCGACTTCATAGAGAGATCTCGTAAAACTCAGCCCCTTAGGAATTTAAAATCTCCAACACTTGAGGATGCAGCGTCTTGTTCGCCGCGACGCATGAGGCGCCGCTTGCCGCATCTCCACCCGACCATGTTGTAATTACGCCGTTGGCTCCTTGAACGATAGGAATCAACGGCACGACATCCCATGGACTCATGATCGGATCGAGCATGATATCCGCCCCACCGGAGGCGACCAGCAGGTACCCGTAACAATCTCCCCACGTGCGAAACAGGTGTGTCTGCCGCAGCAATTTCTCGAAGCCTTCTTTCTTTTGATATTTGGCGATACTCGCAACATCCGTCGTCAGGAGCCTCGCTTCGGAAAGCTGAAGGTCCTGTCGTAGTTGCACGGCGTGGCCGTTGAGCGTGGTTTCCGTGTTGTTCCCAATGCACAACTGGCTGAGTATGGGATTGTGCAACGCTCCGAGGATCGGCCTTCCGTCATGAAGCAAGCCGATCAGCGTCCCAAACAGCGGGCAGCCGCTGGCAAATGAGATCGTTCCATCGATTGGATCGAGCGTCCAGACAAACTCTGCCGACTCATTCTCCGGACCGAATTCCTCGCCGAGAATTCCATGGCGCGGATACGTTTTGCGAATCAGCTCGCGCATCACGGCTTCGGCTTCTCGGTCGGCCCGGGTCACGATGGTTCGATCTTCCTTGAGTTCCACCGCGAGGCCGGCTTGCCTAAAATACGGTTGGATCACTTCCCCGCTCTTTTCCGCCAGCGTGCGGATGAACCCGGTAAATTCTTTTAGCTGCATGCACGTTCCGGGATTCCGGGCTAAGTCGTGTAGTACGCGTTCTCCTTTATATACTCCTCGGTCAGATCGCAGCCCCAGACGCGCGCGGAGGCTTTGCCGATGCCTAGATCGATTCCGATCACGACTTCGGTTTGGCCGAGATACTTTCGCAGCGCTTCCAGATCGCAATCAACCGGCGAGCCGCGCGAAAATACTTTCGTCTGGCCGAAGCGAATCGTCGTCCGGGCGGGCTCGATGTTTTTGTCGAAGCATTTACCGACGGCCATGATGACTCGGCCCCAGTTGGGATCGGACCCATAGACGGCGGTTTTCACCAACGGCGAATTGACGACCGACTTGGCGACGCGCTTCGCCTGCGCTTCATTCTTCGCGCGGCCGACCTCGACGGTAATAAGCTTGGTGGCGCCTTCGCCGTTGCGGGCGATTTCACGCGCGAGATACTTGCACACTTCGAGCAGGCCGGCTTCGAACTTTTTCGGATTCACCGGACCCGCCAGGCCGTTCGCCATCAAGACCACGGTGTCGCTCGTGCTCGTGTCGGTGTCGATGCTGATCGAGTTGAACGTCCGCCCCACGACGCGCCGCAGCATCGGACGCAGCGTCGGCGCGGGCAACGCGGCATCCGTCATGAGATAGACCAGCATTGTCGCCATATTCGGCTCGATCATCCCCGCGCCCTTGGCAATGCCCGCAATGACGCTGGCTCCTACCTTACAAGAACCGTATTTGGGGTACCGATCGGTGGTCATGATCGCGCGCGCGGCAAGCTCCAAATTATTCGGCCGCAGTTCGCCGCGAATGCCTTTCAGGCCGGCGCGGATCTTCTCCATCGGCAGCCTGCGTCCGATCACGCCGGTGGAGAAGGGGAGGACGTCACGGTAATCGACGCCGAGCTCGGCGGCAACGACGCGGCACATTTCCATCGCGTCGTCGATGCCCTGCCTTCCCATCGCGACGTTGGCGTTTTTGCTGTTGACCACGAGCGCCTGCACGAAACCATTCGCGATGTGCTTTCGCCCCACGATCACCGGCGCGCCGGGAAAGCGGTTCTGCGTGAACATCGCCGCGCCGTGGGCGCGCACGGTCGAATAGATGACCGTCAGGTCGAGCGTCTCGTCTTTGATCCCGGCGTTCTTCGCCGCGGACAGAAATCCCTGCGGCTGTGTAAATTCTTGCGCTTGTGTCGATGCTGGCTGTTTCACTTCCGCTGCTCCTCCTTATATAGGACCGCCCAGTCTCCGATTGTGCTTCACAAACGAACGCCATGCAATAAAAAAAGCCCGACCGGGCTGAGCCGGTAGGGCTTTGCGTTCATTGGCAAGGTTCCAAACCGGCTATACCGACTCCTGGTACGTCACGGGCAAAAGGCTGTTAACGTCTAAATGTTTCGACGCGTCCATGATCTCGATGCCTACGATCCTGTCGCCTTCTCCAATGTCCAGAACGACATCTTCCGACGGACGTTTGTTGATCACCTTCTGCTTTCGCGCGTCCAGACGGATATAAAGCAGATCCGTTTTTGTGTTATAGAGGATCTCCATTTGACTACTCCCACTTTCCGTAGAAAACGTAGACGGTTACGGTGACTATAACATCTCTTTCGACAGTGTAAAATACCTCGACTCTCTTTTGATCGTAATAGCGGTCATGACGTTTTTGTTTGAATGGATATATCTTCGCCTTTCCGGCGCGTCCATGCTTAGCCGGAATCGCCCCGCCTGTACTAATCACGTCTCTAATTTCATCTTCATCCGTGCCACGTTCCTTGGCGCGTTCGAGGGTGTGACGGTCAATGCGTATATCCATCAATGCTCGACCTTTCGCCGAAGCCGTGGACTATTTTTGCCGCTTATGCTGCTCTCTTTGTAGCCCGTTCGAGAAGCTCGTGAATCAATGTTTGATACGGTTTGTCCTGTTTGGCTGCAAGCTTTCTAAGGCGCTTCAACAAAAAGGGGTCTATCCTGATTGCGATGAGCTGCCGCGTCGGTCTGCCCGACTTCGGGCGCCCGACTCTGCGAGCCCTACGAAGCTCCTCATCGGTGGACTCCGGAATATCGGAAAAATCGATCTGACTATCCGAAATAAGCCTGGCGTTCTTTAAGGCTCGCCGGCCTCGCGCTGATGATCCTGATCGTTTCTTTGCCATCTTTCGCTCTCCTTATTGTATAGACTGCCAGTAAAATCCTGCGATCAATCGAGATTCCAAGCCGTTTACGTCGTGCTTCTCTTGTAGAATGCGCCAAGTCCTGCCAATCCGAGCCCTCAGGATCGGAGAAAATCGTCGCCGCCTCTTCGAAGGAAACGCCATGCTTTTCGAAGTTGACGATCGCTTTTGGCGCATCCCAAGAAAACATGTATTAATGTATATACTCTAATTAAGGCAAAAAAACACGTACTTCTCAGCTCAAAAACAAAAAAGCCCGGCCGGACGGAGCCGGTCGGGCTTTGAAGTCAGACGCAGCTCTGATGACTATGCGTTCACGATCACCACACCCTTCGGCTCCAGGTAGTAGTCCAGCGCCTCGGGGCCGTGTTCGCGGCCGACGCCGCTCTGCTTGACGCCGCCGAACGGCAGCTCGTCGTATCCGTAGTGAAGCGAATTTACCCAGACGTTGCCCGCCTGGAGCTTGTCGATCGCTTTATTGGCGTTGATGAGATTGCGCGTCCAGATGGACGAGCCGAGACCGAACATCGAGCTGTTCGCTTTCTCGAGCGCTTCGTCCAACGTCTTGAACGTGAAGACCGGCAGTACCGGCCCGAAGGTCTCCTCCACGCTGACGCGCGCGTCGTCCGGCACGTTGGTGAGAAGCGTGGGCAGATAATAGAAGCCCTTGTCGAGATCGCCGCCCTTGGGCCGCTCGCCGCCGAAGATGACTTTCGCGCCGCGCGCCTTGGCGTCTTCGACCTGCTCTTCGATTTCCTTGCGCTGCGACTCGATATGAATGGGCCCCATGCGCGTTTCTTTGCTCGCGCCGTTGCCGACCGTTTTGGTTTTCAATATCTCGGCGAGCTTGCCGACGAAAGATTCCGCGACCGATTCCTGGACGAAGAGACGCTTGACCCCGAGACACATCTGGCCGCAGTTAAAGTAGCGGCCGATATCGGCCATCTTGATCGCGAGATCGAGATTGGCGTCGTCCATGACGATCATCGGATCGCTGCCGCCGAGCTCCAGCGTTACGCGCTTGATCTCGCGTCCGGCGACTTCCATGACGTGCTTGCCGACCGGAGTGGAGCCGGTGAACGCAATACGCCGGATGCGCGGATTCTTCAAAATCTCCTCGCCCACCGTACCGCCGGGGCCGGTAACCACGTTGACCGCGCCTTTGGTCAAGGGCTTCTGCGCTTTGCCTTCGCCGTAAGTCGCCTTCTGAATCTGTTCGATGGCGATGAGCGTCGCCAGCGGCGTCGTGCTCGCGGGCTTGATGATGATCGTGTTGCCCGCGGCGAGCGCCGGGCCCAGCTTGGTGCCCATGAGTGTCAGCGGAAAATTCCACGGGACGATGCCGGCGCAAACGCCGATCGGCTGGCGCACCACCATGCCGTACGCGCCTTTCTGCGGCAATGGAACGTGAGAGCCGCGGACTTTGGAGGCGAGACCGGCGTAGAACTCCAGGCCGTGAATCAGATGGTGGATCTCCAGGCCCGCTTCGAACAAAGTCTTGCCCTGTTCTTTGGTCAACGCCTGGGCGATCTCCCCGCTCTTTTGCTTGATCTGCTCGCAGGCGTTGAGCAGCATCTTGCCTCTATCTTCCGCGGTTACATCGGACCATTCTTTGAATGCGGTCTCCGCCGCCTGGATCGCCTGCTGGACGTCTTTCTCGTTCCCTTTCGGCACGCTGTCCACGACTTCGCCCGTCGCCGGATTGCGGACCTCGTAGGTTTGCCCGCCGACCGAATCGACTTGCTCCCCGCCGATCAACATCTTCGCCATTATTCACCCTCCAAAAAAGTAAAAAGCTAAAAGGAAAAAGTAAAAAAGAATCTCAAGGAAAATTTTGCCTTGATTTATCTTCCCTTGAACTGCGCGGTTCTCTTTTCGATATAGGCCTTCACGCCTTCGTTGCCGTCTTCGCTGCCGAACGCCTGCGCCAGCAGTTCTCTCTCGAAGGCGAGGCCGTCGGGGAGCGACAGCTCCAAGCCGGTCTGAATGGCGCGCTTCACTTTGCCGACCGCCATGCTCGCCTTGTTGGGCGTGACGAACTGGCGCGCGTAATCCATCACTTGATTCAGAAAGTTTTCTTTTTCATAGATGAAATTGACCAGCCCCATCTCCAGAGCCTCTTCGAAGGCGATGGTTCTTCCGGTGGCGCACAGCTCCATCCCCCGTCCTTTTCCGACCAGGCGCGGCAGGCGCTGCGTGCCGCCCATGCCGGGCATAACGCCGAGGTTGATTTCCGCCAGTCCGAGCTTCCCGCCTTCTTTTTTGGCGATGCGGATATCGCACGCCATGGCGATCTCGAGACCGCCGCCGACGGCGTGTCCGTTGATCGCGGCGATCACGAGCTTCGGCGTGTTTTCCAGGCGCATGAGCACTTCGTGGCCGTGCAGCGCGAAATTATTTTTGAAAGAGAGCGGTTTGTTCGACAGCATGTTGATATCGGCGCCGGCGGAGAAGAATTTTTCGCCCTTGCCGGTAATCACCAGCACGTGAACGTTGTCGTCGAAGCGCGCCTGGAGAATCGCGTCGTCCAGCTCGCGCAAAAGCTCGTGCGTATAACTATTCACCGGCGGACGATTGATCTCCAGCACCGCCACCCCGTTGTCCGCCCGGTACTCCACTGCCTTCTCATTTGCCATGATCGAACCTCCGGATTATAAATTTAGTAATGAGGTTGGAACCTTCTTGACCGGCCTGAAATAATTTTCAATACCTTGTTCACTTATCTGGCAACTCCGCGCAAGTCAAGGCCGACCAAACCTCTGGATTACGCGTTTAAATTGGCTTATGATCCCCTTTGCTCCTGCACCGGACTTCGCCGTACGTGGTATAGTGCAGGACCGGTAAAAAATATGCGTTCCTATCC
>JBGQBP010000123.1:0-10897 GCA_041494945.1 Binatia bacterium | reverse complement strand
GTCTGGATTCCCGTTGTCACGGGAATGACGGACAAAAGCAAAGCCGTTAGTTTGGGTTTTTGCGATTCTCGTCCCCGCCAACATCATGACTACGACGAACCTTCATGCGGCCTGAATTCATCGCGGTGCTCTCGGCCATGGGCTGGGCCGGCGATGCCGTTCTGGTCAGCATCGGCGCGCGCGCGTCCAACGTCGTCGCGGCCGCGTTCATGAGCTATGCGTTCGCCGCGCTCGCGCTTTGGACCTATCTTCTCGTCTTTTTTCCTCTGGAACAGCTTGGGTCCCGCGCCACGATTTATTTCGCGCTGAGCGGCTGCCTGCAACCTCTGCTTGCGCGCATACTCTACTACACGGGGTTGACGCGCATCGGCGTTTCCCGCGCCGGGCCGCTGCGCGGGGCCGAGCCGCTGCTTTCGGTCTCGATCGCCGTTTTGTTTCTGCACGAGCGTCCGAGCCTGTTCGTCTATGGCGGCGCCGCGCTGATCGTGGCAAGCGTCTGGCTCGTCCTGTGGCGGAGCGAAGGCGAGGCTCAGGCGAGACTACTGGATTACTTTTTTCCTTTGGGCGCGGCCCTGTGCGGCGCCGTCTCGCAAAACCTGCGTAAAAGCGGACTGCTCGTTCTTCCCAATCCCTACGCGGGCGCAGCCATCAGCACCTCCACGTCACTCATTATCTTTGCCGTGTTCCTTCTAGCCACCGGTAAGATCGGTCTTGCGCGGCCGCGCCGGGAGAGTCTTCCGTTCTTCGGCAGCGCCGCCGTGGTGTCCACCGGCGCGCAGATCCTGAATTACGCCGCCTTGAACGGCGGGGAGGTCTCCGCGATGGTGCCGCTGCTCAACACGACGCCGCTTTTCACGGTGCTTTTCAGCGTGCTTTTTCTGAGAGACGTGGAGAAGGTTACTCTGAAAGTCGTTCTCGGCGCCGCGCTGATGGTTGCAGGGGTCATCGTCATCGCCAGTCGCTAGTTTCGTTCTGATATCCGTCATAACGGGGTAGACCCTGAAAAAAAAATCTGATAGACAAAGAGCGAATTTTCATCGGCAAGCGATTCTCTACAGGAGGCGATTTATGGACATCACGACTTCAACGTTGCAGCTCGGCACCCCGGACGGGAAGATGGAAACCTATGAGGCGAGGCCCAAAGAAGGCGGGGCTCATCCGGCCGTCATCGTGCTGATGGAGGCCTTCGGTCTCAACGGCCATATCAAAAAAGTGACCGAGCGGATCGCGCAGGAAGGTTACGTGGCAATCGCTCCCGACCTTTATCACCGCGAGCCGGAGCGCGTGGCGCCTTATGAGGACCTCAAGAAAGCGATCGGCATCATGAATCGCCTGCAAGATTCCAAAGTGATCGCCGACGTGGGCGCGGTGATCTCGCACTTAAAGGCGCAGAACTACGTCAAGGCCGGCTCCATCGGTGTGACCGGCTTCTGCATGGGCGGGCGGTTCACGTATTTGACGGCCGCGGACCACAATAAGGACGTCAAGGCGGCGGTGGCGTTCTACGGCGGCGGCATTCCCATGGGAAATCCGAGCCCGCTCTCCCGCACCGGCGAGATCAACTGTCCGATTTACCTCTTTTTCGGCGGCAAGGACCCGATGATTCCCGCGGACCACGTCGCACAGATCAACAAGGCGCTTACGGACCAACACAAGACTTTCATGATGAAGGTCTATCCGGAAGCGACGCATGGATTTTTCTGCGACGAGCGGCCGAGCTATCACGCCGATGCCGCCAAGGACGCGTGGGAGAAGCTCAAGTCTTTCTTCGCGCAGCACCTGAAATAGGGGAGTGAATCGGTTTACGTTGTCCGGACCGTGAGAGGAAATGAGTTTCCAGAGTGACGCGAAAAAATAGCCGGCGACAGGTGACGGTCGGTCTCGTTCAGATGAGCGCGGGCGAAGATATCAAGCGCAATCTGGACAAGGCCGTTGCGGGAATCGATTCGGCGGCGAAAAAAGGCGCCGACGCGGTCTGTCTTCAGGAGCTTTTCCACTCGCGTTATTTTCCCCAGGTCGAGGACGCCGGCAACTTCAAGCTCGCCGAGACGATTCCCGGGCCGACCACGGACGCTCTCGGCGGCGTCGCAAAAAAAAAGAAAGTCGTCGTCATCGCCCCGCTTTTCGAGAAACGCTCCGCCGGGATCTATCACAACACCGCGGTGGTGATCGGCGCCGACGGCTCGATCCTGGGGAAATACCGCAAGATGCACATCCCGGACGATCCGGGCTTTTATGAAAAGTTTTATTTCGCCCCGGGCGATCTCGGATTTTTGAGCTTCGACACGGCGGTCGCGAAGATCGGCGTGCTGATCTGCTGGGACCAGTGGTTTCCCGAGGCGGCGCGCCTGACGGCTCTTTCGGGCGCCGAGATTCTTTTTTATCCGACCGCGATCGGCTGGCTTCCCACCGAGCCTCCCGCCGTCGCGAAAGCCCAGCGCAGCGCCTGGGAGCTGGTGCAGCGTGGCCACGCGGTGGCGAACGGAGTCTATGTCGCCGTGCCGAACCGAGTGGGCCGCGAAGGGAAGCTCAAGTTTTGGGGCGGCTCGTTCGTCGCGGGCCCGTCGGGCGAGGTGATCGCGCGGGCCGGCAGTGAACGCGATGAAATTTTGATCGCGCGCTGCGATCTCGAAAAGATCGCCGAAGCGCGCCAGAGCTGGCCGTTTCTGAGAGATCGCCGGATCGACGCCTACGGCGCGCTCACCGCGCGTTTTCTCGATGAAGGCCGGTGAACAAGCCCCCATTTTACGTCAGCGCGCCTGGAAATCTCTCTCCGACCCATGAGTGTATCTTTGAGGTAGGGGCGGTTCGCGAACCGCCCCTACGGTTTATATGGATGACGTCTTTATAGGAAAACCCACGCCACGCCAGCTTGGCTACCGCATGCCCGCCGAATGTGAGCCTCACGAGGCTACGTGGCTCGCGTGGCCGCACAATCGGGAGACCTTTCCCGGGCATCTCGAAGTCGTCCAAGACATCTGGGTGCGGATGATCAAGGAAATCTCGGCGCAAGAAAAAATATGTTTGTTGGTCAACAACGATGAGGAACGTCTCGAGGCTTTTACGCGGCTCATCCGCGCAGGAGTTTGCGTGGACAACCTCGCTTTTTACGAGATTCCAACGGTCGACGTCTGGATGCGCGATTACGGTCCGACCTTTGTCACTCGAGGAGGCAAAGAATCGCCGCTGGCCTTCAACGACTGGGTCTTCAATGGCTGGGGAAAGTATCCCTCGTACAGAGATGACGATGCCGTGGCGAAATCGATCGCCAAGCTTCTCCGCGTTCCTGTTTTCGAGCATGAGATCGTTCTCGAAGGCGGCTCGATCGAAGTGAACGGGCGCGGAACGTGTCTGACGACCGAGCAGTGTCTTCTCAACCCGAACCGCAATCCGCGCCTGACGCGAGCCGAGATCGAAGAATTCCTCTGCGCGTCTCTCGGCGTCCGCCGCATTCTCTGGCTCGGCGACGGGATCGTGGGCGACGACACCGACGGCCACATCGACGACATCGCGCGCTTCGTCGATGCGACGACCGTGCTGTGCGCCGTCGAAGAAAATCCGCAAGACGAGAACTACGCGCCGCTCCAGAAAAATTACGAGCGGCTTCAAAGCGCTAGAGACCAGGACGGGAGCAATCTCACGATCGTCAAATTGCCGATGCCGGGCAAAGTGGATTATCACGGGGCCAGATTGCCCGCCAGCTACGCGAATTTTTATATCGCCAACGGCGCCGTCCTGGTTCCGACCTATGATCATCCCAACGATAACCTGGCGCTCGGCATTCTTACGGAACTTTTTTCCGGCCGCGCGGTCGTCGGCATCCCCTGCGCGCCTCTCGTGATCGGACTCGGGGCGATTCATTGCGTGACGCAGCAGCAGCCGCTGGCGGAAAATACCTTCAGGCCTTGACAAAGAGGTTCCAAGCTCCGTAAGCTAGCTTAAATCTGCATATGGGACAGGTGATCCGCCTCAAAGAGATCCACGAAGCGAGACGCCGGCGCACGGAGAAGGTAAGTATGGAGGAGTGCGTCCAGCTGCTCGAATGGAATCTCAAGCGCAGCCTGGACCAATATTTTACATCTTCGCCCGAGGAGAAGTCGATGCGGGCAACCCAAATACGCAAGCTCAGCGAGATCCTGGAATACGCCCTGCGGCTTCTCTAGCGGCAGAGCGCTCAATGGTGGAATCGCTGAATCCTATCTTCATCATCCTGCTTCTTCTCGGTGGCCTTGCAGCTCTCGGATGGATGGTGCTGCATCGCCTGAAAATCCTCCTCGGAGAGAAAAAGGAAGACCAATCAATGGTCTTGATACAGCAGCAGATCGATCAGCTTCGCGGGCAGTTGACGCAGGCCGTCGACGGCAGCGCGCGGCTTGTCCATCAGCAACTCGGCCAATTGCTGGGCAACGTGAACGATCGGCTCAAAGAGAGCACCGAAGTGATGCAACAAACTCACCAGAGCCTGGGCGAGCGGCTCGACAACGCCGCGCGGGTGGTCGGCAACGTTCAGAAAAGTCTGGGCAGTCTCGAAGAGGCCAACAAAAAGATTTATGAAGTCGGCAAGGACATCGCGTCGCTCCAGGAGATCCTCCGCGCGCCGAAGTTGAGAGGCGGATTCGGCGAATTTTTCCTGGGCGACCTGTTGGGCCAAATCCTTCCGTCCGACCACTTCGCCATGCAACACGGCTTCCGCAGCGGCGAGCGCGTGGATGCCGTCATCAAGCTGGGAGGCTCGCTCGTGCCGGTCGATTCCAAATTCCCTCTGGAGAATTTCAAGCGGATCTTCGACGGCGCGACCGAGGATGATAAAGTCAAGGCGAAGCGGATGTTCGCCGCCGACGTTAAAAAGCACATCGACGCGATCGCGACGAAATACATCCTGCCGGACGAAGGAACGTACGACTTCGCGCTGATGTATATTCCCGCCGAGAACGTCTATTATGAAACCATCATCAAGGATGATTCGGTAGGCAGCGACAAAAGTATCAGCGCTTACGCTTTGGCCAAAAGAGTCATTCCGGTTTCCCCAAACAGTTTCTATGCCTATCTTCAGGCCATTTTGTTGGGGCTCAAAGGCATGAAGATCGAAGAGCGGGCCAAAGAGATCATCCAATATTTAAGCCGCCTGGAGAGCGACTTCGCCAAGTTCCGCGAGGATTTCAATCTGGCGGGCAAGCACCTGGGTCACGCCAACTCCTGCTTTCAGAGCGCCGAGAAGCGGCTGGATCAATTCGGCCAAAAGCTGCTCGCGGCGGGCGAGGAAAAAAAAGAGCTTCCGGGATTGCTTTAGTGTGGGTCATGTCGCAATGCGCGGATTGATCGGGAAATGAGGTTCACGCTTTTTTCCCGCCTGGTTCTCGGTTACCTGGCGATATTCTTGCTGGTGATGGCCGTGGGTATTTACGCCGTTTATCAGCTCCGGCGCATTCAGGAGATAACGCGCTCGATGCTGGAGCGCGACCGGCGGGTCCTGGATCTGGGAGAGAGACTGAGCGACGCGGCGCTTTCCCAGGTGCGCTACGAGAAGAGGTTCTTTATCACCAAGGACCAGGTTCTTTACGACCAGTTTCTGCTGTTCCAAAAGGATTTTGAACGGCTCCTCGATCAGGCGATCCTCGTCGCGGATTCTCGCGGGAAGATATTATTGAAGAGCATCGGCGAAGACTATCAACGCTACCGGGACCTCGTCGGCGAAGAGATCGAGCTTATGAGCGCGCGAAAACCGTACTCGCAAGAACTCTACAAGCGGGAAAAAGACAATTCGATGGATGGAATCCTCGGGGGGCTGGAAAAGCTGAAAGCCCGCGGCCAACAGCGCAGCGAGGGAAAGTTGACGGGACTGGTCGAGGCCGGCGCCGATGCACACCAGGTCGCTCTGGTGATAGCGGCCGTGTCGCTTGGGCTCGTCCTGGCCATCTCGCTCTTGATTACCCGAAGCGTTACCAAGCCCCTCTCCGCCCTAAAGGAGCGCACCGGGCAGATCGCGCGCGGAGAGTTCGAGGGGAGTCTCGACTTTTCCTCTCCGCCGGAGATCGCCGAGCTGGCAAGGGCTTTCAACGTCATGTCGGGCCGCCTGAGGGACCTGGATAACATGAAGTCCGAATTTTTTGCCACCATGTCGCACGAACTGCGCACGCCGCTCACCTCGATCAAGGAAGGCATCGGACTGCTCTTGGAGGGCGTGGGCGGGACGGTGACGGACAAGCAGAAAAGGCTGCTCAGGATTCTGGCCGAGGAGAGCGACCGCTTGATCCGGCTGGTCAATTCCTTGCTCGATCTATCAAAAATGGAAGCGGGCATGATGACCTATAATCTCGAGCCCGCCAGTCTGGCGTCGGTCATTCACCGGGCGATGACCGAGATCGGACCGCTGGCCGAGGCCAAAAGAATCAAGATCGAGGCGAAGGTCGCCAAACAGATGCCTCTGGTGAAAATGGACAACGACCGGATTCTCCAGGCGCTCAGGAACCTGGTCGGCAACGCGGTGAAGTTCACTCCCGAAGGCGGACAGGTGACGTTGTCGGCCGAGCAAAAGAACGGCTCCGTGCGGGTATCGGTCACCGATACGGGTCCGGGAATTGCGTCGGAGGATCTGCCGATGATCTTCGACAAGTACCGTCAGGGAAATTCCAGCTCTTCTTATATGCTGAGGGGAACCGGCCTGGGCCTGGCGATTGTCAAGCATATTATTACATCACACGGCGGTCACGTATGGGTGGAAAGCGAAGCGGGCCAGGGCAGCTCGTTTATTTTTGTATTGCCCAACTGATTTTCATCTTCGTCTGCGGCTGCGCGATGATGCAAACGCCGCCCCCGGGCGACGAGGCGTTGCAGGCCGTTTTGCGCGGCCGGCGGTTTCTTGCCCAACAGGAATATGAAAATTCCGTTAAGGAATTTCAGAAGGCTATGGCTCTATCCGGCAACAAGCCTCCGTCGGACGATGCCATATTTCATTTAGGCTTGATCTTCGCTCATGTCGGCAATCCGAAGAAAGACAACCGGACGGCGATAAATTATTTTAACCGATTGATCAAGGAGCAGCCCCAAAGCCCCTGGGTCGATCAGGCCAAGGCGTGGGTCGGCGTGCTGCAAGTCAACGAGAAACTCGCCGAGACACTGGAGAAGTCCAAGCAAGTGGATATCGAGATCGAAGAAAAAAGGCGACAGAAAGAGAGATAGAAAAGATAATGATGCAAGGAAAGATCCTCGTTGTCGACGACGACCACAACCTCCTGGAATTGGCGCGCATGAGACTCGAGTCGGCCAACTACGAGGTGTCCACGGCGCTAACGGAAGAGCAGGCCGTCGAGGCGGTGAAGGCCGAGCCGGTGGACCTCTCCATCGTCGACCTGCAACTGGTCCGGAAGGATGGCATATCACTCATGCAGGAACTGCACGCCATCAATCCGGAAATGCCGGTGATCATACTTACCGCCTACGGGACGATCGAGAGCGCGGTCGAGGCGATGAAGAAGGGCGCTTACAGTTATCTCACCAAGCCGTTCGAATCCCGCGAGCTCTTGTTTCAGCTTGAAAAGGCGTTGGAGAACCGCCGGCTGAACTCCGAAATCAAGAGGCTTCGGGGACTGCTGGAAGAGCGCTACGGCTTTAACAATATCGTGGCCAAGAGCGAGAAGATGCGCAAAGTGCTGGAGCTGGTTTCGCGCAGCGCCAAAACGGACTCCACGATCTACCTGCATGGCGAGAGCGGCACGGGTAAGGAGCTCATCGCCAAGGCGGTGCATCTGAGCAGTGATCGAAGAGACCAGGTCTTTGTCGCCATCAATTGCGCCGCGCTACCCGAACCCCTGCTCGAGAGCGAGCTTTTCGGCCATGAGAAAGGCGCCTTCACCGGCGCCATAAGAAAAACCCTCGGTTTGCTGACTCAAGCCAACAAGGGGACGTTTTTTCTGGATGAGATCGGCGACATGCCGCTTTCCATCCAGGCAAAGCTGCTCAGGGTGCTGGAAGAGAGAAAATTCTACCCGGTCGGCGCAGAAAAGCCGGTCGAGGTCGACATCCGGTTGATCGTCGCGACCAACAAGGACCTGGACGCCGAGGTGAAAAAGGGGTCTTTTCGCGAAGATCTGTTTTACCGGATTCACGTGATACCGATTTTTTTGCCACCGCTCCGGGATAGAGGAGAGGATATTACGCCGCTGGTCGAGCATTTCATCGAAAAATTCAACGAGAGGACCAAGAAGGAAATCAAAGGACTCGCGCCTCAGGCCATGCAAAGGCTGATGCTTTACGATTGGCCGGGAAACGTGCGGGAGCTGGAACATGTGATCGAATACGCCGTCGCCATGACGCAGACGGACGTCATAACGGAGGATTTGATTCTGCTCCGGACAAAATCATCCGCCGAGGAGCCGTGGAGACCTTTAAAACAAGCGAAGGGCGCTTTTGAAAAAAATTATCTGATTCGCTTGCTCGAGTTGAGCGGGGGAAATGTCAGCCAGGCGGCAAGGCTGGCCGGCAAGTACCGCGCCGATTTCTATGACCTCATGAGAAAACACGGACTCAGCGTGGACGATTTCAAGAAATCGAAGTAAGACGAAGGAAAATCCTACAACCCAAAGGCAAAATCCTTCACCTAATTCGATTCTCTCATCTCTCCATAGAAAAACACCTTGTAATTTCGGTGGCCGTGAAGCCGAGGCCATAACGTTTTGCGGCATTCCGATAGTTTCTTTCCGTTCATTGACGGTGGTTGGCTGACCATTTGGTGAGAACCGGAAAAGCTTGGCACTCTACTGGTTGCCCCATGCGCCTGGCATCCGGCTTGCTCCACTGCCCATCCACAATCTTAAATTGAGGAGGCTGCGCATGTTGAAGAGATTCATGACGATTGGGTTTGTGGTTCTTTTGCTGGGTTGGGGCATATCAGCCGGTGAGTTGCAGGCGGCTGGAAGTTCGAACAGCTTGAACGGCACTCTATATATTGTTGACGTTACCGGCCACTCGGTGACGCTGAAAGACGCCAATGGCACGGCGACCATTCTGAATGTTACGCGCAAAACCAAGATGCTGCGCAACAATAAGAAGGTAAACCTTGCCGGGCTGGTCCTTGGTGATCAGGTCGCCGCTCTATTCGACAACTCCAACAATGCCAAGCAACTTGCGGCCACGGGCCCCGTCGTGAGCACGCTGCAGGGCGGCGTGGGAAATGTGACTTCGGGGACAGGCGTTGTCCAGATCGCAAACCGACGTAGCACTACCAATGCCCAGACAAACGTGCAAACCCGGGTGGTTAGAAACGGTAAGATTTCTTCGCTCAAATCATTGACGCTTCTGGACAAAATAACGACACATCTCGCTCCAGCCGGCTCGCTCATTCATTCGCCGACGCAAAGTACGCTATCGCCCGAGGACGCGGTGGACATCCAGGCCGAGGGTCCCGAAGAGAACGAGGTAAGCGGGACAATTTTTGCTGTTGACACAGTAGCAGTACCAAATACAGTGACAATTACTCCCAAGGATGGGGGTCCAAATGTGACCGTCAATATAACGCTGGATACCCTGATAGGGGTCGGCGGCGCGGCCGCAACAGTTAATGATCTCGCCGTCGACATGTTTGTCGAAGCCGAATACGACCCGCTGACCTTGAATGCCTTTCGCATCGAGGCCGAGAGCGAAGAAGACGAAGGAGAAGTCGAAGGCGTAATCAATGCCGTAGATACAGGACTCGGCACCATCACCATTGATTCTAACGGAACCCTGGTGACGCTGATCGTGGACGCCAGCACTAAAATTGAACTCAATGATGCCCCGGCGTTCCTTGCTGATCTGCAAACTCATATTGGTAATCCGGTGAGCGCGGAGTATAATTCCGTCACGATGGTGGCCCACGAGATCGAAACGGAAACCCCAGGTACGCCCGACTGATCCTCCATCTGGTGATTAGTCCAGCTCGATACCGCATAACCCGGCCCCGGTTTTTCCGGGGCCGGGTTATGCCAGCTAGCAAGCTGACCTCAATCCACTGTCAAACCCGCCGTTGAATCTTCGCAGTCGGCGCGTCAACTCCGGCTCATCTTACGGAATTTTTTCTTGAACTCTTTTTCGATGTTTTCAGCAGCTCTTCCCTTGTTCGACCGGGCGCTTAGGAGTTCGTGCCGGTAGTTTGGTGTACGTATTCTGTGGGAATGGGGAGGGCGATCATAGAGTCGATGTGGCAAACCGCAGAGTCAAGCAGTTGATTTTGCCAACTGGCGCATCGGTTGCGTTGCCTAGGATCGGAATAAAAAAAAAGGCACGCCTCGTGAGGCATGCCTTTTTTTAGGAGAAAAGTTTTTGTGAAGTTAAAACCGGTGACTATTCCCTTACCGCAGCCGCCCGTCTCTGCAGGTAGGCATTGCGCACAGCGCTGTAAAGATCGACGACCGATTCCTCTACGCGCTCATACCTGTCGAGGTTAAGAGAGCGCTCGTTGATGACATAGGTGCCTAGGATGCCCCATGTGGCGGCGCCTGGAAGAACCCAGGTAAGCGGGTTCATTGCAGCGTCTACAACCCTTCCGACGCCGTCGCGAATAGTCAGCGGCGACGGTACAAATGGAAGGATAAGGTATGGACCTTGCTTGGCGCCCCAAAGGCCTAATGTTTGGCCGAAATCTTCGTCGCTTGCTTGAAGGCCAAGACCGTCCTTGGCGACATCGATAAACCCGCCGAATCCTAGAGTGCTGTTGAGAACAAAGCGAACCATTTCCCGGCCAGTGCCGTCCCATTTGAGCTGAAAGACGTTATTCATGACTCGCGGAACGAACCCCAGATTTTCAATGGCGTTTTTCACGCCTTTCTGAACCGGGTCAGGCAGCAGCGCGTCCCAGGCGCCGCCCAGCGGCTTGACTAAAAAGCGGTCCAAGACGTCCTTATTAAACCTGAACATCGGCTCG
>JBGQBP010000122.1:0-10918 GCA_041494945.1 Binatia bacterium | reverse complement strand
GCCGGTCGTTTCTGGATCGATGGACCGATCGACAACATCTTGATGTTCAGTTTTTTTGCTGCGGCGCTCCGGCGATCGCTCCAAAGTCTCGGCGGTAAGGTCAACGTGGCCGGGTCCGCCTGGCTGGCGACGGTTCTCTTTGGCGCCGTCCTCGAAATCGGCAAGCTCGGCTTCGAGGGACGTTTCCCAAATGCCAACAACGTCGCGCTCGCCGCATTCGGCGCTCTCGTAGGTGTCACTTTGGTCCCGATGATCGTCGGCTCGGCGCCCGTCAGGTCTCATCCCATGCGAGCGCTGCTCGTTCTCGCGCTCGTGCTCGTCACCCACGCGGGTCTGACTCCTTTTGAATTCCGGCTGACCGACGCCGCGATCGCCGACAAGGTTGCCGGTATCGAGTGGCTTCCGTTCACGATGTATTATCATGCCGACCCTAAGGAGGCGGTTTTTGATCTATCGCAAAAGCTCCTTCGTTACGGACTGCTTGGTTTTTCCGTGGCGGGTTTATCAGCCGGAAAGCGGTGGATGCCGTTGGCCGTTGGCCTCGCCATCGGCGCTATCCTTGAAACCGCACAACTCTTGACGGTCGCGCGAATTACGAGCGTCACCGATGTCTTGATTTCGGGGATAGGCGGGCTTCTCGGCGGCGTGGTTTACGCATGGTATTGCGGCTGGCGGAACTCCGCCGCACTTACCTCATCTTAAACGCCGGCGGCACCACTTCGTCCACGCTCTTGCCCGTCCAGTGCCATTTGGGGACGCTGTCCCAGACCTGCTCGCCTTTGGCTTGAACTTTTTCCAGCAGCTCTTCTTCGTCCATACGAAGAAATTTGCCGTTATCCACCAGCGTTTCGCCATCTACGATAACCGTCCGCACGTCGCGGCTGACGGCGGTTTCGACCAGCGATTTGATCGGGTCGCGTACGGCGCCGAAGGCGATGTCCTTAAGATTGATGATCGCGATGTCCGCCTTCGCGCCTTTCTGTAATCGGCCCAAGTCGTCTCTGCCGACGAGTTTTGCGCCGCCGAGGGTTGCCGCGTTGAAGACATCGCGCGGATGGCCGGCGATGAAACTCTTCTCCGCCACTCGCGAAGCAAGCGACGCGTAGCGCATATCCGAAATAATATCCTTGGGAAAAGTATCGGTGCCGATCCCCATGTTGATGCCGGCCTTCAAATACTTATCGAACGATTCCATCACGATGCCGAGCTTCAAATATTTGAGCGGGCTGTAGGCGACCGAGGCGCCGAAGTCGGCGATGATCTTGAGGTCGTCGCCATAAGGGTAAGACAGCCAGCTATGGCCGCTGATAAAGATGCAGTGAGAGAGAGAAACTTCCGGATCGAGAAAGCCGATTTTGCGCAGCAGCTCGATCGGCGTACAACGTTCGCGCTGCATCACCGTGTGGAATTCGAATAGATTGATCGTCGCATGAATCTGCACGCGCGCGCCGATCTCTTTGGCGGCCTTTCGAGTTTCTTTCAAAAGCGCAGGCGTGCAGGAATCGACGTGGCCGGGAAACAGCATCGTGTTCATGCGCCCGTTGCAAGCGCCGTTGAATTTTTTCGCGAACTCAACGGCGTGCTTTAATCCTTCGCTTCCGCGCTCGTCGTTCCAGTCGTACTCCAACCTTCCTTCGCGGTCTTGAAAGAAGCTGACGTTTTTATAGCTCGGCCCGGCATAGCAGCGGATGCCGACCTCGTCCACCATTGCAACGTAGGGCTCGGGATTTGCGCCGGCGCCGCCGATGTCGAGCGTCGTGGTGACCCCGCTCTTCAATACATGAATGAGTGAGAAGCGTTGGCCGACGTCCACGTCTTTCAAGTGGGCGTGCTTCGCGCCTTCACGCGTCGGCGCGCCGTGAGCGAGATAGTTGGCCGCGAAGTAGTCCAGCTTGTTCGCGTCGTTCAACAGATAGTCGCTGGCGTTGATGCCGGAATGAAAATGCGTGTCGATGAATCCCGGCGAGACGAGGCAGCCTTTGGCATCGATCTTTTTATCCACCGGATCAGAATACTGCTTGCCGACAAACAATACGCGGTCGTTTTCAAAGACAACAGCGCCGTCCTTGATGATCTCATGTTCTTGTCCGTTGAAGCCGACTATGTAGGTGCCTTGGATAAGTGTTCTCATGCGGCGGTCGCCTTTCTCTATGAATATTTACGAAGCGAGGAGTAGCAAATGAGTGTACGTAAAACAAGCTGCCTTAGACTCACGAAAGAAGTGCCGGTTCTTGTCGCCTATGGCATATTTTGTACAGTACCCAATGCTAGGGAACAACGACGGATCGGGAAATAGGCATGGAAGCTGGCTATTTTGCGGAATAGTTTAGGGCCTCGTTTTTGCTTATGTACGTAAATGGTGCCGGTGCGAGCGTAGACTTAGCGAGCGAATGACGTATGAAAAAATTCCCTTTCTTTCTCACTTGGCTGTTTTTGCTACCAGCAATGTCCTTTGCTGAATCGCCCTTGCCGGGTCCATATCCTGCTACGGTTATCTCCGTAGTTGACGGCGACACCGTAAGAGTGAAGGTAAAAATTTGGCTTGGGCTTTATCAGGAAGTGAAGGTTAGGATTGCAGAGATTGATGCGCCAGAAATTTCTTCTAAGGCAAAGTGCACCAAAGAAAAGGAACTTGGACTAAAGGCAAAGGAGTTTCTCGAAAGCGTGATTCCTCAGCAATCGACGATCAACTTAATCCGAATCAGTGAGGATGAATTCGGTGGTCGAGTAGATGCTACTATTCAAACAACTGACGGCAAGGACGTAGGCGAGCTACTACGAAGCGAAGGTCTTGCCTCTCCTTACAACAGGCGCGGGAAGAAAAAGAACTGGTGTGGCCCAGAGAGCCACAAGGAACAAGTGTCTCAGAGTAAGCCTCGTCGGGATGTAGAAGTAGATAGTCAGTAGGTGCCTACCTGTAAATTCCTTGTTTTGCCCAATTGATGTAGTGCTTCACGCCGCGATGCGGGTCGTATTCCGGCGCGAAGCCGGTCTCTTCGCTGAGCCGCGAGATATCGACGCAGGCGTTGATGTCCATGGGAGTCTTCGTCGAGATCAACGGTCCCGGACTGTCGCCCAGGTGGATCTCGCTTTTCGGCAGCGATTTTTTTATCGCGTCGGCGAACTCTGCTAGACTGACAAGCCTACCGAAACCGACGTTGTAAATTCGATGACGCAATGTTTGCGCCTTCAACAGGAGCACGATCGCGCGCGCTGCATCTTTGGCGTAGATGATGTCGTGGGCTTCGGCCGGGTCCTGATTGGCCAGCGCTATCGGAATACCGTTCGCGGCATTTTCCACCATGTGACCGGCAAGGTTCCGCACTCCCTGATAAAGGGGGCCGTACATCCGGGTAGCCCGTACCGAAATAACCTCCATGCCGTATTCCTTGCAGTACATGAGACAGAGAATTTCGCCCGCCTTTTTGGTTCCCGGAATAAAGCGGTCGGAGGTAATCAGCAGCTTCTCCTCTTCTTTGTAAGGGTGATTGGTCTGGATGCCCTGGTAGACGGCTTCAGAGCTGATAAAAATCACTCTTTGAATACCTGCCACCCGAGCGGCCTCGAGCACATTGATAGTTCCAGTGACGTTCACGTCCATTGCCTGATACAGCGACGTGTTTCCTTTCTCCGAGCGAACCGCGGCGTGCACGATGCTTGTGACGCCGAACTCGCCGACCGCTTTCGAGACATTATCCAGAGAAGTGATATCGAGTGGAGTGACGGAGAGGGTTTTATTGACAAAGGGCGTAAGCAGATTAGGAACCACTGCGTTGCGATTCCTGGTGAGAAGGACCCTCTCGCCGGCATCGCAAAGAAGCCTCGCAAGATTGGCTCCCAGAAAACCGAGGCCGCCGGTGATTAGAATCATGTGAAAACTACAAACGTATCAGCTCGTCGCCGACGCGGTTCAGCCGCAGGTTTCCTTTTTCCGTCGTGAGATAGGTCTCTCCCCAGAGCAGCGAGCTTTCTCCCAAAAGCGGCCAGGGATGGACGATGAAGACCATGCCGGGAACGATCTCGGTCTCGTTCTGCGGCGATGGGCGATCTTCGACCATGTCGAGGCCGACGATGTGGCCGTAGACCGGCGTGCAGTCGAGACCGGACTGCCGCACGTATTCCTCCATCACGCTCATCGGCTTGGACACTCTGAAGCCGGGCTTCAAGTATTTCAGCGCTTCTTTGATGGCCTGCACCGAGACGCCATGCAGTTTGACAAGATCTTTATCCGGCTTGCCGAGAGAAACGGCACGCGCCAACTGTGTCCAGTAGCCGCCGTACTGGGCGGTGATCTCGACGAAGACCATGCCTTTCTTTCCGATCTTTCTTCCAGACGGCGGATAGGCATCGACCTTGGGACCTTGTGAAATGATGTTGAAGCTCTTTTCTACGCCGTGACTCTTGAGCAAGAAGTCCATGTAGGCGACGATCTCCCATTCGGTCTTGCCCGGTTTGATGCGCTTGATCCCCTCGGTAAAGGCGAGATCGACCAGAGCGGCGGATTTTTTCACCAGGCGGGTCTCTTCGCCGTCCACCGTCGCCCGCAGTTTTTTTAACGCCGGACCGAATTCGACGATTTTCAGTTCGGGAAAAAATTCTTCCATTCTCTGCACCCAGAGATAGGGAAGCCGATCCAGTCCGTCAATTCCAATCGTCGCGCGGTCGAGACGCTTCTCTTTCAAAACTTCCATCAGGCTCTCCAGGAAGCGCGAGCTCAGGCGGATGTCTTCGAGCCATGAATTTTTTTTCGCCCGCATCGCCTGGAAGCGCGATTCCACGAGCATGAGCGGAGGCTTGTCTTCGTCGCGGAAGAATACAAGGACGAGCGGGATATTGATATTGGGAAAATCGGTGAGAAAGCGAAACGCGGCGCCGTCGCCGCGGACGGCGCTGGAGCCCCGCGCGATCAGCGCGTCGAGGCCCTGCGCGGCCATCTGCTCGCGCACCGCGCGATAACGCGTTTCTTTTACTTTATCGGAAAGAAACATTAGCGTGGGCCCTCCGATTTCTAGCGGCTCTGTAGCACTTGTCCGGCCAGGTTCGTCACCTTGTCTACTCGGATGACGACGACGGCGCCCTTGCGCTCCGGGTCCTTGTCCAGCTCGTCTTTCACCGTACGCGCCATGACCTGCTCGCGGATAGGCCCGTCCTGGTGCACTGTCGCCACGCCGTGGAAGCGGAAGTTGAGCCTGGTCTTGGGATCCCTGAAGAGCACGACGACCTTGGGATTCTCCAGGACATTCTTGAGGTGCTGGCGTCTCGTGCGCTCCCAGTAGGCGAGCGACTCGTTGTCGAAGACCATCATGCTGCCCTTGTAGCCGATGTCCGGCTCGCCGTCCTTGGAGACCGTGGCGAGGACGCATGGGCAGCCGTTCGCCAGGGCGTTGTCGATCAATTCGGGGATTTTGTCCGTTAGAGCAATCATGGTTCCAACCTCCTTGATAATTTTCTAGCGCTATTTTTACACCGCCCATTTTTCCAGGCGATACGCCTGGTCCCAGAAGAGGAATTCGTAACGGCTGCTCAGAACAAAATGGTCACGCAAAAGCTTTTTCTCTTCGCCACGCGCGCCCGCGCCGAGGCTGTCCATCAACCGTATCTGCTCCCGCACCGGTTTCCAATAATCCTCTGACGCGTAAATCTCGATCCACTTGCGGTAGATCGCCGGCTTTCTTGGCCGCCTGCGATAGAGTCTCCTTCCGACCTCGCCGTAAATCCAGTAGCAGGGTAGCACCGCGGCGACGATTTCAGCCAGGCTTCCTCCTCGGGCGACCGCCTGAAGATGTTTCGTGTAAGCTTCGGTGACCGGCGCTTTGGGCGTCCGGTCGAGCTGCCGCTGCGAGAGGCCGAGACTCTTTCCAAAGCTCGCGTGAAAACTTCTTTCCACCTCGACGGCGATCAGAGCGTGGCGGGCGAAGATTTCCAGGGTTTTTAGATCCGGCGATTTCGCGCCGCCAAGGCAGAGCACCTGGGCGAAGTCGAGGAGGTAAACGTAGTCCTGCAAGATAAAATATTCAAACCGATTCATCGGCAGGGTGCCGGCGCGAAGCTCGTCCAAAAAGGGGTGGGCGTGGACGGCGCGCCAGATTTCATCCGCCTCGCGTCGCAACTGTCGTGTGAAAAGTCCGGCCATTGGGCGCCGCCGAATTTCCTTTCTTCCCGGGAGAAGGGAGCGCAAATTTCCCGTCTATGGTTGCTTGCAGTTTAGGCGGATTCTTTCTATAACATAGCCGCATCGGGTTGTCACTTTATCGCCGCGCGGAATTTTCGCGGTGGGATGGAAGGTTGGAAATGAACAAAAAGATTCGCACGCGCGTCAACGGGAAAAGGGTCGAGCAAGAAGTTCCCACAAACCGTCTAATGATCGATTTTCTGCGCTACGATCTCGGGCTCACCGGAACCAAAGAGGGTTGCAGCGTCGGCGTCTGCGGCGCGTGCACGGTGCTGATGGACGGGGAGATGATTAGCTCCTGTCTTGCGCCCGCGGTGTTCGCCGATGGCCACGACATCACGACGGTCGAGGGGCTGGCAAAAAACGGCGAGCTCCATCCGGTGCAAAAGAGCTTCATCAAGTACGGCGGCTTCCAGTGCGGCATCTGCACGCCGGGCCAGGTCGTTGCGGCCAAGGCACTTCTCGACAAAGTTCCCAAGCCGAACGAGGAGCAGATCAAAGACTGGATGATGGGCAATCTCTGCCGCTGCACCGGCTACTACAAAATCATCGAATCGATTCAAAAAGCGCATCAGTTCGCGAGATAAGGACCCATCATGCAGCCCTTCGAATATCGCACTCCAAAGAGTCTTAAAGAAGTTAAACAAGACCTCAAACAGTTCGGCACGGACGGGAAGCTCATCGCCGGCGGCACGGCTCTGGTCATCATGATGAAGCAGCGCCTGGTGAGTCCCACCTGCCTTATCAGCTTGCGTTCGGTGCGCGGCCTTAGCGGCATCGCGGAAAAGAACGGCGAGCTTCGCATCGGCGGGGCGACGACTCATCGAGAGGTGGAGACGTCCTCGCTGGTGCGCCGGCGCTTGCCGCTCCTGGCCGAGACCTACCGGCACGTGGCTACCGTTCGCGTGCGCAACATGGCGACGGTGGGCGGCGGGCTGGCGCACGCCGACCCCAATCAAGATCCGCCTCCGACTCTCATCGCGCTGGGCGCGAGCGTTAAGGTCGGATCGGCCGACGGTGGCCGGACGATTCTGCTGGAAGAATTTTTTACCGACTATTACGAGACCGTGCTCAAGCCGGATGAGGTGATCACGGAATTATCCGTGCCGCGCTTGCCGCCGAACAGCGGCGCTGCCTTTCTTAAATTTCTTCCGCGCACGGCGGATGACTATGCGACCGTCTCCGCCGCGGCCGTGGTGACGTTGGACCGTACCAAGAAGATTTTCTCCGATGTCCGCATTGCCTTAGGCAGCGTCGGCACGACGCCCATTCGCGCGCGCGCCGCCGAAGCGGTGTTGCGCGGGCAGCCGGTCAAGGCCGAAGCGCTCCGCGAGGCCGCCGAAAAAGCCAAGCAAGCGGTCGATCCGATCGGCGATTTTCGCGGCTCTGCGGCTTATAAAAAAGAGATGGCCGGCGTCTTCGTTCGCCGCGCGCTGGAAAAAGCGCTGGAAGGGTTGACCAAGATAGCGAAGCCGGCGCCGAGCCGTCCGGTGAAACGGGGGCGGAGATGAAATTCAATCAGCGGGCCGTCATTCCCGTGGGCCGCGAGCTGCTCTGGGATTTCTTGATGGATGTGCCCAAGGTCGCGCAGTCGCTTCCCGGCGTGGAATCCGTAAGCCAACTCGATGAAACGACCTACCAAGGCACGCTCAAGGTCCGCGTCGGGCCGATCTCGCTGAATCTTCAAGGCAAGATCATTCTGGAAGAGCGCGACCGCGACCGCTGGCGCGCAGCGCTCCGGGCCGAAGCCAACGACCGCAGGGCCGCGGGGGCCGTCAAGGGCAAGACCACTATGGAGCTGAAAGAAATCAGTCCCAAAGAGACCGAGCTGCTGGTAGAGACCGATGTGAATATATTGGGGAAGATCGGCGAGTTCGGCCAGCCCATCATTCGCAAGAAAGCCGACCAGATGCTTCAGCAGTTCATCGAAAACATCAAGCGGCAGCTAACTCAGGGTTAGCGGCGCCCGCAAGTTTTTCCTGTCTTGTTGCAACCCGCTCGCGATCGCGCTGTAGCAGGCCTGGCTCAACTGCTTGCGGCTCACCGAACTATTTTTATACCTCGTCGTGTCGATCGGCGCGTGGAATTTGACCGCGACCTCGATGTTCCTCATAGCCAGCAGCTTCCAGAAGTGGGGCATGAAATCCATGTCGCCGTACCAGTAGATCGTGTCCCGGTTGGCGTCGGTAACGGGCGCGCCGTTGATTCTCCGGTACGTGATAGTCAGCGGCACGATCGGCGCGTGCGCGCGGAGCGGCGCGGCGAACGGCGCCGACTGGAACGGCAGCAAGTGGTCGCCGTTGGTCGAGGTCCCCTCGGGAAAAATTAGAATGTTCGCCTTCTGGTTTAATCGCTCGACGATCTCTTCCACCACCAGCGTGATCTTGCCTTTTCGTTCCCGATCGATGTAAACGGTTCCGCACAGCGCGGTCCACCAACCGATTATCGGCCAGCCCCGCACCTCACGCTTCGAAACGAAGATTGTCGGAAACAGACTCCCCAGGACGAATCCGTCCAGATAGCCCAGGTGATTGCTGGCGATAAAAGCGCCCTTGATATCCAGCAAATCGAGATCGCCTTGCAGCGTGATCCTGACGTTGACGATCATTCGGATCAGAGCGACGAATCTCCGCGTCATGCGGCTCACGATTCTCCAAGGGTTCTTCGGGCGCCACAGATAAATCCACAAACGGACGAGCGCCGCGGCGAGAAAGAGGAGCGTCCAAACGATCAAAAGAGTGGCGAGTTTAACGATCCGCACGACTCACATCCGAGGCGGAAAGACCGAAGCGCCGGAGATATTCATCGCTCGCCCGGTTCACGTCCAACAGCAGAAACAGATCGGTCGTGCCGAACTCGAGGTCCAGAGCGGGCGGCCCGCAAAGCAGCGCGCCGACTCTGAGATATCCTTTGATCAAACTCGGCAGCCGGAAGAAAAGTTCCTCGCGGTCCGCGATCTCCACGTCCTCCCGCAAATCCGTAAGCCGCATGCCCGCCACGGGCTCGACGCGAAACTTCTCCGGGGCGTAATACTTCTCCTTGATCAGCGCAATCGATGGACCGACTTCCTCGGGATTCGTCGTGGGGAAGCTGGCGCATCCGAACAGATAGTGGACTTGATGATTTTTTACGTACTCCGCTATCGTTTGCCACATGAGATGGATGAGCGCCCTGTCCCGATAGTCCTTGTGCGCGCAGGAGCGGCCTAGCTCCAACAGCTCGCCGTCGAGTTTTTTGATGTTTTCGAGATTGAATTCCTGTTCGGAGTAAAAGCCTGAGTGCTTGCGGGCCTCCGAGCCGAGCAGAAGCCGATAGGTCCCGACCACGCGCCGCTGATTGCGCTCACGGACGATAAGATGGTCGCATATGGAATCGAACTGGTCGACGTCGAGACCTCGCTGATACGATTCTTTCAGCCCCTTTTTCATTTCGAGATTAAAAACCTCGAAGCGGAGTTTCTGCGCCTCATGAATTTCATCCGGGTCTCGGGTGATCTTGATTTCGAAGTCGCTCATCGGCTACCGGTGGCTCCATTGAGGCTGCCGCTTCTCCAGGAAAGCTTTCACGCCCTCTTCGACGTCTTCGGTCTTGAGCAACTCTTCGAGATAGATCGCTTCGGACTTTTGGAGCGCCTGAGGAAAATCTTTTAGCGAAATCTCTCTCAATCCTTTGAGCACGATTCTGAGCACGGCGCGGCTTTTTCCCCGAAGCTCTTCGGCGAGAGCTTCCACTGCCTGCTCCAGCTCATGGCCCGGCACCACGCGGGTGATGAGTCCCATCGCCAGCGCTTCTTCGGCCGGCACTTTGCGGCCGGTAAGGATCATCTCCGCGGCGCGCCGATAGCCCAGTTGCCCGGGGAAGCGCGCCAGGGCAACCGGCGGGTAGCAGCCGACGTTGATTTCAGGTGTGGCGAAAAAGCTATCCTCCGTGGCGAAGATGAAATCGCAGGAGCTGGCCAGCTCGCAGCCGCCGCCCAGACAAGCCCCGCGCACCGACGCGACCGTAATCTGAGGAAGCGCGAGCAGCGCGCGGATCACGCCATGCACCGTATCGAGCATCTCGGGGACTTTTTCCCGCGTGTGGTCTTTAATGTCCACTCCGGCGGAAAAAGCGCGCTCGCCGGCGCCGCGGAGCACAAGGATATCGGCGGCCGTGTCGCTTTCCACCGATTTTAAAACCGCCTTCAATTCCTGCAACATAGTAAGGTTCAGGACGTTGAGCGGCGCGCGGTCAAGAGTTACCCACGCTACGCGGTCTCTCTTTTGCATTACAACGTTCATCGATATCAGCAAGAGAATAGCAGGGTATTTTTGTGAGTGACTATGGCCCTGGATGCCAAATAACGTTTTCTGGGGACTTTCTTTTTGTAAACCAAAGAACCCATTTTTTCAAGCGCGCGCTTTTCCATACGTTTGACAAGGAGCAAGGGAAAACTTAAACTAGAACCGTTTTTAAGGAGGGTCTTATGAAGACAGCCCGCTTTCTGATTGTCCCGGTGGCCCTATGGGCGGCGGTGTGCTTCGCGCCTTTGAAAGCAACGGCGGCCTGGGATGAATTCGACGACAGTCAATCCAATCCGCTGAGGTTCTTGGCTTACACCGCTTATCCGGCGGGCTTTCTTACCGAGTGGCTGTTTTTCCGGCCCTTTCACGTTCTGGTAAGCGCAACGAAACCGCAAGAGGAATTCTTCGGCCACAGACCTCATCCAGCTCTATTCGCCGACCCGGAGCCGGGCTATGATTTCGG
>JBGQBP010000121.1:0-11048 GCA_041494945.1 Binatia bacterium | reverse complement strand
TGACAAGATTGTCGCTTACGAAAAAATCAAGCGCGCCACGGGATTGTCGGACATGGAGGTCGCCTACGTCGGCGACGATCTTGTGGACCTGCCGCTTCTCAAACGTGTCGGCTTGGCGATAACGGTCAACGACTGCTGGGCCGGACTCAAGCGCCTGAGCGATCATGTGACCACAGCCTCAGGAGGGAGAGGTGCGGTAAGAGAAGTTGCTGACCTGCTCCTGCGGGCGCAACGTAAGTGGCGCAACGCCACTAGGCAGGTATGACCGCCGTTGAATCTCATTCGAGTCTAGCAAGTTTCGTGCCCATCGCCTTTACAGCTCTTTTGAAAGATGGTATTTTCCCCTGCTGAGACGAAATATGAATCGACGCAGGCTGAGAACGATTCTACTTATCCTGATTTCCGCTTCACTAGGGGGAGTGGTTTACAAAGTCGGGGAGAGCATCTGGCAGGGAAATAGGTCTCTCCGGAAGGCGGCGGTGAAAGCCCTGGATTATGTCCCGGAAGCGGCGCTGCAGATTAAGGACTTCCATCGCGCTCAAGTGGACGGAGAACGAAAGGTCTGGGAGGTGTTCGGCGAAGAAGCGACCTATCACAAGGAGGAAGGCCAGCTCGTGCTGAAAAAACCGCACATCTTTTTTTATCAGAAGGATAATACCACCGTGGAGGCCACCGGAGACCAGGGAATCCTGTGGCTCGAGGACGGCGAGGGAGATATGCAAAAGACCCAACTGCTCGGCGACGTGGAAGTCAACTTCCACGGATACGTCTTGAAGACGGGTGAGATTCTTTATTTTAAGAGCAAGAATCAGATGATCTTGCCGGGCCGGGTAAGCGTCAAGGGCGCGGGCATGGAGCTGGACGGCTCGCACATGGAGATCAGTTTGAATGACGACAAAATGCGGCTGAGCCAGGGGGTGAAGACCAAGGTCGAGCCCGACAAGCTCAAAAAAAACGAAGGGAAAACCAAATGAAAAGAAGGATGGCTGACCGACCCTGGCGCCTGCGGACCACCGGAGCGGTGCTGGCGGCCTGTCTGCTTTTTGCCTGCGCCTATTCTCCGGCGCGGGCCGGCGAGGCCGTCGGAAAAACAAAGACCGAAACAAAAAAGAAACCTCAAACGGGCGGGCCCGGCTCCAGTAAACAAAACCCTATCTTGATTACTTCCGACCGGATGGAGGTAGACCGGCAGAAAAATATTCTCACCTACCAGGGCCAGGTGGTGGCGATTCAGGGGGACATGACGATGAGGAGCGATAAGCTCACCACATACTTCGATCCCGATCTGCAGCAGATCAAGGAGGCCATCGCCGAAGGAAAACTGGTCCAGGTAGTCCAAGGAGACCGGGTGGCAACCGGCACCAAGGCGGTTTTCGACGGCGTGACGCAGACTATGACGATGACCGGCAATCCGATGATGCGCCAGGGGAACAGCCAGGTCTCGGGTGAGAAAATCATTTACTTTATGACCGAGGACCGGATGATCGTTGAAAGCGGGAAAGACCGGCGCGTCGAAGGGACGATTTTCCCTGAAGAGCTGCAGCAAAAAAAAACCGATACCGAGCCGACAAAAGTAAAATGAGCCAGCTTCAAGCCGAGAGCGTAACGAAATCCTACGCCGGCCGGCGGGTGGTCGACCAGGTAAACCTGGCGGTGAACGGCGGCGAGGTCGTCGGACTTTTGGGGCCGAACGGCGCCGGAAAGACCACGACCTTTCACATGATGGTCGGGTTGGTTCATCCCGACGAGGGAAAGGTCCTCTTGAACGGGGACGATCTGACGGCCCTGCCGATCTACCAGCGCGCGCGCGCGGGTCTCAGTTATTTGCCTCAGGAATCCTCCGTCTTTCGCCGTCTCACCGTGGAGGAAAATCTTCTCGCGATTCTCGAAACCCTCGACTTGAGCGAAGAGGAGCAACGAGACCGCGCCGAGCGGCTCATGCGGATGCTCGGCGTCTTCGAGCTGGCCAAGCAGAAGGCCGTTACGCTCTCCGGCGGAGAACGGCGTAGAGTGGAAATCGCCCGCGCGCTGGTCCTCTCGCCGTTCTTCATCCTGCTGGACGAGCCTTTTACCGGCATCGATCCGATCGCGGTCGCGGAGATTCAGAAAATCGTCCGCAAGCTCACCACGAGCGGCATCGGCGTGCTGATCACCGACCACAACGTGCGCGAGACCCTGGGAATTTGCGATCGTGCCTACATCATCAACGAAGGGCAGGTTTTGGAAGAAGGCACTCCCGAGACGATCGCCACCAGCCCCAAGGCCCGCCAGGTTTATCTCGGTGAAGGATTCAGGCTCTGATCATGGCGCTCGAGATCAGACAGGTTCAGAGACTCTCGCAGCAACTGGTGATGACTCCCCAGTTGCAGCAGGCGATCAAGCTCCTGCAACTTTCGCGCTTGGAGCTCGAGGAGATGATCTCTCAGGAGCTGCAAGAAAATCCAACGCTGGAGGAGAGCCCCGCCGGGGAGCCGGAAAACCAGCCACTGAAACCCGAGGAAGAGCTCCCCGAGAGAATCGTAGCGCCTGAGCCCGTGCGCGAGCTTTCGGCGGCGGACAAGATCGGCACGCTCGACTGGCAAGATTATCTCGATACCCATTCCAACTCTCTTCACGGCTCGCTCACCGCGGAGTCCGGCGGAGACGAGGACGAAGGGCCGCCTTCGTGGGAGAATACTCTCACAAAGAAGACCTCGCTCGAAGATCATCTTGTCTGGCAATTGCGCATGTCGCGGCTCAGCGAGGACGAAGAGAAAGTCGGTCTTTACATTATCGGAAACCTGGCTGAGAACGGATTCCTTGCGCTTTCCCTCGACGAGGTCTGCGAGGCCACCGGCGGCGCGCCGGAAACGGCGGAGGCCGTGCTCAAGAAAATCCAGTTCTTCGATCCCCTGGGCGTGGCGGCGCGGGACTTGCGCGAATGCTTGTTGATACAGCTCCAAAACCTCGGCCTGGCCGACAGCCTGCCCGCGCGCATAGTCTCGGACCACCTGGCACAACTCGAGAATAGACGGTTCGAAAAACTCGCGCGCGAGCTCGGCATCACTGTGGATGAGATCGTCGAGGCGTTTCAGGTGATCGCTTCGCTGGAGCCGCGGCCGGCGCGCGGCTACGACGAAGAAGAGATCCGCACGATCCTCCCGGACGTCTCGGTGGAAAAAATCAGCGGCGAGTGGGTGATATTTTTAAACGACGAGGGCCTGCCGCGGCTTCGGGTCAGCTCTTTTTACCGGCGTCTGGCGAGCCAGCAGGGCGTGGAAGAAGAAAAGGCCCGGCAGTACCTGCAGGAAAAAGTGCGCGCGGCCACCTGGCTCATCAAAAGCATCCACCAGCGGCAGCAGACGCTCTATCGCGTGACCCAGAGCATTTTCAAATTCCAGCGGGAGTTTTTGGAGACGGGCGTGAGCCAGCTAAGACCGATGGTGCTGAAGGACGTAGCCGAGGACATCGGCATGCACGAGTCCACGGTGAGCCGGGCCACGGCCAACAAGTATGTGCACACGCCGCACGGACTCCTCGAGCTAAAATATTTTTTCCAAAGCGGCCTCAGATCGGGCAACGGGGAAGACGTCGCTTCCGAGAGCGTCAAGGACAAGATCCGCACCATCATCTCCGCCGAAGACCCGAAAAAACCGTTCAGCGATCAGCGCATCGCCAAGCTTCTGAGCGACGATTTGATCGGCATCGCCCGGCGGACAGTAGCCAAGTATCGGGAAGCCATGAGCATTCTCCCCTCTTCCAGGCGGCGGCAGCCCTATCTCAGAAAATAGAGTGTATCAGCCTATGACGGACGTAAAAGTTTCCGTGACCTTCCGCCATACGCGCCCGACGACGGCGCTGAAAATCTATGCGGAGGAGAAGCTCCACAAGATCGGCAAATATTTCAACCGCCCCCTGGAAGCCCACGTGGTTCTGTCGGTGGACTCGCGCGCGCGGCAACTGGCCGAGGTTACGGTACAAAGCCGCGGCATGACGATCCACGGACGGGAAGAAACCGACGATCTTTATGCCGCAATCGACCTCTTGATGGATAAGGTCGAGCAACAGATCCGAAAATACAAAACCAAAACGCAACTCAAAAGAAGAAGGGTAAAATCTTGAAGATCACCGACTTTTTGGCTTCCGCGAGGATCATTCCCGACCTCAAGGGAAAGGACAAGAGAAGCGTGCTTCAAGAAATGGCCGACCGGCTGGCCGACCAGGAGCATTCTCTGGACGCCCGGAAATTGTTCGACACTCTGCTCGAAAGAGAGACGATCAGCAGCACGGCCATCGGCGAAGGCGTGGCGATCCCTCACGGGAAGGCCGCCGGCATCCCAAAAGTCTTGGGAGTTTTTGCCCGGAGCGTCCAAGGCGTCGATTTCGATTCTCTCGACGGAGGCCCGACCTATCTCTTTTTCGTCCTGATCGCGCCGGAAGATTCGGCGGCGGACCATTTGAAGGCGCTGGCGCGGATTTCCCGCTTGCTCAAAGACGGCTCGTTTCGCGCGCGCCTCATGCAGGGGCAGACGCAAGAAGAGATCTTCGACGTGATCAGAGAGGAAGATCAGAAATTTTAAACAGGACTGAGTACCGAGTGCTGAGGACCGAACTTCGTGCGCTTCGTGCTCTTCGTGGTGAGAGAATCTTAACCACGAAGGACACGAAGGTCTCGAAGGAATACGACACGACTTTCGCAGACGTCCAAATGGGCTTGAGAGATGGGAGCATGGTTTCGAGTTGATACTCAGTCGTTTCGTTTATGCTTGACAGTTTGGATATCGTCGTCGTCACGGGACTCTCGGGTTCGGGAAAGACCGTTGCGATCCGCGCGCTCGAAGACCGGGGCTTCTTCTGCATCGACAACCTTCCCGTCGCCTTGATCCCCAAGTTTATCGAGTTGTGTCTGGGATACGGCGAGGGAATCCGACGGATCGCCTTGGGCGTGGACCTGAGAGCCGGGCAATTCCTTCAATCCTGGCCCGAAGTGCTCACCGCCTTGAGGAGCGTTGGACACTACGTAGAGGTCATATTTCTGGATGCCGCCGACGACGTGCTGCTGCACCGCTTCAGCGAAACCCGCCGCCCGCATCCGCTGGCCGGCGACGGTCCGGTTCAGGAGAGTATCGCGCGGGAGCGCAAGGCGTTGGAAGGGATGCGCGCCCTGGCCGACAAGGTGATCGACACGAGTCAATTCAACGTGCACGAGCTAAAAAAAGAGATCGAAGAGCAGTTCAGCCAAACCGCCTTTCCCCGTAAAATGAACCTCTTCCTCACCTCCTTCGGCTACAAGTACGGCATTCCGCCCGACGCCGACATCATCTTCGACTGCCGCTTTCTTCCCAACCCGTTTTTCGTCCATGAGCTGAGGGACAAGAAGGGGATGGATCCCGATGTCGAAGCGTTTGTTCTCAAGCTCGGCGAGACGCACGCGTTTCTCGACCGGCTTTATGCATTGCTGGAATTTACGCTGCCGCATTACGTGCGTGAGGGAAAGAGCAGCCTGACGCTGGCGCTCGGCTGCACCGGCGGAAAACACCGCTCCGTCGTTCTCGTGGAGGAGTTGAAAAAGAGGCTCGACGGAGAGAACTTTCGCATTCACGTAAAGCACCGCGACATCGACAAATGAGACGATGGACAAGCTAGCGAAAAAACTTGCGATCAAGAACAAGCTTGGGCTGCACGCGCGGGCCGCCGCCCTTTTGGTCCAGACGGTCAATCGTTTCGACGCGGAGGTCACGATCTCCAAAGACGGTCAGAGCGTGGACGGGCGGAGCATCATGGGCGTGCTCACTCTGGCGGCCACGCGGGGAAGCGAGATCGAGGTCGAGGCAAAAGGAAAGCAGGCCGAAGAAGCGATCCGCGCCGTCGAAAAACTCGTCGACAAGAAATTTTTTGAGAGCGAATGAGGCTCGATCGCGAAGCGTAAGCATCAGCATCCGGGTTGATTCCCATCCGCTTCTCCGATATACGAGTTAAATTCAATTTTGTTCCGGCAATGCCCCCCGGAGGTGCGCTCAATGGCAGTCAAGGATTTTCTTTTTACCTCGGAGTCCGTTTCCGAAGGCCATCCCGACAAGATGTGCGATCAGATCTCCGACGCGATTCTCGACGCCCATTTAAGCGGCGATCCCGATAGCCGCGTCGCTTGCGAGGCGTTGACCAAGACCGGGATGGTGGTCGTCGCCGGCGAGATCACGAGCAAGGCGAAAGTCAGCTACAACGAAATCGTCCGCGAAGTCGTCCGCGACATCGGCTATACCGACTCGGCGATGGGTTTCGACGGCAATACCTGCGCGATTATTTCCGCCGTGGAGCGTCAGTCGCCGGACATTTCTCAGGGCGTGACCGAAGGCGAGGGGCTGCATAAGGAGCAGGGCGCCGGCGATCAAGGGATGATGTTCGGCTACGCCTGCGATGAGACTCCCGAGCTGATGCCCTTTCCGATTCAGATGGCCCACGGCCTGGTTAAGTATCTTGCCAAGATCCGCAAAGGCGGCGAGGCGCCTTTTATCAGACCCGACAGTAAATCGCAGGTGACCGTGGAATATAAAGACGGCAGACCCGTGCGAGTAACGAACGTCGTCATCTCGACGCAGCACACTCCCGAGGTAGAATACAAAAAGCTTAGAGACACGGTGATCGACGGAGTGATCCGCGCCGTCATTCCGGCGGATTATCTGGACAAGGACACGGTCTATCACGTCAATCCCACCGGACGATTCGTCGTCGGCGGGCCGCAGGGTGACTGCGGCTTGACGGGCCGGAAAATCATCGTGGACACTTACGGCGGCATGGGACGCCACGGCGGCGGCGCCTTTTCGGGCAAGGACCCATCGAAGGTGGATCGTAGCGCCGCTTACATGGCGCGCTACATCGCCAAGAACATCGTCGCCGCAAAGCTCGCGCGCAAATGCGAGGTGCAGTTGGCCTACGTGATCGGCGTCGCCGATCCCGTCTCCATCGCGGTCGATACATTCGATACCGGAACGATTCCCGAAAAAGATCTTTCACGCATCGTCCGGGAAGTTTTCAGTCTCACGCCCAAAGGCATTATCCAGACTCTGGACTTGAAGCGTCCCATCTATCGCCCCACCGCTTCCTACGGTCACTTCGGCCGCATTCCCGAAAACGGCTACTTCACCTGGGAAAAGACCGATAAGGTCGAGGCGCTGAAAAAAGCCGCTGCGAAACCATAAGCACCGATCGGGTGTGCAGGAGGCCGTCACCATGGCAGGCAAGAGATACGACGTTCGAAGTCTCGCTTTAGCTCCGCAGGGAAAAAAGCGCATTGCGTGGGCGGGCCAGGACATGCCCGTCCTCGGCAGAGTGCGCGAGCGCTTTCAGAAGGAGAAGCCGTTTCAAGGGCTGCGCTTCTCGGCCTGCCTTCACGTCACGGCGGAAACCGCCAACCTGGTTCAGGCGTTGAAGGCCGGCGGCGCGCAAGTCCTCCTCTGCGCGTCCAATCCGCTATCGACCCAGGACGATGTGGCGGCCAGCCTGGTCAAGCACGACCGGATTCCGGTCTTTGCCATCAAGGGAGAAGATCACAAAACTTACTACCGCCACCTGAGAGCGGCGCTCGATCACGCGCCGGTCATCACGATGGACGACGGGGCCGATCTCGTCTCCATGCTGCACAAGGACTACGCGCATCTGGCATCTAAATTAATCGCCAGCATGGAAGAGACCACGACGGGCGTCATCCGGCTGCGCGCGTTGGCCGCCGAGAAAAAGCTCAGAATCCCCGTGATCGCCGTGAACGACGCGAGCACGAAACATCTCTTCGACAACCGCTACGGCACCGGACAATCGACGATCGACGGAGTTATTCGGGCCACGGATATGCTTTTAGCCGGCAAGCGGGTCGTCGTCGCGGGCTACGGCTGGTGCGGCAAGGGGGTCTCCTCGCGCGCCCGCGGCATGGGATCGAAAGTGATCGTGACCGAGGTGGACCCGATTCGCGCGCTCGAGGCGGCGATGGACGGGTTCGAAGTGATGTCGATGAAAGAGGCGGCAAAGATCGGCGATCTGTTCATCACTCTGACCGGCGACATGCACGTAATCGGCAAAGAGCATTTAAAATTGATGAAGGACGGCGCCGTGGTCTGCAACTCGGGCCACTTCGACATCGAGATCGACTTGAAGGCGCTGAAGAAAATGGCGGTCAAGGAAGAAAAGAACGTCCGCCACAGCGTGGACGCCTACACGCTGCGCGGCGGGAAAAAAATCTACCTCCTGGGCGAGGGGAGATTGGTGAACCTCGCCGCGGCGGAGGGCCACCCCGCTTCCGTCATGGACATGAGCTTTGCCACCCAGGCGCTCGCCTCCGAATGGGCGGTGAAGAACCGCAAAAAACTCACCCCCCAAGTTTACAACGTCCCCAAAGCGGTCGAGGATTGGGTAGCCGGCCTCAAGCTCGCCAGCATGGGAATACGCATCGATCGCCTCTCGCAAGAGCAGGAGAAATATCTCACCTCCTGGAACGTCGGAACGTAGCAGCGGCTCTTTTAATCTGTCGACCCCTCTCAACGGCCCGAAGACTGCTCCTCAGCGGGAGCCGATGGGCCTTTACTTGTCTGTCCCGAAGGGACTCATTGGACCAAACGTCATCTAATTGAAGCAACAGTGTCGGACGTCTCCTCGCTTCGGAGCAGCCTTCGGGCCGGTCAGTGACCTTGCGCTTACGTGATTGCCGGACTAGAAGAAAGGGGAACAACTCGCAGGAGGTCGTTATGACTTCGCAAGCCGACTCCGCTTTCAATCGCTTCATCGCATCTACGCGCAAATTATTTACTGAAGAAAAAGATTTAGCCTTGCGTTGGGAGAGGCTTGCGCCGCTCTTGCGCGAGCTTTTGGCTGACGATGAGATAAAAGAATCTTCCAGGAGCTGGCCGGAATGCGCGCACAAAGAACGGGCGGAAAATCTTCTTTTCTACGAAGATCCCGACTTCGGCTTCGTCGTCAACGGCCTCACCAAGACGTCCCACACGCGCACGCAGATTCACGACCACGCCCACAACTGGACCCTTTACGGAGTTCTCGACGGCACGGAGACGATCCAGCGATATCAGCGCATCGACGACGGATCGAAACCGGATTACGCCGAGATCCGCGGCGTGAGCAAACTCCGCGCCGGTCCGGGAGAAGTGGATCTGGTCCGCCCGTGGGAGATTCACGCGGAGGCGAGCGGCGAGGAGCGCACCGTTGCGATCATCGTGCGGGCCGAGAAAGCCGGCGGTTTTCTTCAGGGCAGATACGATCCGGTGAATAAAAAATACTGGCAGGGCTACGGGCCGATCCAGATTCCATATACCATCGGGTAAACGTCAGGGCTTCTTATCGAGGGCGCTCCATGGAACGAGTTGAGCTGGATCTAAGAAATATTTCGCCGGTGCGGCAATCGGCCGCGCTGCGCGAACACTACGCTGCGCTCAGGGGACGGAACTCCCTCGTGCACGCCCGGGTCGAGGAGAGGCCGGCGCGGCTGTTTATTTCTCTGATCGAGAGCGGCTATCGTGTGTCACTGGAGAAGAAAGACGGCGCGACGTTCTTGAATCTTCTGCCCGACGGTTCGACGCCGAGACTCGTCCGCGGCGGCGCGCATTCCGTCGTGGCGCACCGCGACGGTCGCATCTACACGAACACGACGAAAAACCGGGTTGCCGTCCTCGACGGGTCGACACGCAAAGTCGCGCGTCACATCGCTGTCGGCGAAGAGCCTTCGCATCTTGAGCTGTCGCACGATCATCGCCGTCTTTACGTCGCCAACAGCGGCTCGAACGACGTGACCATTATCGATACTTTCACCGATTCTGTTGTAGACACGGCTCCGGCCGGCAAACGTCCCCTGCTGCCGTGCGTTGCGCCGGAAGGCGATGTGGTGTATCTGCCCAGCGGACCGGACAAGACGTTGACGATCTTGGAGAACGGCAAGCGAACCGCCACGCTTTCTGTGGGCGAAGCGCCGCACGACGTGGCTGCTTCGCCGGACTCTCGCTGGGTTTACCAACCAAACTCCGGCTCGCACACGGTAAGCGTCATCGACGCCCGGAGAAACGCCGTGATCGGCGAGATTGCGGTTGGATTGGGGCCGGGCCATATCGCGTTCAGCCCGGACGGCCGGCGCGCGTACATCGCGAACACATTATCGGATGACGTTTCCGTCATCGACACGGCCAATCACGAGGTGACGGCAACGATTCCCGCGGGCGCGGCCGCGCACCTTCCCACTTTGAGCCACGACGGCCGCTTCGGTTATGTCGCGAATTTCGCCTCGGACGATCTCACGGTTTGGGAAACTGAGAAACACCAGGTTGTCACGCGCATACCCGTGGGCATTTATCCGCACTTCTTTGCTATAAGCCCTGACGGCCGATGGATCGTAGTATCCAACACCGGCGAATCGAGCGTCTGCGTGATCGATTCCGTCAGCCACCAAACGTCAGTTCGATTGGAGGTGGGAGGCGCGCCGGCGCACCTGGCGTTCGATCCCGACGGCGAGTGCGCTTTCGTCGGCTGCGAGGCGACGGATGAAATCGCCGTCATCGACCTATCCGCGCAGAAAGTCCTCGAGAGAGTCAAAGCCGGCGCCGTTTTGACAGCGGCGTAGGAGTCATGATGCTAGCCGCGTCCAATTTTACGAACGAGGATGTCGGCAACATTGTTTTGCTCGAGCACTTAAACGTCCAGGTCGCCGACCAACCGCAAGCGATTCTTTTTTACATCATCGGACTCGGTTTGACGCGCGATCCTTATCTCACCGTCGGCTTGGAAAACATGTGGGTCAACGCGGGCGAACAGCAGTTTCACTTGCCGACGCGCGCGGCGCAGCATTTTTCCGGCCACGTCGGACTGATCGTGCCCGAATTGGAGTCTTTGAAGCAGCGGCTTAAATCGCTTGAGGAGCGATTAAGCGGAACTCAATTTACCTGGTCGCGGGAGAAAGACCACGTTACCGTCACCTGCCCGTGGGGAAATCATTTTCGCTGCTACGCGCCCGCTGAAAGATTCGGCGACATGGCCCTGGGAATCCCTTACGTTGAGTTTCTGGTCGGGCCGGGCGCAGC
>JBGQBP010000120.1:0-11065 GCA_041494945.1 Binatia bacterium | reverse complement strand
GAAGGCAACAACACCAAAGTCTCGAAGAAAATCACCATCACCCCGTAATCGGGGAGCGGTTTCAGGTAAAAGTGCGGCGATAAAAAGCATTTGATTTCCGGGCGGGGGATGATAAACTTCTTACTAGATTCGTTTTATCGCGCGTAGTGCGAAATTCAGAGCCTCCCGGAAATCCGGGAGGTTTTTGTTTTTACAGGAGACCGGCATGGCAACTCAGGATGCTCGTGTGCCGATGACCCAGAAGGGATATCAATTTCTTCTGGAAGAGCTGAAGCGCCTGAAGAGCGTGGAGCGGCCCAGGCTCATTATGGAGATCGAGGAGGCGCGCGAACACGGCGATCTCTCCGAGAACGCCGAGTTCCACGCTGCGAAGGACCGGCAGTCGCTTCTCGACGTTCAGATTCGCGAAATCGAAGACAAGATGGCCCGCGCCCAGGTCATCGAAGTCTCCAAGCTCTCCGGCGACAAAGTGGTCTTCGGCGCCACGGTTTCGCTCGCCGACGGCGAGACGGGAGAAAAAGTTGTCTATAAGATCGTCGGCGATCACGAAGCGGAACCGAAGAACGGCAAGATCTCGATCAGCTCTCCGGTCGCCCGCGCCTTGATCGGCAAATCCGAAGGAGACGAGGTCGAGGTCCACACGCCCACGGGCATACGCACCTTCGAAATTTTGAGCTTAGAGTTTATCGACTGAGTCTTCTTTCCAGGGCCGGGCCCTTTGTCGAAAAGGATTATGTCCTTCTCAATCACAAAGGCTGCTCTCGCATTTTGCCTGCGCCCGACTCTGATCCTTTTACTGTTCTCGCCCCTTTACGCCGCCGAAGTCACGCTCGATGTCCAGATCGGCTTCCACGGTCTGTTTCAGTTGGACCGCCCTTTCCCGATAAAAATCGAAGTCGTCAATCAGGGTCCGCCCGTCGAGGGGACGGTGGAGGCGGCCGTTTGGAAAGGCGGCGGCGCCAAGGGCAGCGGCGCCTTCGCGGTTTATCACCGCAGGCGGCTGCTTGTCGGCGCTGGAGCGCGCAAGAGCGCTTCTTTCACGATCGATCCCGGCTCGATCAGCCGGCCGCTCGTGGTCAGTTTTCGCGGCCCGGGATCGAGCGTCAGCAAGGAGATCGACCTCAGACGTTACTTTGCGCCTGCGCCGCTGATTCTTCTGCTGACGGAAAGCAATCTCTCTGCCGTTTTTCCTTTGAATTCCGGCGCCGCCAATCCGCTTGTCGCCGTGTCTCCGGAGGAGCTGCCGTCCGATGCGCGGGCCTATGGCGGCGTAGCGGCGGTCGTCTTCTACGAGCCGTCGTTGCGCGAGCTTTCCGGCGCGCAGAGCGGCGCGCTCGAGGCGTGGCTCGCTTCAGGCGGTAAAGTCATCGTGCTGGGAAGCATGCACTACGCGCTCTATCAGGAAAGCGCGCTCGCCCGCTTCCTGCCGGTGCGCGTCACGGGGCTGAGGAATTTCAGCGCGCTTCCCGGCGTGCAGAAAGCCTACGGACAGTCCGCGCCTCCATTGACGAATATCCCGGCGCAGGTTTCCACGCTCGTCGAGGGAACGAGCGTGATCGAAGAGCAGGGGATTCCGATTCTGGCGCAGGCGAGCAGAGCGAAGGGAAAAATACTCTATCTCGCCCTGGACGTCGGACGGCCGCCGCTCTCTCGCTGGGAAGGGCTGCCCCGCCTGTTCCGCGACCTTCTGGCATCCCCCGGCGAAAGCCCGACGGCTCCGCCGCCCGCCTGGGACGAAGCGATCTTTTCCCAGCTTCTGCTCAATCCCTCTCTGACCTCGAGCTATGTGCCGGTGCGCGCTTTTTTTGCCGGCACGTTTTTTTATCTCACCGGGCTCGGGTTTTTGACCTGGCTATGGCAGGGCCGGCGGCTCAGCGGGCGCGCCCTCGGCGTTTCTTTTCTGTCGATCGTGATTTTTTCTTCCTGCGGCGGTTATCTCTACTTCAATCGCGGAGGCAACATTCCGGACGGAGTGCTCCTCACTTCGACTCTCCTGGAACCGCTGCCGGACGGCTACGTCGAGGCCAGCTCCAACGTGGCGCTCTTTTCAACGCTCCGGCGCGAGTACGATCTCGTGCTCGAGAGCGGCTGGACTGATTTTGAGCCGTTGGCGCGCCGCGCCGCCGGCGCCGAAGACAACGGTCTCGTCGTCGAAGAGGAGGGCGGCCGCCCTCGGTTCCGTACCTCTTTGAAGGAGTGGGACTACCGGCTCTTCCGGGCTCGATCGGTAAGCCGCTTTCCCGTCCGCGTCGAATTCGAGACGCAGCCGAACAAGCGCGTTCTCAAAGTAGCGAACCAGAGCGCGCGAGATTTGACGGAGTGTTGGATGATCCTGCCGGGCGAGCGCGTTTCTCTGGGCGACATTCCGTCCGGTTCCGTCCGGGTCAGGGAGTTTCCACTCGCAGCGGCCGCGGCGGACGGCCGCGCGGCGCAAGGGGACCTGCGGGAGATCCTCTTCAACGACCCGATGCGCGCTCTGCTGCTCCGCTATTCCTATTTTCCCCGGGAGCAGGGACGTCCCGTCGGCGCGGCGCTGTTTTTCGGCTGGGTCCAGGGCGGTCCGCGCGGCGTGTCCGTCGAGGACGAACGCGTTTCGGCGCGGGATTTCACGTTGATTCGCGCGCTCTTCCCTCTCGGCGAGGAGGAGGAATGAGGCTGGGTCCGGTTTTTCGCGAAGCCGTCGAAATTCATCTCGTCGAAGGACACGGTTTCGCGGTATATTTCTATCTCATGATTTTGCTTGCGCCCGTGGTGTTTCTGACCCTCTTTCTGCCGTCGTTGGACACCCAGGTCTGGGTCGGCCCGGCGCAGCTCTTCAAGGTTTCCGCCGTGGCGGCCATGATCCTGATCGTTTATTTCAGCTTGAGAGTCGCCAATCAGGAGTTTGCGCCGTGGCGGTTTCTCCCGCTCCGGCGCTGGCTCGTCGAGCGAAAAGTAACTCTTGCGGAAATGGCGCGCGCCCACCTGGCGATTTTATCGCTACAGATTTTGCTCCTGATTCTGCTCTCCGCTCCGCTGCTCATTTGGGCCGGCGCGATCGCGCGCGTCCGGACCGGCGCCATGATCTCAGTCTTTCTGCTGATTTTCTTTTATGCGCTCGCTTACGGCGTGTGGGGTCTGGCCGCGCTCGCCTTGTGGGAGCGCAAAAGCGAGATCCGCCAGGTTTTTGTCCGCGCGCTTTTCATCGCCGCGATGTTTGTTTCCGCAGCGCTCTATCTACCGCTGAATCCGATTGCGTTTCTTCTCTCTTTTCTGGGCGAGAAGGAAATGGCGCCGCTCGTCGTGTTGGGCCGCCGTTGGCCGGCCGACGCGGCGCATTTTATTTTCCATATTCTCGTGCTCGGGTCGGGATGGTTGACTTACCGGCGGGCGCTCGGCAAGGAAATCGATTCATGAGCGACGACGCTCTGCTGCTCCAAGGGAAATTCTCCGAGTTGATCCGGTGGGAGCGGACCAAGCGGCGGGAGACCGTCCTGCTCGCGGCCTTTTGTTACGCGTTTCTCGTGTCCTTGTTACTGCTGCCGGCGCGGGGACTGCTACCCGCTTGGTTCAGCCCGTTCTATTTTCCGCTCGTTTCCTTTTTGCTCCTGGCGCCAGCCTGCTTTTGGCTTCGGCCCTGGGGAGAAAAGGATTCTCTGCGCGCGCTCTTCGTCCTCGACCGCGCCCTGCGCCTGCACGAGCGGGCGATCACCGCGGCGGAGATTCTACAACGCTACGACCCGAGCGCCGTCGAACAGTGCGTGCTCAGCGAGGCGGGCGAGAAGCTAAGGTCCGTGGATGTCAAAGCGCTCTTCAAACGACGACGGTCCTGGCATGCGCTGTTGGCGCCGCCTCTGCTGCTCGTCTGGTTGGGTCTGGTCTGGCTCGATTTTAGAATGGACTTCGGCGCCCCCGCGCCCAGGCCCGCATCGCTCGCGCAAAAGCTCAAGGAGTTCTCCCAGGAGCTGCGGCAAAAAGCCGAAGCGCAGGACCTCGCGGAAACTCTCAATGTCGCCCGGGCCTTGCAGGAGCTGGCGGAGGAGCGTCTGCGCGGTCAGGGCAACGATGAGAAGCTCGGCGAGAATCTCGCTGCGCTGGAGAAGCGACTCGAAGAGAGGGCGCCCGGGGGCGAGAGCGATTCGGCTCTCGGCGCCTACGGCCGCGAAGCCCTATCGAGCTTGAAAGCCGAGCTGGAGGCGATGAAAGGCCAGCTTCGTCCGGGCTCGACGATGAAAGAAAAGGAGCTGCTCGATCGGCTCTCCTCGCTGCCGCTCTTGAGCCAGGCGCTGGAGCAGGGCCGGTCGCCGATGGGCGGCCTCGGAGGGCAGGAGCTGCAAAGTTTTCTCGACAAGCTCGATCGCAGTGTCGCAGCCGAGCTCGATCGCCGCTCGCTCGCCGAGGTGGAAGATTTTCTTTCTATGCTGCTTCGGGGGCGCGAGACCGGTGATGCGCGATCGGAAGCGACTATGGACAGCGGCCGCGCGGGGGAAAAGCGTTCGGCGGAAAAAGCCGGCGGAAAAGGAGATCTTGCCGGCGACCAACCCGGAACACGGACGCGGCTCGCTCAGTCCCCGCCGGGCGGCGCGAGCGCCGCGACCGAGCTTCAGGGAATATTGGGCGAAGGCAAGAGCAGCGGCCTGACGTGGCGCGCGGAAACCAAGCCCGGCGAAAGCAAGATTCCCGAGCAGGAGGTCGCCGCGTCTTATCGCCGGCAACTGGAAGAAGATCTGGCGTCGGAGAAAATACCGCATGGAGTCAAAGAGACGGTGAAGAAATATTTTCTCTCGCTCGGCATGGGGGAAGAAAAAAAATAGCCAAAAAGCTATCAGCAATCAGCTTTCAGCTTAAATCTCTTAGTTGATCGCTGACGGCTGAGAGCTTGGCGGGGAGGGACAATGGAGGGGATTGCTGATATCCGCGACCGGATGGCAAGCGCCCGGCGCTCTTTCGAAGAAGTGAGAACGGAGATGGGCCGCGTCGTCGTGGGCCATGAAGGACTGATCGAGCAGGTTTTCGTCGCGCTCGTTTGCGGCGGCCATTGCCTGCTGGAGGGCGTGCCCGGATTGGGCAAGACCTTGATGGTACGGAGCCTCGCCGCCGTCGTGAACCTCTCGTTCTCGCGCATCCAGTTCACGCCCGATCTCATGCCCGCCGATATCACCGGCACGCAGATGCTCACGGAAGACCCTTCGGGAAGAAAGCTTTTCGATTTTCAACGCGGGCCGATCTTCGCCCACGTCGTCCTGGCCGACGAGATCAACCGCGCGACGCCCAAGACGCAGTCGGCGCTGCTCGAAGCGATGCAGGAGCAAAACGTCACCGTCGCGGGCAAGGCCCATCGCCTGGAGAGTCCGTTCATGGTGATGGCGACGCAGAATCCGATCGAGATGGAAGGGACCTATCCTTTGCCCGAGGCGCAGATCGACAGATTTTTTTTCAAGCTGCTGCTCGAGTACCCGAGCCGCGAGGAGTTGGGGCGGATCGCCGACCTGACGACCAGCCCGCCGCCGCTCGCTCTCAACCGCGTGCTCGACGCGGAGATGATTCTCAAAATCCGCGCGTGGGTGCGCGAGGTGCCGATCGCGGAGGCGGTCAAGGATTATACCGCGCGGCTGATTCTCGCGACGCACCCGCAGAGGAACGGCCGCGTTCCCATAGCGGAGAAATATGTGCTCTACGGCGCAAGCCCGAGGGGATTGCAAAGTCTCATCCTGGCCGCCAAGGCGCGGGCGCTGCTCGCCCAGCGGCCCAACGTCTCGTTCGAAGACATCCGCGCGGTCGCGCCGCAGAGCCTGCGCCACCGCATCATTCTCAATCTCGAAGGCGAGGCGGAGGGCGTCACGGCGGAGAGAGTGGTGGCGGAGGTCGTCGAGCGCGTCACCGAGATCGCCGAGTGAAGTCATGACGGAAACGCCGCCTGTCTTTTTACAACCGGATTTTCTGAAAAAACTCGAACGCCTGCGGCTGATCGCCAAGCGCCTCTCCTGGTCCGGCGCCAAGGGCGAGCATCCTTCGGTTCGTCGAGGCTACAGTCTCGAATTCTCCGACTACAGAAAATACCAGAGCGGCGACGACCTGCGCTACGTCGATTGGAACGTCTACCGCCGGCTGGAGCGGCTCTGGCTCAAGCTCTTCACCGCCGAGGAGGAGATGAACATTTATCTCCTGGTCGATGCGAGCCGCTCGATGGCCGAGGGAAATCCGCCGAAGATCGAATATGCAAAGAAGATCGCCGCGGCCCTGGGTTACATCGGTCTTAAAAATCTCGACAAGGTCGGCGGCGCGGCTTTTTCCGAAAATCTGGCCGCGCCGCTGTCTTTAGGCCGCGGCAAGAAGCAAATCCTTTCGCTCTTCAATTTCCTCACGGCGCTCTCGTGCGCGGGAGAGACGGATTTGCGAGCGTCGATGAAATCTTTCTCCCGTCTCTTCCCCCGGCCGGGACTGGTCGTGTTGCTGAGCGATCTGTTCGACCCGAGCGGCTGGCGCGCGGGGCTCGACGAATTGGCAAAGAAGAAGCACGACCTGCTGGTGATCCACATTCTCGACGACGGCGAGTTCGATCTCCCCTCCCGGGGCGACCTCTCGCTCGCGGACGTGGAAAGCGGGCGGGAGCGAAGGCTCTTCCTCGACGCCGAGCTGTTCAAGCGCTTTCAGGAAGAGCTTGCGGCCTACTGCGGCGAGATCGAATCTTTTTGCCGCAGCCGCCGGATGGATTATCTCCGGACCCGGACCTCGACACCGTTTGAAGATTTTGTTCTCTTAACCCTCCGCGAGGCTCAAGGCGTCAAATAACAATGATGAATTTTGAATTTTTAGTTTTGAATTTAATTCAACATTCAAAATTCAAAATTCAACATTTTGATTTATGAGTTTCGGTTCGCCAATCGCTCTCCTGCTTTTGTTGGGCGCCCTCCCGGCGATTCTCATCCTCCACAGCCTGCGTCCCAAGGGCATTCAGATCACAACTACGACGCTGTTCCTCTGGGAGCGGGTGTTGAAAGAACGCCAGATGGGACAATGGCTCGGCCGCTTGCTCAAAAAAAACCTTCTGCTCATCCTCCAGCTCCTCGCTGCGGCCGCCCTGATTGCGGCGCTGGCCGATCCTTACCTGACCCGTCTGGGCGCGCCGGCGGGCGACGAAGTCGTCGTGCTCGATCTCAGCGCGAGCATGAAAGCCAAGGGGCGGAGCGGGAGCCGCTTCGATGACGCGCGCGCGGAGTTTCTGAGACTCGCCGGCTCAATGACGGCGCAGCAGAAGATGGTGGTGATCGGCGCCGGCGTGCGGGCGCAGATCCTCTCGCCCTGGACCTCCGACCAAAAAAAATTGCGCGCGCTGGCGCGCTCCGTTGAAGCCACCGACGCGCCAGCGCCGGTCAAGGACGCGATTCTCTTCGCGCATTCGTTTTTAAAGCGCGGCGGCCGCGATCGCGTCGTGGTCGTGAGCGACGGCGCTTTCGACGGCGCCGATGAGCTTCCCTGGGATGCGTCGCACCTCAAGCTCGTGAGAGTCGGGGACGGTGGAGAGAACATCGGCATCGTCGGCTTCGAGCTGCGCCGGCTGCCGGACCAGGCGGATCTCTATCAAACAATGGTCGCGGTGAAAAATTTCACCGACCATCCCGCGCGCGCCCCGCTGGCGCTTGCCGCGGCGGGAAAAGTTTGGGCCGAAGAGACGGTCGAGATCGGCGCCGGCGAAACCCGCGTGCTGGTTTATCCTTACGACGGCGCTTTGCCGGAGCGGCTCGAGGCGAGCTTGAACGTCGCGGACGATTTTCCGACCGACAACCGGGCTTACCTGGCGTTGGCCGGCTCTTCTCCAATGCGCGTTCTCTACGCGGGGAAGAACAATCGCTATCTGGAGCGCCTCTTGGATTCTATGTCTTACCTGCGGGTGACGCGCGAAGCTAACCCGACTCAGCAGGGCCTTCTGTCCCAGGCGCATCTTTACGACGTCATCATTCTCGACGGCGTCGCGCCGCCGTCGATCGCCGAAGGCAACTTCATCCTGATCAACGCCGCGCCCAAACCGCTCGAAGCGCGCGGAAAAATTTTCCGGCCGCGTCTTCTCCCGGCGGCGTCGGGCCACCCGCTCGCGGAAGGGCTGCGCTTGGACGATCTCTATATTAAGGAGGCGCTCCGGCTCGTTCCCGAGAACGCCGCGGCGATATTGGCGCGGTCGAGCGAGGGGCCGCTCATCTTTACGGTCGAGCGTGGCAAACTCAGGGCCCTGGTCATCGGCTTCGACCTGCGGTCCTCCGACCTTCCATGGCGCGTCGCGTTTCCGGTTCTCTTCAGCAATGCCCTGGAATGGTTCCGGCCGCGCGGCGGCGAGTTTCCCGGCGCTCAGGTCCAGGCCGGCAAGCCGTATGCAATTCAGCTGGCGCCCGGGGACGATCAAGTCGAGGTAAAAGGCCCGTCAGGCGCGCGCGAGACCCTGCGCGCGGCATCGAACCCGGTTCCCTTCACGGCGACGGCGGCGGGATTTTACACCTACAAAAGCAAGAGCGGCGAGGGGCAGTTCGCGGTCAATCTGCTGAGCGAGAGCGAATCGCAGATCCGCTCGCGCGTCGCGCCCGCCGCGGCGATCTCCGCCGACCGGACCGAAGGCGGCGCGGAAACATCCGAGACGGGATTTCCGTTGTGGCCGCTCCTGCTCGTTTCGGTCTTTGCCCTACTCCTGGTCGAGGGCTATTTGGTCTTCCGCGGCGGCGCGTCGCTCTATCCTCTGGCGTTTCGGGCGCTGGCGGCGGCCGCGGTTTTGCTTGCGTGGTGGAATCCCAAAATCTTGCAACCGGCTAAGGCGCTGGATGTGATTCTCGCAGTAGACGCCTCGCGCAGTGTCGGGCAGGAGGGAAAAGAAAAGGCGCGAGAAATTCTTGAGCAAGCGCGCCGCTTCAAAAGCGCGGACACGCGCGCCGGACTCCTTTTTTTCGGCCGGCGGCCGTCCTGGGAATTTTCTCCGCGCGCCGATTTCTCCCTGGCGGATTTTTCTCCCGACGTCGGCCGCGAAGAGACCGACATCGAAGCCGCCCTGGAAGCGCCCGCGGCCCAGATCGGCGCGGGACGCCAGGGAAAGATTCTGCTGATCTCCGACGGCAATCAGACGCGCGGCGAGGCCTTTCGCGCGCTGCCGTTTCTGCGCGCGCGCGGCGTGTCCGTCTCGGTCCTTCCGGTGAGTCTCGCGCGCGGCAAGAACGAGATGTATCTCAGCGACTTGATTTTGCCGAATCAGGTGGACGGCGGCGCGAGCTTCGAGGTGAAGGGCGCGATCGAAACGCTGGGTGCGGCCGAAGCGCGGGTCAAGCTCGCGCGCGACGGCATGGTTCGGCGCGAAGAGACGCTGTCTCTCAGTCCGGGCACGAACTGGGTCCGCTTCAAAGATAACCTCACCGAGCCCGGCAGCCACACCTACGAGCTTTGGCTCGAGTCGCAGGCGGACACGCTGCCCGAGAACAACCGCCTGCAAGGCGTCGTCGAGGTGAGAGGGCCGCCGCGCGTGCTCTATCTTTATTCATCCGCGGAGGGCCGGCGCGCGCTGGCGCGCGCGTTGAGCGTCCAGGGTTATTCGGTTTTCGAATCTTCCCCCGAGGAAAGCCGTCTCTCGCTTCCCGAGATTTCGTCCTTCGATCTTATCGTGCTCGACAACGTTCCGGCGTATCGCTTGACGCAGCCGAAGATGGAAGCGATCGAGAGATACGTGACGGAGTTGGGCGGCGGTCTCGTCGTCATCGGCGGCCCGCAGAGCTACGGAGCGGGCGGTTATTACCGGACGCCGCTTGAGCGCATCCTACCGGTCGAAATGAGGCCGCCATCGCGCCTGGAGCTGCCTCACGTCGCGCTGCTGTTTGTCCTCGACAAATCCGGCAGCATGGCCGCCGGCCCGGAGGGCGCGACCAAGCTCGATTTGGCGAAAGCCGCGGCGCTTGCGGCCGCGGATCTCTTGAATCCCAACGATCAGGTGGGGATTCTCACGTTCGACGCCAATTGGGATTGGCTGCTGCCATTTCGCGCGGTCGGCAAGGGCGAATGGATTTCCGAGCGTCTGTCCGCGATCCAATCGGACGGCGGCACCGATATGTACAAGGCGATGGTCGAGGCGGAGCGGGCGCTCGCGGCCAAGCAGGCGGCGATCAAGCATGTCCTCGTCCTCTCGGACGGCCTCACGGACAAAGCGGACTTCCAATCGCTGGTCGCGAAAATGGCGGGCGAGGGGATCACCGTGTCCACGGTGGCGGTCGGCCAGGACGCCGATCTTGGTCTCATGGCGGCTGTGGCGCGCGGCGGAAAAGGAAGGGGCTATGCGGTGATCGACCCGCAGAGCGTGCCGCAAATTTTCACGACTGAGACGCTTTTGATCTCCCGCGATCTGTTAGTCGAGAAGCCGGTGCGGCCAAAAATTTTTGGAGCGGCGGGAGCGCTCAAAGGCTTTGCGCGTCAAGAGCTGCCGTTGCTTTTCGGCTATGTTCTGACGCATCCCAAACCGGCATCGGAGCTTCTGATGCAAGCGGGAGACGATCCGCTTTTGGTCTCGTGGCGGCACGGGCTCGGGAAAGTCGTCGCCTTCACTTCGGATCTGAGCGGCCGGTGGGGAAAAGAGTGGATCGGCTGGCGGAATTTTCCTCAGTGGGCCGGGCAACTCGCGCGCAGCGCCGAGCGCGCGCTCGCGGAGCACGGCACGCGGGCGGAATTTCACCAGGAGGGAGATGAGATCAGGGCCGTGGTCGATTTTCTGTCCCAGGACGGAGACTTTGTCAACCGGCTCAAGCTGACGGGAAATTTGATCGCCCCGGGGCAGCCGGCCGTCGCCGCGCCGTTCCGCCAGATCGCGCCGGGACGCTACGAAGGGCGCCTCACCGCCGTTCAGCGCGGCGCCTATCTGCTCGCGCTGAGCGAACAGAAAAAAAATGAAGCGCCATCGACGGTCGCGATGGTTCCTTTTATCGTTCCCTATCCGCGCGAGTATCGCGAGTTGAAGCCGAACCTGGCGCTGCTGAGCCGTCTCGCCGAAGAGAGCGGCGGCGAAATGTTGCCGCCGGACCAGTGGGAGCAGGGACTTCGGCGCCTCTTTACGCCCGATCCGGGTAAG
>JBGQBP010000119.1:0-11265 GCA_041494945.1 Binatia bacterium | reverse complement strand
GATTAGACAGATCGCGCTCACGATCACGCCCAGCGAGCACATCGGGCCGAGATTTCCATCGACGTAAAAGTGATAGAGCAGCGGTCCGATCGGCTCCGCTCCGGGCGAGTAGAGAAAAATCGAAGTGCTGAATTCGCGTAGATAAATCGTCGCTAAAATAATCCAGCCGGCGATGAAGCCGGGGCGCAGAAGCGGCAGCAGGATGCGGCGAAACGTCGCCCAGAATCCCGCGCCGCACGTCATGGAAGCATCCCGCAAGTCGTCGTGAACCTGGACCACCGTGCTGGTCATGGTGCGAAGCCCGTAAGGAAGAAAGCGCGTGATATAACCGATGAGAAGAATCCACAGCGTGCCGTAGATCGGCAGCGGGATGTAGACGTAGGTCCAGAGGAGCCCGATGGCGAGCGCGGTCCCGGGAAAGGCCCACGGGATAAACGTCAGCGCCTCAATGAGCGATCTCCCCGCCGTCTTCGTCTTTGTCGTCAAGTAAGCCGTGACGGAAGCCAACAGCATGCACAACGTCGCTCCTCCGACGGCGAGAAAGAGACTGTTCTTGAGCGCGCGGTAGGTGCGGCCGTCGGTCAGGTTGGAGCGGTAATGCTCGAGCGTCAGCAGGTCCCAGGTCTTTTCTCCCGGAACGTGGACGTAGGTGATGAACGAAACATAGAGCAGGACGATAAACGGAAGCACCACGATGAAAATGAGAATCAACGCGGCGACCGACGACGCGAAGTAGCGCCACTTCCCCAGATCGATGATCGTCGGGCGATAGCCGCGCCCGGTCACGGTGACGTAGCGCTCCGATCTCGACGTCAACCGGCGGTAGAGAAAAACGAAAACCATGGTGATGACGAGAAGCGAAACGGCATAGGTCGCGGCGACGTTTTGATTCGGGGGAAAGGCGCCGATCGCCTCGCGGTAAATTTTGGTGGTGAAGACTTCGATCCGCGCCGGCAGCGCGATAATCGCGGGCGTCTCGAAGCTCTCGATCGCGCGCACGAAGTTGAGCGTCGCCGCCGCGAGCAGCGCGGGCCGGATGATCGGAAACGTGATGCGCCGGGCGATCTGCAGGTTACTCGAGCCGGCCACGCGCGCCGATTCTTCGAGGGAGGGGTCCATGGAGTGAAGCGAGGCGGAGACTATTAAAAACGCGAGCGGCGTCGTGATCAGCCCCTCGACGAAAATCATCCCCCACATGGAATAGACGTTCAGCGGAGCGCTCTCGAACCCGAAGAACTGCATGAGAGCGCGGTTGATCAAACCCGTGCGCGGGCTGAGCAGCGCGCCCCATGCGACCGCCAGCATCAGCGGCGGAAAAATGTTGGGAATGATCGCCGTGAGCTCGAATACTTTACGGAAAGGAGCATTGGTGCGCACGGTGATCCACGCGACGGTGGACGCGAGGACGGTGGCAAGCAGAGAGGCGCCGGCGGCAAAGATAAACGAATTGAGCAGGAGTTGATAGGTGACCGGGTCCGCGTAGGCGCGAATATAATGTTGCAGCGTGAAGTTGCCGGGCACGCCCAACGGCTTGCTCAAAAAACTGCCGTAGAAAAGCATCAGCGTGGGCGAGAGGCTGAGATAGGCGATCACCACGCCGACAATCGCCATTACCGCAACGTTCGGGTCCTGGCGCATCGCGCGGACGGGCCGTGCGAAAACGCGCGTCAAAGCCGTCGTGCCGTTCATGGCTGGTTCTTCACGAAAAAAGAAAGGGCCGGCTTTTCGATTCATCGGTCATAGGCCGGCCGACTTTGTCCTATTCCGCGCAGGCGATTTCTCGGTGCGCAAATTTTCGGGCCGCGGCCGATAGAGTAGTACCATGAGTCGAACCTCTCTTATCGGACGTCCGCGGCCCTCTCCTCGCGACCCTCGTCATCGCAGTGAGCGCCGCCACCCGTTCGAAGAGCCCGCGCATCCGACACCGGGGGTTGGAATCACCACCGCTCTATTGCGCGGGCTCGGAGAGCGGGTGGTGGCACGAGCGTAGAACTCTTACTTCCCGAAAAAGATCTGCCGGAACGTTTCGCTCATCAACTTGTTGAACTCCGCCTCCGACGGATTGTCCATGAAAATCATGCCCGGCACGACCTTCTCGGCGTCCTTGATCGGCGGGAGGATGCCCGGCAGCATGGGGAACTCCCCCTCGTCGGCGGCCGCCTTTTGCCCTTCGGCGGAGCACACGAAGTCGATATACAGTCGCGCGGCGTTGGGCCGGGTCGTCTTGGCGCTGAGACTCATGTAGTTCGGGTCGGTCAGATATTTGTCCATCAGCACATAGCTCACGGGGCCTTTATACTGCTTCACGTATTTGATGTAGGTGATGCCCACCACCGCCTCGCCCTTGATGATCGTCGTCGTGACCGGCGCCAAAGATTCCACCAGGATCGGCTGTTGTTTCGCCAACGCCTTCACGTAGTCGAGCCATTTGTCGCCCTTGAATTTGGAAAGGTTCCAGAGAAATTGCGCCGTCGTCGTGTGGCGCGTGGGGTCCGGCATCGCGATCTTCCCGGCCCACTTGGGGCTCAGGAGGTCGTCGAACGTTTTCGGCGCGTCTGCGGCTTTGACCATCTCGGTGTTGTAGAGAATACTGATCGGCAGCGCGCGCCACGGCGTAATCATGCCGTCTTTTTCCTTGAATTGCGCCGGGAACTTTTCCGACGAGGGCGGAATATATTTCGCGAACAGCCCCTCGGCTTTCATGATGAGCTGAACGCCGCGGTTTCCCTCCACGACGTCGTAGCCCGGCTTGCCGGCGCGAAATTCGCTCAGCGCGCGTTCGGCGACCTGGGTGGACGAGCCGCGCCAGTACTCCACCGGGATGCCGTACTTCTTTTCGAACGCCTTATGCATGGGTTCCATCGCTTGCGGCACCTGAGCGCCGTAGACGACGATCTTCCCTTCTTTCTTGGCCGCATCGACGTTGACCGGCTGCGCGCGCGCCGTTGAGCACAGCAGCGCCACAAGAACCGTCGCGCTCACGGCCAGCATCGCGCCCTTTCCACGTAATTTCATCTCGATTACCTCCCTTACGAAGCTTTTCTCTATACAATACGGATTTTGATTTTGGACTTTATTATAGTAGACGGGCCAGATCAACCACTCGTTTCCGCGCCTCCTGCGTCCCCATCGGAAGAAGTATCGGAGCATCAAGGCCGCCTTTGATAAACTCCGCGATGCGCCTGAGGCATTCCGCCGGCGTGCCGGATATCGAGTGAGCGTAGACGACTTCGTCGCTGATGAATTTCTTCGCTCCCTCCCAGTCGCGCCGCGCGATCGCCGCGGCCAATCCCTCCTGATCGACTCGCCCGCCTCCCGTGCTGATATTTTCCGCGTGGTGCCGGTTGCGGAAGATATAGGCCAGAAACGTCTTGCTAGCGTCGATCGCTTCGCGGGCGTCCCGTGAAACCGACGCAGCGATGAAGCCCGCGACGTCTCTCTGCTTGAGGGACTTTCCCGCCCGCCCGGCGCCGGTTTCTATTTCCGCTACGCAGCGCGCGATGTAGCCGGGAGCGCAGCCGGCCGACAGCAGGACGCCGTCGCCGATCTCCCCCGCCAGCCGGAGCATCCCGCTTTTGACCGCGGTCATGTAAATCGGTATTGCTGAAGACGGAGTGAAGCCCATTCGGGCGCCGTTGACGTGAAAAATCTCGCCGTGAAATTCCACGGTCTCGCCGCTGAGAAATTTTCGCAGCAATGCGACGTATTCGCGCATCGTTTTCAGCGGCCGCGTCACCTTCATGCCCGCCTCTTCGAGCGCCGCGGCGTTTCCCGTGCCGGCAGTCGCCCACACTCTTCCGGGCGCAAACTCCTCCATGGTCGAGAGCGCCATCGCGGAGATGATCGGGTGGCGCGAATAGGGACTGAGCGGCGCAGGGACAACCTTTATTTTTTTCGTCGCGCCCAAAAATGCCATGGCCGACGTGAGCGCGTCGCGAAAACAGAGATGATCCGACATCCAGATCGATTCCATGCCGATCTTGTCGGCGCGCCGCGCAAGCTCGATCATCTCGCCTATCGAATAAAAACCGTCGAAGCAGAGTCCGACTCTCATCTTGTCCTCACTTCCTTCGGAATACCCTATCTCAAATCTCAAATCTCAAAAAAAACCTTCGTGAAGCAGCGCCGGCAAACGCTCAGGCGAAATTCCTTCGATGCCCATCTTCTCCAGCGTCAGCCCGTCGCGGCGGTAGTCGATTCGATTCAACTCCGACGCGAGCGTGATGAGGCCGTCGATCGCGCGCGTCTCGACGCCGACGAACCTTCCCATTTCCGAGATCGGCACCAGGCCGTACGCGACGTCTTCGTGAAGATAGCGATGGTCCAGAGTCGTCGGCGACTTGATCGTCCGGTTGGGCGCGCTCTCGTGAATGGCTTCATAAACGGAGCCGCTGGCGCGAGCGCGCTCGGTCGTCAGGCCCGCCTGATAAAATAACTCGACAAAGGTCAGGGGAGAAAGTCCCAGCCGCTCGACGATCTTCAGTCGTTCTCCGTCCACGGCGTCGATGACGTTTGCAATCGCGGGCGTGATGCCGTCGCGGTAGAAGTAAAAATCGCCATCGCCCGTCTGGATTCTTGCCGCGTTCCCGATCATGCCGGCGGGATGCATGATCGCGTTGATGTTCGAAAGTCCGGTCTCGAGGACATTTTCCGCCGGCACAATGCTAGGATACAATCTGGCCATCTCGCGCACGAGGTCCGCGGTGAATTTCCCCGGGAACGCGGCGCAGCGGAGATTGGTCGTCCGGCGATAGATCTCGACCGCTCCCGGAGCGATCGAGCGGCAGATATAAGTCAGCGTCACCGTCTCGCAGATTTTTATTTTGCGGTCGAGCGCGCGTAAAAGCGATGCGACGTGGAGCGAGCCGCCGGTGTGGCCGGGATTGAGAAAAACGATTTGTCCGGCGCGCAAGCTGCGGGCGGCTGCGGCGACCAGCTCCGCGTGAGCGACGGCGGGGGCGGCAAGCATGACCAGCTCGGCATCCGCAACCGCCTCGTCCATGCTGCTCGTGACTAAAGCCGGCCGCGCAAAGTTTTTCTGATCTCCCTCGACTAATTCGATGCCGCCGCGCTCAAGAATCGGCCGGAGCGTTCGCTCCGAGCGGGAGTAGAGCCGAACCTCATAGCCGCGAAGCGTGAGATCCGCCGCGGCCGCCGAGCCGCCGTTACCGGCGCCTAAGACGGCAATCCTTTGAATCGCCATGAAACTTTCCCGCGAGGATGAAGCATGGAATCCCGGTTGCTCACTTCAGCCGATAGCGCGCAAGTTTTTCCTCGTCCAATTCCACGCCGAGGCCGGGCTTGTCCGGCACGACAATCTCCCCATCCGCGTACTCGAACGGCTCCGCGATGAGGTCGTCGGTATAATAAATTCCGGCGATGCCCTTTTTGCCTTTCCCCATCGGCGTTGAAACCGGAACGACGCAGGCCAGCGATGCGACGGCAGTCGAGGCGGCGAGATGGAGGTTGGCGGCGTTTCCTATTCCGGTTTCCACCGAGCCGTTCACGTTGCACCGAAGGCCCGCGGCCTCCGCGACCGCCGCGACCTTTTTGGCCTTGAAGAGACCGCCCGGCTTGGTCGTATAGAGCGAGATGATATCCGCGGCCTTTTTGCGGACGATCTCCAGCACGTCCTGCGGCGTCCAGGCGCTTTCATCGGCCATGATTGGAGTATCGACGCTCTGCGCCACAACCGCCATCGCATCGATGCCTTCCACGGGCTGCTCCATGAATTGGATGCCGTATTCCTCCATCGCTTTAATGGTTTGCACGGCGACCTTCGGCGTCGCGTAACCTTGATTCGCGTCAACAGTGATCTGGATCTCCGGGCCCAAGGCGATTCTCATTTGTCGGACCAACTCGATATCCCGCTTGGGCGCCTGCCCGCCTTTGAGCTTGACGGTTTTGATTCCTTCCGCTTTCACCTGGAGCGCTTCTTCGACGGCTTTTTCGACCTCCATGAGGCCGATGCTGTGCGCTACGGTGATGCGCCTGCGATAGCATCCACCGAGGAGTTGATAGGCCGGCGCGTCAAGCGCCTTGCCCGAAAGGTCGTAGAGCGCCATATCCAGCGCGGCCTTGGCGTAAGGATAACCCTTGATCGCTTTATCCATCGCGTTGTGGATCAGACCGATCGCGCGCGGATCCTCTCCGACAATGGCCGGCGCCAAAATGTCGTTGATGACATGAGCCGTCGTCCGCGGTGTTTCGCCGTAATACTTCATGTAGTCGCCGCCCCAGTCCTTCAGCACCGGCGCTTCGCCAAGGCCGGTCCATCCGTCGTCGGTAATGATCTTGACGATTACATAGACGCCGATCGGCGTCGTGAGGCTCGCCCACTGATGAACACGGCGGGTCGGCAGTTTGATCGGAATAGTCTCGATCCGTGCGATCTTCATCGTTCAATCAATTTTGAATTTTGAATTATGAATGTTGAATTAAAACTCAAAATTCAACATTCAACATTTTTTTAGCCGACGCGCAGCAGTTCGTCCGTCGCCGTCTCGTTCGAAAGCAATTCACAACCGCTCTTCGTAACGAGGAGCATATCTTTGTTTTGCAGCCCCATCCGTCCCGGAATATAGACCAGAGGTTCGATGGCGACCACCATTCCTTCTTCCAATGTCTCGTCGCCGTATCGGCCGAGATACGGTTCTTCGTGGAGAAACAGGCCGATCCCGTGGCCGACGAAGCTGATGGGCTCGAATCCGAGCGCGCCGAAGTGTTTTAGGAAGCTTTGATATATTTTTTTGCAGGAGGCGCCGGGTTTGATCATCTCCATGACCAGATATTTGCATTCGATCAGATTTTTCCAGATCCGCTCCTGCTCCGGCGTCGCGCTCTCGACGACCGCCGTGCGGCAGACCCCCGCGTGATAGCCGTTCTTCACGCCGAAAATCTCCATGCGGATCAAGTCTCCCCGCTTCAACGCCCGCTCCGTCGGGCCGACGTTCGGATACTGGCTCCTTTCGCCGGAGGCGATGATCATCAGCTTGAAATTATCCGCGCCGCCGGAAAAAATCCTGCCGACCAAATCCCCCGCAAGCTCCATTTCACTCATGCCGGCGCGGGCGCTCTTCAATGTCTCTCCGATCGCCCGGTCGGTGATCTTGCTCAGCGAGCGCAGCCGATCGATCTCCGCGCGGCTCTTCCTCTGGCGCAGTTTGTGGAAGATTCCGTCCGCCGCGGCGACCGTCGCGCGCGGAAGGTTTCGCTGAAGCGTCGAAAAATCCTTTGCCGGGAGATATTCCAGCTCTGCTCCCAATCTTCCGCCCGCCAAGCCAAGCTCGGTCAATAGCTCGGCCAACTTCTCCATCGGGTCGTCGGTAAACTCGCGATAAACTCTGATCTCTTTCAGATCGGCATTTCCTCGCGCAGTCGTCGCTTCCATGTCGATCACCAGCAGCGCCGCCCGGCCGTCGGCGGTGACGACCGCCGCGGCGTGCCGCCAGCGCATCAACGACTGGGACGGGACAACCGTTCCGGTCGTGTACGTCACATTCTCCGGCGACATTGCGATTAGCGCATCGAGGCCTGCGGCGCGCATCATCTTTTTTTGCCTTTCGATGACCTCCAAATTCATGCCCGCAATCTAACACGGAGGCAGATCTGAATTCCACGATCCGTCTTGACAAGCATTCGCTCCAAGACTAATAACGTTCTGGCCGAGTTTCGATTACCAATATGGACCGCGATCACTCTCCTCCTACAAAAGCCGGGCAGCGCGGCGTAGACTCCGGACGGCGTGTCCGCACCCGCGCGGTTATTTCCGTGATCGCCGGGCTTGTTCTCTGGGAGTTCCTGGCCCGAACCATGCTCACGAATCGCCTGATCATCGTTCCCTTATCGTCGGTTCTCGACGCCATGTGGGCTTTGGCCCGCACGGGCGAGCTGTGGAAGCATATCTACGTAAGCCTGGTGGAGTTTCTCTTAGGCTTCGGTCTCGCGGCCGTCGCAGGAGTCTTCTTCGGTTTTCTTACGGGCACGAGCACGCGGATGCGCGAATATCTGGAGCCCTTGATCTCGGCGCTCTATGCGACACCTCTGGTGGCCTTGATCCCTTTTTACATTCTTGTCTTCGGAATACAGCTCGCTTCTAAAGTGGCCTTGGTTTTTACCATCGCAGTTTTCCCCATCATTATTAACACCCAGGCCGGCATCCTCTCGGTCGAGCGGAATTTGCTGGAAGTGGCCTCATCATTCCGCGCCAGCCGGCTACAAATCTTTTTCAAGGTCCAGATTCCCGCGGCGATTCCGTTCATCATCAGCGGGCTTCGTCTCGGCGTGGGGCGCGCGCTTACGGGCGTCGTCGTAGCCGAGCTTTTTTTTGCCACGGCCGGGCTCGGCTTCATGATTTCCATCGCCGGACAGAACTTCGATACTCCGAGAGTCTTCTTAGGCGTGCTGATTTTTTCTCTGGCCGGAGTTTTGGCCATTGCTCTGTTGCAAATCATCGAAAATCGCATGGCGCCCTGGCGCCTGTCTTAATACATATAAAAGGAGGAGCCCTTCATGAAAAGAACTAAAACAATTTTGTTGGCCCTGTTCGTACTTGTGGCCGCTGCTCTAAGCGCCGCCCGCGGGAGCGCGCTGGCTCAGGAGCTGAAGAAGATCAAGCACGGTTACGTCGCCGAGCCCGGATACTACTGGGACGTCTTTCAGGCCCAAGCCAATGGTTTTTTCAAAGCCGAAGGGCTGGACGTTGACTCGACGCGCTTCGACGTGACGTCCCAGGCGGTCACGGCGCTTGTGACCGGAGCGATCAACGTCGCCAGTCCCACGCCCGATGTCGCGATGCTGGCCACGATCAAAGGCCAGGGAGACGTCATTATCGTCAGCAACGAAGTTCGCCTCCCCACGTGGGATCTGTTGGTGCAGCCTGAGATCAAGACCTACGCCGACTTGAAAGGCAAGGTGATTGGTGTCTCTCAGCTCCAATCGGCCAGCACGCTCAGCCTGCGCCAGCTTTTCAGGAAACATGGCCTGAAAGACAACGATTACAACATCCTGCAAGTAGGCGGCTCGGGCAAGCGTTATGCCGCCATCCAATCCAAGCAGATCGCCGGCGCTTTAGTCACAGAGCCGCTCAACTTCGAGGCCATGGACGCGGGCTATCGTAAACTGGGCGGCGTTTACGAGGCTTCCGTGGTCCCCGGCGTTGTCTTCGCCGTGACGCGCGCCTGGGCCACTGCGAACGAGAAGTTCCTCGTCTCGTTTTTGCGCGCCGTCTATCGGACCCAGGACTGGATCAACAACACGAAGAACAAGAGCGGGGCCGTGGATCTCATGGTCGATTTGAGCAAGGCGCAGCGCACCTCCGTCGAGAGAACCTACGACAAGTACGTCGCCGACCTGAAAGTCTACAATCGCGGCGACATCACGGCGGACGTGATCAAGAAAACGCTCGAGGACATGGTCGAGATTGAGGCGATCTCCAAGCCGATTCCCGACCCGAACAAGTTCCTCGACTTGAGTTTCCGGCAGAAAGCGCTCTCCAAGTAATCGCAACCCCGAGGCTCCGGAAAATTTCTTCCCGGAGCCTCGGGCTCGTCAGAGCCTCCCATGGCCCGACCAGAGACCACCGCCGCGGAATTTTCCGACTTCGGTCGCGTCGGCCTTTATGGCCGCCATCGCGCCAGGATTCGCGGCGCGGTCACCTTTCTATGGCTCGCGCTTCTTTGGGAGGCGGCGGCCTGGTACGTCGTGCGGGATGAAAAAATTCTGGCCCCCTTTAGCAAAGTCGTCGTCGCGCTCGCCGACCTGTTCCGGACCGGAGAGATTTGGAAGCACCTTTACGCGAGCGGATACGAGTTCGTTCTTGGATTCGTGCTGGCTTCCCTGGTCGGCGTGGCTCTCGGCTTCCTGATGGGGACGGTCAGGATCGTTCGAGACTATTTAGATCCGTGGATCTCCGGCCTTTATTCCGCTCCGCTGGTCGCCCTCGCTCCTCTCTACATCATGTTCTTCGGAGTAGGATTGGAGTCTAAAGTCGCGCTCGTTTTCAGCGTGGCTGTATTCCCGATCATCGTGAACACGTTTGCCGGAGTCTATTCCGTCAATCCAGGCCTGGTCGAAGTCGCGCACTCGTTCAACGCTTCGCGCCTCCAGATACTATTCAAAGTTCTGGTTCCTTTCTCGCTCTCATACATCGTCACCGGACTTCGCCTCGGCGTCGGGCGCGGATTGACGGGTGTGGTGGTGGGAGAGTTTTTTTTCGCCAACGCCGGGCTGGGATTTCTCGTCGCGCTCGCCGGACAGACTTTCAATACTCCGCTGCTCTTCGCGGGAATTCTCGTCTTTGCCGCCGCCGGAGTCGCGATCACGGGCGGGCTGAAACTGGCCGAGAATAAATTGGCGCCCTGGCGCGCCTTAGAAAACGAATAGACGCGCAAGCTGCTAATCGGAATGGGCGACGGATTCTAAGACATCCGCCTCGATCAATTGCCAAATCTCACCGACGTACGCCAGAAACTCGGGCGTGCGCTTGATCGCGAGGCTCCTGGGACGCGGCAGCTCCACCCGGATATCGGCTTTGATCGTAGACGGGCGCGCCGAGAATACGACCACCCGGTCTCCGAGATAAACCGCCTCGTCGATCTGGTGCGTGATAAAGATGACCGTCTTCTTTCTGCTCCACCAGACCTTAAGCAGCTCCAGTTGCATCACCTCGCGCGTCTGGGCGTCGAGAGAGGCGAACGGCTCGTCCATTAAAATAATCTCCGGATCGACCGCGAGCGCGCGCGCCAGATTGACGCGCTGTCTCATCCCGCCCGACAGCTCGTGCGGATAATGCGATTCGAAGCCGCCGAGCCCCACCAGTTTAATCAGCTCGCGCGCCTTGGCGTATCGGTCGCCGCTTTCGGTGCCTTTGATCTCCAGCCCGAACACCACGTTGTCGAGCACGGTGCGCCACGGATAGAGCGAATCCGCCTGAAAGACGAAAGCGCGGTCGTAACCGGGACGGGAGATGGCGGCGCCGTTGATGTAGATTTGCCCGGAAGTCGCGGGAATCAGCCCGTCGATGATCTTGATTAAGGTGGTCTTGCCGCAGCCGCTCGGTCCCACGACGCAGATGAACTCGTCGACGCGAACGTCGAGGTCGATATCTCTGAACACCGTGACGTCGCCGCGATTCCGGCCCTGATAGGCCTTGCACAGCTTTCTTACGGAAACTTTCGCTTGGCTCATGGCTGGAGCACTCGAAGAATCTGCAAATAACTTATAGCCTCGCCCATGTCAACAACGCCTCGGCAAACGATTGTCTCG
>JBGQBP010000118.1:0-11322 GCA_041494945.1 Binatia bacterium | reverse complement strand
GGAATCGACTGCGTCAAGGAGAGCGAAATCTTCGGCATGCGCCCGCAGGGCGTCGGCCAGCGCTGCGACCTTTTGCCCTCTCTCGAAGGGATCGACCTTGCGCCAGGAAACAAATGCTTTCCGGGCCGCCTCAACGGCCCGAATTACGTCGGTCTCTGCCGCGAATGGAACCTCGCAGAGCTTCTCTTCTCTGGCCGGGTCCTCGGTAGAGAAGCTCTGTCCCGAGACGCTCTTGACCCACTCTCCGCCGATCAGCATCCGGTTCTTGTCTTGAAGGAGCGCCTGAATCTTTTTTCTGGATTCTTCCATCGTGATCTCCTCGACTGCGCGGCAAAGCCCTCGATCCCCGCGGCCTAGCCGCCTAATTCTTTCAACGCTTCTTCCACCAGCGAAAAATCCGCCACCCGATCCACCGTCACCGAGCCTGGAATCAGCCCGTCTTTTTTGTCCGAGGCCAACAGGCCGTCCACTCCGTCCGCGGAGAGTCTTCCGTCGTTAGTGAAGGCGTCGATCACAGCGTCATAGGACTCGCGTGCGGTTTGTTCGTCCATGTTAAAGCGCTTGCGAATCACTTCCACGGCGCCGCTGCGATTCGCATGGAGATATCTTAACGCCTCGATTTCCGCCTTCAGCGCTTTTTTGATTTGAGAGCGGTTTTGGCTGATCTTCTTGAGGGTCGTGGAAAGTCCCACAAAAGGAATGGAAAGAACTTGAGACGTATGAGCCAACAAAGGAAAGCCTTCCCGCTTTAGCCTGATCGAAAAAGGAGGCGCGACCATCACGGCATCGACGCGGCCGATCTTCAAAGCCTCATACATGAGACCTTCGTCACCGATGGGAATAATATTGACGCCGCGGTCGGGATCCACGTTATAGTGCTGCAATACCGATCTCGTGCTGATGTAATTCGTTCCCCCGATGGCCGTCACCCCGATGGACCGCCCGGTCAATTCCTTAACGCTTTTGAATTTGGGTTGCGCTGCAAGACTAAAAAAAGGGGCACGGATAGAGGTCGAGATCGCGCGGATAGGCGCTCCTTTTGCCGCGGACCGGATCGCCGAGCCCAGAACCTCGGCGTAGTCCGCATCGCCGCTGAGAATAGCTGCAATCGCTACCGCGGGCCGAACCTGCACCAATTCCGCATCGAGACCGTTCTTGCCATAGAATCCCCGGTCTTTGGCTATAAACGTGACGAGAAACGCGAGCGAGTTGGTTGCATAGGTAATGCGAATTTTTTCCGCCGAAGCTTTCTCTTGGCCTTGAGAGATAGGCGATAGAATAAAGGCGCAGAACAGGATCAACGATGTGGATAGAAAACGTCTCAAAACCATACAGATAAACTTCGTAGGTTCGAGGATTATTCCGGTCTGATTAACGGCGCCGTCGGTCTACTATCGGAATTCGGAACAAGGAAGAGGCAAGAGATATGCCAATGAAATAGGGCACGCTTTGCCGCCGCGGAGAGTCCAAAGCAAATGCCTGCTTCCTAAATGTCGGAAAAAATGTGGCGCTAATTCTCAACTGTTGGATGGAGGCACGCAGCTTTTATAGCAAGCACTTAGGGCAGAGTAAGTGGCTTGGTTATTGCGACGGTTGATCCCGGAAGATCTTCGTCGCCGGTCGGGAGGGGTCAATGTATGACCTGAGAAGTTTTCTTGACTCCTATTCGTCTTCATTTCCTCAAGAAGTCGTTCGGGTTAAGCAAAAGGTGGACAGAAAGTACGAGATCACCGCGCTTCTCGGCGAGATGGAGAAGGCGCATCGGTTCCCGATACTTGTCTTCGAGAACGTCGGGAACGGAGAGAAGCAGTTCCCGTTTAATCTCGTGACCTTCGTCCATTCCAGTCGAAGGCGCATCGCGTCTCTTCTAAACACCACCTCCGAGCGCATCGGCAGCGCCTATAACGATCGCCTGCAAAAAAGAATTCTCCCGGTTGTGGTGCCAAAGAAAGAGGCCCCGGTAAAAGAGATGATCGCGACCGGCGGGAAGGTCGACGCGACGACCTTCCCGGCGCCGATCCACCATGAGATGGATCCCGGGCCTTATATCACGGCCGGGTTTCTTACCTGTTATGACCCGGATACGGGTGTGGAGAATTCAGCCATCCATCGGGGTTGGATCAAATCGCGGGACGAGATCGGCGTCTACTTAACCCCTGCCACTCACAACGTCCTGATCTTGGCGAAGCACGAGCAGCGCGGGCAAGACATGAGAGCCGCCTACTGGATCGGGCACCATCCTCTGGTGGTTCTGGGGTGTGAAGCGGGAATCGCCCTGGGGGACAGCCACTACGCTACGGCCGGCGGTTTTCTCGGCGAGCCTTTGCGTCTCACGCCCTCGGAAACGTTGGGCGATGATTTCCTGGTGCCGGCGGATGCTGAGGTGGTGATTGAAGGCATCATTCCTCATGGTCAGAGAAAACCCGAGGGGCCGTTCGGAGAATATACACGCTATTCGGGGCCTCAGAAGTGGAATCCGTTCATCAAGGTCACAGCTATCACGCACAGAAAGAACGCTTATTGGGAGAGCATCCCGGTGGGACAAACCCATTGGGTTTCTTCCGTGGCGCGGGAAGGAATGGCCTTCGAGGCGATCAAAAGGGCCGTCCCCACCGTGAAAAATGTTTATGTGCCAATGTCGGGTTGCGGTGTCTTTCATCTTTACATTCAGATGGAGAACGTGATCGAGGGATCGAGCCGATCTGCGCTCGTCGCCGGACTTCTGTCCCACTACCTCGTGAAGCACGCTTTCGTCTTCGATGAGGACGTTGACATTTTCGATGAGAGCGAGGTTCTCCATGCGCTGGCGACGCGTTTCCAAGGGGATCGTGATCTGTTGATTCTTCCGGGCCTCACCGGACCCGCTTTGGATCCCAGCGCCGCAGGCATCGTAGGGACAAAGGTCGGGTTTGATTGTACTAAGCCGCTGGGGCAACCGTTTGCCGAAAAGCTATCGATTCCTGACGAGATCAAAGACAGCCGGCGGCTAAGAGCTATCTTTGAAAGCATTCCGTGGAAGGGCAGCGCCGAAGAAGGATTTTAGCCGAGAGTCGACGAGGGGAAAGATGGCCGAAGTGATTTATGTAACTTGCCCCCGGTGCCGACGAAAATTTTGCATCGGGCCGGAGTTTTTCACGATTCCCGAATCCTATTGCCACTGTCCATATTGTGGGAATGAATTTTCTGTCTATCCGAAACACGAGCGTGCAAGTTTCATCGAGCCCGGACCGTCTTGAACTGTTGGAACGTTTTGAACGATGGGAAAAGTTCAAGCCATCCGGGATGAGATGAACGGGAGGTTTTATGCCTTACCCTGATCTAAGGGCTTTTTTGCAGCGGTTAGAGAGAGAGGGAGAGCTTTTGAGAGTGGAGCCCGAGGTGGATTTGAAGTACGAACTCGGCGCCGTTTGCCGGCTCGCGCTGGATCGCGGCGGTGAGGAGCGGAACAGAGCGCTCTACTTCTCACGGCTGAAAGGGAGCTCTTATCCCTTAGTCGTCAATCTACTGGCTACCCGCAAGCGCTATTGCCTCGCGCTGGAGTGTGATCCCGATAATGTCCATCGCGAGTGGATCCGCCGCACGGAAAAACCCATTCCGCCCGAGATCGTGAAGGATGGGGCTTGCAAGGAGGTAGTGCGAGTCGGCAAGGACGTCAATTTGTTCGAACTCCCTATTCCCTGGTGGAATAAGTTGGACGGCGGCCGCTATATTACTTTTCCCTGCTACATCTCCAAGGATCCTGAGACCGGAATCCGAAACGCGGGCATGTACCGAACCATGGTCCACGACGAAAGAACCATTGGACTGCTGGCCGCTCCTTACCGGCACATCCGTCATCATTTCGAGAAAGCTCATGCGCGAGGCAACGCCTTTCCGGTCGCGATTGCGATTGGGCTGGATCCGGCTGTCTACATTGCGACCGTGGCGCCTTTTCCGTTCGGTGTCGATGAGATAGCGATGGCCGGCGCGTTGCGCGGCGCGCCGGTTCAGATGGTGCCATGCGAAACCATACCTTTAGAGGTTCCGGCGTCGGCCGAAGTGGTCATTGAAGGGGAAATTCCGCTCGGCGTTCTGCGCGACGAAGGTCCGTTCGGTGAATTTACAGGCTATTATGGCGAGCGCGCGCCCCGACCGGTGATTCAAATCAAAGCGATCACGCATCGAAAAAATCTGATTTTTCAGGCGAGCTATGAAGGTCTGCCACACCACGAAACCTGCGTGGTGTCGGGTATCAGCAATGAAGCGGAGCTTCTGCGCCAACTCCCGCTTCCCGGTGTCCAGAAAATTCATTATACGTCCGGCGGCGGCGGCTATCTAAATGCCGTCGTGTCCGTCAAGAAAGCCTATGACGGCTACGGCAAGATGGTGGGACTGGCGGCTCTGGGAACGACGGCCGGTAGAACGTTGAAGATGGTCACCGTGGTGGACGACGATATCGACCCGAACGATCTCGCGCAGGTCAACTGGGCCGTAACGACGCGAGTCCGAGTCGACCGCGACCTTGAGATCATCAAGGATGTCTCCGCCAATATTCTCGATCCCACAATGACTCATCATGAAAAGAGTCTAGGGTCCAGGACGGACAAGCTGATCATCGACGCCACCAAGCCCATGCTGGAGCCTTTGCAGCCGGAGTGCCGTCCCGATCCGGAAACGATGGAACGGGTGCTCCGCAACCGGCAAAAATACGGGATCGAATAAGGCCCCTTGAACCTTTGAACCTTTCACAATGTTTTTTTGAAAGGAGGGGAAGATATGAGTATCCGGAGCGTGGCGTCTTTAGTCGCGTTCTTGTTGTCGTGGCAATTCAGCATCGGTGCCTTACAGGCCCAGTCTGTGGTCTTGGGCTATAGCGGATCAGGGATCAGCACAGACCTGCGCCAGGTGATCGAAAAGGAGCGAATTTGGGCGAAGCACGGTTTGAGTGTAAAATCCGTCTATTTTACCAGTGGTGGAACATTGGCCATGGCGATGGCTGCCGGAGACATCTCCGTATCCGACTCCGACGTTCCCGCGATGATCAATCTGGCAGTTTCCGGCATATTGGATCTGAAGGTGATCGCGGTAACGATCAATCGGCTTGAGCATTACTTCGTCGTACAGAAGGCGATTGCGAGAGCGGAGGATCTCAAGGGGAAAAGGGTGGCTGTAAGCGGCATCGGTTCGGCCTCGGATATTACCACCCGCATGGTTCTGCGCTTCTGGAAATTGAATCCGGAAAAGGAGCTGACGATCTTGGCGTCGGGCAATACCCCGACTCGCATCGCCGCTCTCACGGTGGGTCATGTCGATGCGGGTCTCGTAAGCCCGGACCATATCGCCAGAGTTCTGGCTACCGGATGCTGCAGGATCCTGGCAGACTTGGCGGAGCTCCCCCTCGATTATGCTCGTTTTGGGATTCTCATCCCAACCTCGATGCTGAGAGAGCGGCGGGAGACCGTGCGCAATTTGTTGAGGGCCTACATCGAAGGAACGCAGATCTTTAAGACTCGTCCCGAGGCTGCCTTATCGGTCCTTAAGGATGAAGGGATCAAAGACCCCAAGGTGGCCAAGGAGGTTTATGATCGGCTAAGTAAAAGCCTGCGCGAGTATCCGGTGCCCGAGACTAAAGGGATCCAGGCCGCGTTGGATTCGGTGCCTAACCCGAAGGCGCGCGGTGCCAAGGCAGAGGACTTTATCGATGCGAGCCTGATAGAGGAAATTCGAAAGTCCGGCTTCATCGATCGGCTCTATGGGCGGTGACAGACGCCCCTGCGAGCCGCCCCACAAAGCCAGCGATATGCTCCAGGCTTGCAAAGTGGACTGCGCCCCATTGACTGGAGAGAAAATCTGAGAATTTGAGGAGGGTGAGATCGGCTCAACAGCGGGGTAAGATCGTCCTGCGGGAAGGAGTCGATAGGTGGGCAAACAACGACGGAAGTTCGAAGTGGGGTTCAAGCGACAGGTTGTTGAGGAAGTAGAAACTGGAGTTTTGACAGTCAGTGCTGCCAGCCGCAAATACCAGATCTCAAGCAGTGTCATTGACCGTTGGCGGCACAGAGGGTTACCCCCGGACATAGTTACGTTCCTACAACAAGACATAATTTATTGCTTGACACCCTAATTCGATAATTGTTATAAACGTAAACGTACAGCTTTCGAGATTTCTGGCGCGGATTTTTCAATTGATATTTAACTGAGAATCGGTTCTACTAGGTGGGGGGTGTTGTTAAGAGGTTAAGTTAATAAGGAGGCGCCGTATGAAGAAGGTTTTTTGCAAGCTTCTTGCCGTTACGCTGGTTCTATCCTGGATGCCCGCGCGAGTCATGGGTGGGCCGGCTACTTCCATGTTGATCGGTGTCGTGTACGACACCGCGGGCCTGCCTGTCCCTGGGATGAAGGTCATAGCGAAAGATCCATCGGGAAAGATTATGGGCGAAGCAATAACCGACACTCAGAAGCCGTACGTTATGCGGAACCTGGCCACGGGGCAATACCAGCTAACGCTGGATCCTCTCAAATCTCCTTTTAAAGGACAAACCGTCCTCAGCGCTCTTGGCGCCGAGGGCCTCACGGTCAATTGGCTCGTTTCAGAGAACGCTGATGCCTTAGCGACAGCTACCCCTGGTGTAGATGAAAGTGCTGGCTTTTTCGGTTTGAGTCCGATGGCAACCGGGGGGCTTATTTTCTTGGGCGGTGCCGGCCTCATATCGGGAATTCTGGCCGCCGCCGGAGTATTTGAGGGTAGCAAGTCGGGGACTTCGTCCCAATAGCTCCTCCGGTTGGATTGCTCGGTTCGGACATACCTAAAGGAGTAGCAATGAAGTCCTTCCTTGTCCGCTCCAATCGATGGTTGTGCTTACTTTTCATTGCAGGGTGTTCTTTACTAGGTCCTGCTTCACAGTCAGATCAAACCCCAGTTCCACCCCCTTCACAGGACGAAACGAAAAATACCCCTAAGTCGCTGGGTCGAGAGACGCGGGATTTAGAGAGATTGGCGTCCCTTTGGCAGGAGCGAAGACGCCAGGGGGCCGGCCTCGATTATCCCGTCGGCGCCGGTGATGTGATCGAAATTTCCGTTCCTGCAATGCCGGAGATCGGAGCCAAGACCGTACGAGTGTCCGGTGAGGGCACGATTTCTTTGCCTTTTGTGGGGCGTATTCAGGCCGAGGGTTTGAGAGAAGAAGAGCTTGCGCAAGCAATCCGGACCAAGTTGGAAACCTATATGTACAGCCCTCGCGTGGCCATTTTTATCAAGGAATACCGAAGCCGGCAGGTGGCCGTTCTGGGCGCAGTGGGAAAACCCGGCCTTTATAGCCTCAGTAGCGGCGCTGATACCATCATGGACGTCATTTCCCGCGCCGGAGGAATCTTGCCTGTGGCTGATCCGCGGATTCAACTTATCCCGGCGGAGCCGGTGGAGGAACAGGAGAGAATCAAACTACTTGCGTCTTTGCCCGACGGGCTGCACGCCAAAGACCCTTCTGCGCTCCTGCTTAAGAAAACCGACGCGATCCTAATCGATATCAAAGAGTTGGCGTATGGAGGTCACCAAGCCTATCTTTCTCTGCCGGTCCGACCCGGAGATATCATCATGGTTCCGGGAGGCGGTCAGATTCTAGTTGAGGGATGGGTGGAAAAACCGGGCGCCTATTCGATCACTCCAGGATTGACGGTGTCCGGGATAGTCGGCGCGGCCGGTGGCCCGTCATTTCCTGCCGATACGGCGAATGTGAAAATTATCAGGGCCGGGCAGGACGGAGGTAAGACCACGCTGGTCGCTAACCTTCAAGATATCAAAGACGGCAAGGAAGCTGACATCGCGCTCCAGGGGGGTGACATTGTGGAGATTTCATCCACCAATTCCAAGCTGATCCCTTACGCACTTTACAACTTTTTCACCAAGATCATTAGCATAGGTGTTAATAGTCAGGTTCCTATGAAATGAGCAACGCGTGTCCCTCTATATTAAGTCCCAGCTTCATTGAAATAAATACTGGTGCTTGCGGGAGCCTGACCGGATGAATGAGCCTTCGCCATACTTCATAAGACGTACTGCGCAGCCAGCCGACGAAGAACCTATTGTCCTCGACCAACCTATAAATGATTTCGATGACGATAAGCCGATACTCAGGGAGTACTGGCATATATTACTTAAATACTTATGGCTGATTGTTTCCTGCGCTGTTACGGCTCTTCTCATCGGCCTGGTCTATGTTTTGACGCGGACCACTCTCTATACGGCTCAGAGCACTGTTCTCATCGAATACAAACCGCCGCAGATTCTCAATTTCCAAGGCGCCACGGCTGATCCTATCAGCACTGCCGAGTCTAGTTTTTATAAGACTCAATATGAAACCTTGAAGAGTCGTTCTCTATCGGCCCGTGTCATCTCGAGCGAGGGGCTGACCCCGAGCAAGCTTTTAGGTGATTCCGGCGAAAAAAAGGGATTTCTAGCGGGTCTATGGTCTAGTGCCTCGCGAAATTCTTCCAGCAGCGAGTCCAAAAACAATAGTTCGGCAGCTTCCGGAGCGGACTCGGATCTGGTTGATGCTTACCTCTCGCTTCTGAGAATAGACCCGGTCCGTGGCACCAGCCTCGTCAATATCAACTTCACCACCGCCAACCCGAGCTTGTCGGCGCGTTTGGCTGATGCCCATGCGAACGCGTATGTCGGCTTTGGGATCGATCTACGGCTGCGGGCTAATGAAGAAGGACTCCATTTCCTGGAAGGGAAGCTGGTAGAACTAAAAGACCGTCTAGAAAAATCCGAAGAGGCCCTCAATGCCTATCGCCGCGACCGCGGGATCATATCCTTGAGCGATAAGGAAAATATCGTCGTGGACAGGCTTTCCGATCTCAGCAGGCGGCTCACGGAAGCGGAAGCGGAGCGAATAGCTGTCGAGGCGCAGGTAAAACTGATCCGCAGCGTCGACCCGCAGTCCCTTCCCGACGTGCTCAAAAGCGCCCTGGTCATTACCTTCAAGGGCCAGTTGGCTCAGGCGGAAGGCGAATATTTGAAGCTTGCGGCTGAGTTCAAGCCCGGCTACCCGGCTTTAGATAAAGCCAAAGTGCAGCTTGATAATGTCCGGCGGCGCTTGCAGCAGGAAGTCCAAGCTCAAGTCAAGGCGATGGAGTCCGCTTACGCTGCCGCCGCAACAAAGGAGAAAGAACTTAGGGCCAGAATGGAGGAGCAGAAAAAGGCCACTCTCAATCTTAAAGACGCGGCGGTGGAATACGGAATGTTGGAACGGGGGGTGAATACAAACCGCCAGCTTTACGACGCCGTGCTCCAACGCATGAAAGAAATGGGGGTGGCGGCAGAGGTGCGTACCTCTAACGTCTCTGTGGTAGAAAATGCGACGGTGCCGAAGGCGCCGTCATATCCGAAGAAGGGGCGAACGCTTGCGTTGTCGTTATTATTCGGGTTGTTTGCAGGGTTTGGCATAGTTTTTATCCTGGAGCACCTGGACGATACCTTCAAGAAAGCCGACGACGTCAGCCGGTATCTCCATCTGCCGAGCCTAGGCATGGTGCCGGACTTTTTGAAGCTGAATCACGATACCGACCCTTATGGGCAGAATTTGCTGGCTCGCGTAATTCCCCGGAGGATAGAGCCGCCGACGTCGGTTGATGGCAAAGAACTCGTGCTTTCTCACCACCCCCTTTCGGTGCTCACGGAATCCTATCGTACGATCCGCACGGCTCTTTTGCTTTCATTAGCGGGGGGGCCTCCCAAGACAATCGTTTTCACCAGCGCAACGCAAAAAGAAGGGAAGACGGCTACGGCAGTCAATACGGCGGTCGTATATGCCCAGATGGGTTTGCGTGTCATGCTGGTGGATGCCGATCTGCGCCGTCCGCGCTGCCATCAGGTCCTTAAAATGGAAAACACGGCGGGTCTTTCGGAAGTCTTGGCCGGCCAGATGGAAGCCAAAACGGCGATCAAGAAGGCGTCGGTTGAAAACCTCTATTTCCTCAATAGCGGGTCAGTGCCGCCCAATCCGACGGAACTTCTAGGCTCGAGAACCATGAGCGAGTTGCTGAGCGTCCTCAAGGAAGAGTACGACTGCGTGGTCATCGACTCGGCTCCGGTGTTGCCGGTGAGCGATGCCATTGCATTGTCGGCGATGGCGGATGGCGTCGTGATAGTGATCGACAGTCAAAATACTCCGAAGCAAGTAGTCAGAGACGCATGTGCTCGCCTCTTGGTTTCAGGCGCGAAGATTTTAGGGACGGTGCTTAACAAAGTTGATCTAGTAAACGGCCGCTACTCTTATGGTTACAGTCATTATTATTCCTATTATCACAATTCCGACAATCATAATCCCGAATAGTACTAGAAAAGCTCTTGATGCTTAGGTGGTTCGATCGGATTACGACCGGCGCGGTCCTCTTTTTGATCTTTTTCACGCCTCTCGCTTTTGGTTCCGTTCATACCTGGGCGTTCTCCCTTCTCGAAATCGCCATTTTCATTCTTGTTGCTCTCTGGATGGCAAAGCTCATCATCGTAAGGGGTGAGAGGTTAGGGGTGCGCCTCACCCCTCACTCCTCACCCCTCACCCCTCTCGTCTTACCCCTGACGTTATTTTTTGTTCTCCTTCTTTTTCAAATGATACCGCTGCCGCCCGCTTTTTTGCGCGTCCTTTCGCCCTCGACTTACGAACTCTATCAAAAAAGCCTCCCCGGATGGCCGGAAAAGGCACCCTACGAGGATCCGGTGGGAGGAAAAGCGCAAAGCGGTCAGAAGTCAGAGGTCGGAGGTCGGAGGGCAGCGGTCATCCTGCCAACGCCGGACGAGGTCCGCCGTGGGGTACCGGTACCCTTCTCGCAACCTGAAGATTACAACCCCTCCCCCGTTGCGCCTTCCGCCTCACGCCTTACGCCTGAATTATGGCTCCCACTCACCATTGACCCATCTCTAACCCGGACCGACCTTCTGAAGTTCGTAGCCTATAGCATTTTTTTCTTTTTCATCCTCCTTTACCCTTTCAGAGTTTCTGACCGGTGGTCTTCTCACAACAGTGACATCAACCCTACGGAAGTAAATTTTATCCGCGCGGTTCTTATGGCTGTCTTGCTCAGCGGTTTGATCGTAGCCACAATTGGAATCGCGCAGACTTTTGCCTGGAACGGAAAGATCCTGTGGTTCTTCGTCCCTTACGATTGGGGAGCGCCGCTGGCGGGCGCCGCTCCTCGGACCTCCGGACCTTTCGTCAACCCCGCTCAGTTCGGCAATTACCTGGCTCTTGTTTTTTTTCTCTCGCTCGCGGGCGCGCTCTGTCCAACCTTTATTCCCGGGAGAAAGACGCAGCTCGGCTTTCGCCTCTTTTGCGGCGTCGC
>JBGQBP010000117.1:0-11366 GCA_041494945.1 Binatia bacterium | reverse complement strand
GAGCGCTGCATCGGTTGCAAGTCCTGCATGCAAGCATGCCCCTACGACGCGCTCTACATCGACCCCGATCGCAACACCGCGGCCAAGTGCAACTTCGATGCTTCGCGCGTCGAGATGGGCTACAAGCCCGCCTGCGAGGTGGTCTGTCCAACCCAGGCGATTCTTTCCGGCGATCTCGATGATCCTCAGAGTGAAATCAGCAAGCGCATCGCCATGGACAAAGTCAGCGTGCGTAAGCCTGAAAAGGGCACCAAGCCGAAACTTTTCTACGTCGGCGTGGAAGGCGACCTGCTGAGTCCAACCATGATGGAGCAGCAGTCGACGTACTTATGGGCCGACAAACAACCAGGCGAAGATCTTTACGCTTTGAGCAACGGCAAATCTGACCGCCCCATGCCCGGCGGCGCGCGTGAAGTCTACGACGTGCCGCACATGACGCCTTGGGGCAAGAAGATCGCCACTTATCTGTGGACCAAATCGATTTCGGCCGGCGTGCTGCTGTTATCGGCGCTGTTCGTGAACATGGGCTTCGAGCAGGATGCGGTGGTGCTCAATTTTATTAGTCCGGCGGTCTCTTTGATTTTCTTGCTCGCGACCATGCTCTTCCTAGTTTTCGACCTCAAAAAGCCCAGCCGGTTTTTCTTTCTCATGACCAAACCCAATCTGAATTCATGGTTGGTGTTGGGCGGTTACGTTTTGATGATCTACGGTGCCCTCGCGGCAGTCTGGCTCGGCCAAGGCATCACCCAAGGCCGCGTGTCACACTTGGTTATCTGGCCCACCGCGCTTTTCGCCATCGCATCGGCGGGTTATTCAGCTTTTCTTTTCGCCCAAGCACGCGGGCGCGATTTCTGGCAGAGCCCGCTGCTCTTCTGGCATCTATTGATTCAGGCGATCAGCGCGGGAGCGGCGATGTTGATCCTGATCGGTTCCGTTATCGGCGTCAGTGAGCCGCTATTTTACTGGTTGGGCAACTTACTGGTTGTGTCGCTGTGCGCCGGCGTGGCGATGATTTTTGGCGACCTGTTTATGAAACACGGCTCGGAAGACGCCGTGCGCGCGGGAGATTTACTATTGAAGGGCGCCTTGAGCAAACAGTTTTGGCTCTTCGGCATCGGGCTGGGCGCGATCGTTCCCACGGCGCTGATACTCTGGCCGGGCGGCTCGGTTGTTCTCAATCTGATCGCCTCGGTGTTGGCCCTGATCGGATTATGGATCTACGAAAATCTCTGGATCAAAGCCGGTCAAGCGATACCACTAAGCTAAGAAGGATTTTTAACATGAGTGACAATCCGCAACCTCTTAATCCTAGCGCAATGAGACTCGATGCACCGAGCGGCGGTTTGGCGAGCTACCCGCCGGTGGAGAAGTGGGACGACTGGGTGGAATACGACACGGCGCAATGGCCAAGGAAAGTTGAGAAGCACTACGAAATCATTCCGACGATTTGTTTTAACTGCGAAGCCGGTTGCGGTCTTGTTGGGTTTGTCGACAAGGAAACCGTACAGATCAAGCGCTTTGAAGGCAATGCGCAGCATCCCGGCAGCCGTGGCAGAAATTGCGCCAAGGGGCCGGCCACACTCAATCAGGTGACCGATCCAGAGCGCATCCGCTATCCGTTAAAGCGTGTGGGCAAAAGAGGAGAGGGCAAGTGGGAGCGGGTCAGTTGGGATGAAGTGCTCGACGATATCGCCGGACGCGTGCGCAAAGCGCTGCAAGAGGATCGGCGCAACGAGATCATGTATCACGTCGGCCGCCCAGGGTATGAACTGCTTTATCATCAGCGGATCTTTCACGCCTGGGGCATTGACGGCCACAACAGCCATACCAACGTTTGCTCCGCCGGCGCGCGCGCGGGTTACGCCTTTTGGTCCGGTATCGACCGGCCATCGCCGGATCACGCCAATGCGCGGTTCATGTTGTTGTTGAGCTCGCATCTTGAGACCGGCCACTATTTTAATCCCCACGCCCAACGAATCATGGAAGGTAAAGAAGCCGGCGCAAAGATCTGCGTCATCGACACCCGGCTTTCCAATACCGCCTCGAAGGCGGACTACTGGTTGTCCTCGTGGCCGGGAAGCGAAGCCGCGATCCTGCTCGCCATGTGTAACATCCTGTTGCAAGAAGATCTCTTCGACCGTGAGTTCGTGCGGAAGTGGGTCAATTGGGAAGAGTATCTTCGCGAGGAACATGCGGATAAACCGCAAACCTTCGACTCCTTCATTGCTATTCTGAGAAGCGACTACGCTCAGTACACTCCGGAATTTGCCGCTAAAGAAGCCGGCGTCGATGCGCAAGTCCTGATTGACGTCGCGCACGAGATCGCCAAGGCAGGCTCAGCCTTATCCGCGCATGTCTGGCGCAACGCCGCGGCCGGTAACCTCGGTGGCTGGCAGGTGGCGCGCGCGCTGCAATTCTTAGTCGTGCTGGTCGGTGCGGTGGGTACGCCCGGTGGCACGGCACCCAATGCGTGGAATAAATACACTCCAGCGCCGCCGTTGATGCCGCCACCGGCGAAGGTTTGGAACGACTTGCTGCTGCCAAAGGAGTACCCGCTGGCATTTTTCGAAATGAGCTTTCTGCTGCCACACTTTCTCAAAGAAGGCCGGGGCAAGCTGGCGATGTATTTTACCCGGGTTTACAACCCGGTGTGGACCAATCCCGATGGCATGAGCTGGATCGAAATGCTCACTGACGAGAGCAAAGTCGAGCGCCACGCCTGTCTGACGCCGACTTGGAGCGAGACGGCTTGGTTCGCCGATTATGTATTGCCAATGGGCCACGCCTCCGAGCGCCATGATCTGATGAGCCAAGAGACTCAAGCGGCGCGCTGGATCGGTTTTCGCCAACCCATACTTCGAGTCGCGTTGGAAAAGCGGGGCAAGAAATTCAACACCACTTACGAAGCGCATGAAACCGCTGGAATCGGCCAAGTCTGGGAAGAAGACGAGTTTTGGATCGAACTTTCGTGGCGCGTCGATCCCGACGGTACACTCGGCATTCGCAAATACTTCGAATCGCCCTACGAACCCGGCAAGAAGATGACGGTCGACGACTACTATCGCTGGATCTTTGAAAACAGTGTGCCCGGTCTACCCGCCGCGGCTGCCAAGGAAGGATTGAAGCCATTAGAGTACATGCGCAAGTACGGCGCGTTCTTGATCGAGGATAACGTTTACAGCGCGCATGAAATTGGGGTTAAGCCTGGGGATCTAGATGGCGCCAATACCGATCCGAAGACCCATATCGTCTCGAAAAACGGCGCAGCGCTGGGCGTCGAAGTGGATGGCAAGGCGTTGGCCGGCTTTCCGACGCCATCGCGCAAGCTCGAGTTCTATTCCAAAACGTTGAAAGATTGGAAATGGCCGGAGTACGCCATACCCGGGTACATCAAGAGCCACGTGCACTCGGACAATATCGACGTGATTGCCGGCGAGATGCTGTTACTGCCTACGTTCCGTCTGCCGACGTTGATTCACACGCGATCGGGTAATGCCAAATGGCTGTACGAAATCTCCAACCGAAACCCTTTGTGGCTGAACACTATCGACGCGCAGAATCTCGACGTGAAAACCGGCGACCTTCTAAAGGTTCACACCGAGATCGGCTACTTCATCGACAAAGTCTGGGTGACTGAGGGAATCAAACCTGGCGTCGTCGCGTGTTCGCATCACCTGGGCCGGTGGCGGCTTCAGGAAGATTCCGGCGGCGAACGCTGGTCGACGGGGTTGGTCGATCTTAAGCAACTGGGAGACGGTAAATGGATGATGCGGACTATCCACGGCATCAAGCCGTTCAAGAGTGATGATCCCGATTCCCAGAGAATTTTCTGGGAAGACGCGGGCGTGCACCAGAATCTTACTTTTCCAGTCCAGCCTGATCCAGTGAGCGGTCAGCACTGCTGGCACCAGAAAGTCAAAGTTGAAAAGACCGGCACTGAAGATCGTTACGGCGATATTTTCGTGGACACAAACAAAGCGCACGAGGTCTACAAGCGCTGGCTGGAAATGACGCGACCCGCGCCCGGCCCCGGCAATCTTCGCCGGCCCCTGTGGCTGCCGCGCGCGTACAAGCCGGCTGCGGAGACGTATTACTTATAGGATCGGATTCTCAGTTTCCGGATGAACAAAAATATTACACCGGAAGCGTCGTTACGGCAGACGAGGAGGAGCAGTGTCTGACCTCAATGACCCCAGGGTATTTTTCGCGGCTGAGCGTACATTCTACTTTTTTTTCGGGTTACGCTGAAAGATACCTCGCCGGATCACGGCGCTTCTTTCACCCGCACGGTTTATTTGACAGCCTTTTCATGATCCGCTAGCGTCAGGCTGGAATGAACAAACAGGACATCATCGACAAGCAGAAGAAATTTCTTTTTTCCTGCGTGGCGAATTATTACGACGAGCCGCTGGTCGTCGATCACGCCAAAGGCACGTACGTCTACGACAGCGAAGGCAAAGAGTATCTCGATTTTTTCGGCGGCATCGTTACGATCAGCGTCGGCCATTGCAACGAGAAAGTCACCGGCGCGATTCAAACACAATCCGCCAAGCTCCAGCATATCTCGACGCTTTATCCGAACGAGCCGCACGTGCGGCTGGCGGAGAAGCTCGCGCAAATCACGCCCGGCAAGCTGCAAAAATCTTTTTTCACCAACAGCGGCACCGAAGCGAACGAGACCGCGGTGCTGCTGGCCGAGCTTCACACCCAATGCCAGGACGTGATCGCGCTGCGCCACGGCTACAGCGGACGCACGCACCTCGCGATGAGCTTGACGGCGCACGCCGCGTGGCGTCTCACGCCGGCTTCAACTCCCGGCATTCACCATATTCCCAACGCCTATTGCTACCGCTGTCCGTTCGGACTGACCTATCCGAGCTGCGATCTCAAATGCGCGAAGGACCTCGAAGAGGCGATCCAGACCGTCACGTCGGGACGGCTCGCGGCGTTCGTCGCCGAGCCGATCCAGGGAATCGGCGGCTTCATCACGCCGCCAAAAGAATATTTCTCGGAGATTATCGCCATCGTCCGTAAATACGGCGGGCTTTTTATCTGCGACGAAGTGCAGACCGCCTGGGGCCGCACCGGCGGCAAGATGTTCGGCATCGAGCATTGGGGCGTCGAGCCCGACATCATGACCTTCGCCAAAGGCATGGCGAACGGAACGCCGATCGGCGCGACGATCGCGACGGCCGAAATCGCCGACAGCATGAAAGGGATGAGCATCTCGACTTTCGGCGGCAATCCGGTCGCGAGCGCGGCGGCGCTGGCCACGATCGAAGTCGTCGAAGAAGAAAATCTGGTCGAGAACGCTCGGGTTATGGGTAAGCGGCTGCGGGACGGGCTGGAAGCGCTCAAGAAAAAATATCCGGTCATCGGCGACGTGCGCGGCATGGGCCTGATGCAGGGACTGGAGCTGGTGGGCGAAAACAAGAAGCCGGAGCCCGAAGCGACGAAGAGACTCTTTGAAGCGACCAAAGCGAACGGACTTCTCATCGGCAAAGGCGGGCTCGCGGGCAACGTGGTTCGCATCACGCCGCCGCTCAACGTCACTGCGGATCAGATCGATCAGGCGCTCAAGATGCTCGATCGCTCGTTCGGCCGGATGGGTCTTTAGTCGAGCCGCGTTCGTTCTTTTCACGACTGCCCCCGGACAATTTTGCAACAGCCCTGGACAATTTGCGCGCTGTCATGGCGGCGGCCCCGGCTAAAAGTCGGCATTTCAGTATATTTTCGTACTCGGCCATGAAGGCATGCTTATTGCGTTAACCTCCAACCGAGGAGGAACGAAAATGCGCTCTTGGATCGTTATGCACAGACCGACGCGTTCTTTGGTTACCATCATAGCGAAAAGCCGCGACCGGGTGCTGGCGATTTGCCGCACGATGGGATGGAACTCCGAGGAAGTAATGATACGAATCAAGTGAAGTCCGACGTTCCGCCGATGGTAATTCCCGCCTTTTCGCATCCGCTCTAGTCTGCCAATTTAACCTCGTTTTCGACTTGTCGCTGCGCGGCCGTTTTGCTAGGGTTTCGTCGTGGCCGCCGGCAGTTTGCCCGCGCCTTTTACTCGAATCAATACTCGGATTTGAAGGAGGATAGTTATGGAATTCGTCGATTTGAACCGAAAGGCGGCCGAAGCCAAGACGGAGAAACAGCGCAAGCTCAATCTCTTCGGAACGGATAATTTCCGCTCGTGGATTCTCTACTTCGTTCCGGGAGACGGGACGGACATGCACTATCACGCCTCGCCCGAAACTTTTCTCGTCATCGAAGGCAAGGCGTTGGTCAAAGGCATCGACGGCGAGGAAAAAATCATCGGCAAGAACGAGGTCGTATTTTTTGCCGCCAAAGATTACTACCAGATCACCAACGTCGGCGACACGCCGCTGGTTCTCTTCGGCAATCGCTCCGAGTCGTTCGGCGGCCCGCACGTGACGCTTCGCGAAGACAGGGCATGAAAGGCGGGAGGATCGGATGAAAGTCGTCAGGCTCTACACCGGCAGTGATCAACGCTCGCACTTCGAGGAAAAAGAGGCGGCGTTCGGCGGAGAAAATATCCAGACGACCGAGCTTCAGAAGGCGAACGGCGTCGTCTTTCGCCGCGCGCCCGTTGGCCACGTCATTGATTGGCACCCAGCGCCGCGGCGCCAGTACGTCGTGACGCTCTCCGGCTCGTGGGAGATCGAGTGCAGCGACGGAGCGAAGCGTCTCTTCAAGCCGGGCGACGTCATGCTCGCGGAAGACCTGACCGGCAAGGGGCACGTCTCGCGCGTGCTGGGCAAGGAGCCGCATATCTTCATGACGGTGCCGCTGGCGGAATAACTACAGTGCTGAGGTCTGAGGACTGAGAGTGTGTGAAAAAATCGCCGATCGCCCTTCGACGGGCTCAGGACGAACGGCTAAGCGCTTGAACTTCCATCGACGTTGTTCCGTTCGTGGTGAGCTTGTCGAACCATGAACCAATTTTTTCACACACTCTGACTGTCTTTATATGTCCCCGGACGAATTCATCGCCGAGCTTTGGGGTTACGCCGAAGAAGTTCCGATGGGCGAGCATCCTTGGTTCCAGGGAATCCTCAAACATCGGTGGACGCGCGAGCAGATCATCCTCGGCGAAGTTCAGCATTATCTCCGCGTGCGCGCCAATCCGATTTTCTTCGGCTACATCGCCGTGAACGCCGTTGCCTCGAAAGACTACGGCCTCATGGGAGCCGTGCTGGAAAATTTCATGGAGGAACTCGCCGGGCCGCGGCCGCACGTCGATATCATGCTTCAGTTTCTCGAAGAGGGCGGCATCTCGCGCGAGGAGGCCGACCGGGCGGAGGCTGCGCCGGGAACCGCGGCGGCGATCGAGGCGATTATCGGCTGCTGCCAACGGCGCTCCGCGCTCGAAGGCGTCGCCATGCTGAGCTTCGTCGAGAGCCAGCTCGGCGGGCCCGACAAAGTTTCTGCGAAAGTCTATCGCGAGCTGACGGATTATTATCGTTTCTCGCCCCGCGCCGCCGAGACCTACCGGCTTCACGCCGAGCAAGACGTTGGTCACGGGGCGCGGCAGATCGAGGCGATCGGCCGCTTCGCAACCGATGACGAGACGCGGGAGAAAGTCAGGCGCGCGGTCAAGCTCGGCCTCACCGCGTTTTCGCTGGAATGGGACGGCCACGTGCAGGCGATGACCGGCAAGCGCGAGTTCTGGAGCGGGACATCCCACTTACGGCTCAAGCAACCTAAAGTGCGGCTGCCGTAAGCGGGAATTTTGAATTTTAAATGTTGAATGTTGAGTTCAATTCAAAATTCAAAACTCATAATTCAACATTATTTTTAAAGCGGCCAATCCGCCGGCAGCTCGCGTCTGAGTTTCCGATACTCCGCGTCGCCGCCGTGCTCCTTGCGCATGCGCGCGATCGTATCCAGGAGATTCTGAAGATCGATATGGAGAGTGTTCGAGACCATGCCCGTGGTCTCCTCGAAGCCGAGGCCTCAGTTGTTGTGTCAGCCGCGGAGTTTTTGCAGAATCAATTTCTCGCGTTCGGTCATTAGCGCAACGTCTCCAAGCCATTTTCCGGAGAGATCCTTCACTTCGTTCAGGATGACATCTCTCGAAATGTTATTCTGAGCGGAGCGAAGAATCCGCATTCTCATTGCAAGTACATTAGCACTCAACGTTCTCTTTGGAAAAGCCCACGTGCTGCGTGGTGATCAGTTCGGTCACCGTGGCCGGCACGCCATCATTATTCATGAGCACCGTGAGGCGTGCAAGGATCAGCCACGCCTTGCCGGCGTGGACGACGCGCATGAGCAAAAACGCATTTTCAACCACGGTGCCCGCTGCCTCTCCGCACCGCACTTCCAACTCGATCCGGCCGCGCTGGTTCGCGGCCAGGTCCACCGGCGGCGTGAATTCTTTCTCATCGCAGCGAAATTTTTCATGCGGTGTGCGCGCGGCGAGAATTTTTAGCGGCGCATCGCCGAGATTCACGATGGTCCATGCGACTTGCCAGCGATCCGGCGTCGCGCCGCGCTGAACCGTCTCCTGCTGAACTCTTATCTTAGGTTCCATGACAAAATCTACGCGCTTTGAAAAACACTAATCTAGCACGCAGTGAAGCTAAAGCCTTTGCCGCCGAACGTCAATCTCCTATTTTACTTTCCCACCGCTTATTGCTATCAGTAAGTTGTTTCCGACCGAACCCGATAGCAGAAAGTTTTCCGCATGAGTTATTTCAAAGATTTGCGCGAGCACCTCGACGCCTTGAAGAAGGCCGGGCTGCTGGTCCAGATCGACGAAGCGATCAACAAAGACACCGAGCTGATGCCGCTGGTGCGCTGGCAGTTTCGCGGTCTTCCAGAGGAAGAAAGGCGCGCTTTTCTTTTTACCCACGTCACCGACGTGAAGGGAAGAAAATACGATATCCCCGTCGCGGTCGGTTGTCTCGCCGCGTCGCGACAGATTTACGGCTTCGGTCTGCAATGCAAGCCCGAAGAGATCGTCGAGCGCTGGACCAGAGCCGAGGCGTCGCCGATCGCGCCGAAGATCGTCGAGAACGCGCCGGTGCACGAAGAAATTCACATAGGCGCGTCGCTCGTCGAGAAGGGAGGCCTGGGAGAATTTCCGATTCCGATCTCTACGCCCGGCTTCGATTGCGCGCCGTACACCACCGCGTCGCACTGGTTCACCAAAGACATCGAGACCGGAAAGATCAACATCGGCAACTATCGCGGACAGATCAAAAGCCCTACGCGCACCGGAGTTTTTCTAAATTCCAGCAACCACGGCGGCTACCACTGGCGGAAGTGCAAGGAAAAGGGGATTCCGCTCCAAGCCGCGCTCGTGATCGGCGCGCCGCCGCCCGTCGCCTACACCGCGCCGGCGCGCGTGCCGCTCGGAGTGAGCGAGCTGGATATCGCCGGCGGGCTTGCCGGCAGCCCGATCGAAGTCGTGCGCTGCAAAACGGTCGATCTGCTCGTGCCGGCGCGCGCCGAGATCGTCATCGAAGGAGAGATTTCCACCGAGTGGATCGAGCCGGAGGCCGCCTTCGGCGAATCGACCGGCTACATCGGCCAAAAAATGTTGAATCCCTACTTCGAGGTCAAATGCATCACGCACCGGAAGAACCCGATCTTCGCCTGCATTGTGAGCCAACTGCCCCCGAGCGAGTCGAGCGTCATGCGGCAAGTCTCGGCGGAGGGCAACTATCTCCGTTTTCTCCGCGACCAGTGCAACATCCCCGGCATTCTCGAAGTCGTCTTTCACTCCATCGCCGTGCGCCAGATCTGCATCATCCGCATGAAGAAAATGAACGGCGCACACGTGTGGCAGGCGCTCCACAGCATGGTCGGCTATCATCCGGCGACCGGCAAGATCGTCATCGCGGTGGACGAAGACATCGACGCGCGCAACCTCGACTCGCTTTTCTGGGCGCTCGGGTTTCGCATGCAGCCCCATCGCGACACGCTCATCATTCGAAATCGTACCCCATCGATGGACCCGTCCGCGGCGCCGCCGGGCAAGCTGGAAATGGGCATGGACGAGATGAGCGGCTGCTCGGCGATTCTCATCGACGCGACGCGCAAGTGGGACTATCCGCCGGTGTCGCTGCCGAAGAAAGAATTCATGGAGCGGGCGAGAAAAATCTGGGAGCGGTTGGAGCTGCCGAAGCTCCGGCCGCAGGAGCCGTGGTACGGCTACAATCTCGGTTCGTGGTCCGAAGAGGACGAAGAGGAAGCCCTACTGGCGCTCAAGGGCGAGCATTATCAAACCGGCGAGAAGGCGATCAAGAAACGAGTGCCGGTGAAATAGAACGACGAAGGAAAATGAAGATGATCGAAGGCAGGCCGATGTCGCGGGAAGAGGCGAAAAAAATCGTCGATGGACTCTACGAAAAGATGCACGCGCGCTGGAAAGAGAAGGTCACGGAGAGCCCGTTCATGCGCAAGCTCCAGGAAGGAAGTTTGCCGATGGAAGCGCTCCGTCTTTATTACCGAAACTGGGCGAGCTTCGTCCTCACGATCAATACGCTCGGGCTCGCGGTCTATTACAAGCAGATCGATTTTTTGAAAAAGGATTTGAAGTTGATGCGATCGTTCGCCTCCAAGCTCGTCGACGAGTTCGGCAAGCCGGAACCGCCCGGACATATCCTTATATTAGTCAGGACCGGGCAGGCGCTCGGGTTGACGGAGAGGGAAGTCCTGGACACGCAGCAACTGCCGTCGGCGCGCGCCCTCGGCGATTTTCACAAAGTGGTCGTGTGGGACGGCGCCCTCTGCGATTACTGGGCTTCGGTAGTCTGGGAAGAGGCGATGGGCTACTTCTCGCAGGACTGGCGCGAGGCGCTGATGAAAAAATATAAATTGGACATGAGCCAGGTCGTCTATTACAGCACGCACTACGAAGCCGACTTGAAAGAGCACGAAGGCACCGCTTCGCACGCGTCGATCGTTCGCGGCGTGCTGGAGTACATGCTTGAGAAAGGCTACGTGGACGAGCGCATCGGCTACGGCCTGGAGTATTGCGCCGTGACGCCGTGCGATTTGAACGGCGTCATGCTGCAGGGAGTGCTGGACGAGATGGGGATAAGATAAGAGAGCCCGCGCGGAACCTGCCCCTTCGGGCAGAGCCGATGGGGTACTGCTTTTCTGCTCCAGGATGCTACATTAGCCGATTTTCTCCATCCGAATCTTTAGTGTCGGACGTCTCTGCCCTTCGGAGCAGGCTCCGCGCGGGCTCCGGGAGAAGAGGTAGTGGTGCTTTGCAACTTTTCTTTCGATTGACAACTTGCGGGGTAGTGTTTATTTTTGAGTCATGCCGATCTACGAATATAAGTGCGGGAAGTGCGGCACCTTCGAGGCGACGCAAAGGATCACCG
>JBGQBP010000116.1:0-11367 GCA_041494945.1 Binatia bacterium | reverse complement strand
TTAGGCTCTTTGCGCCACCATCTGTCCGCCGGGGACTTCTCGCGCTGGGCCGCCGACGTCCTGGGAGACGAGCAACTGGCCCGCGGGCTCCGGAAGCTTGAGAGGATTATGCCGACAAAGGTTACGCCGGACCGAAAAGAAATCCTCGCGCATATCGAGGATCATTATCTTATAGAAAAAAACAGAGATGACCGGTCGGATAAGCTGGACTCTACGGAAAATGTCGTGTGAACAGTAAAGAAAAATGGCCCAGCAAACTCAATCGCAACAAGAACCGTCGCGGCCCATTCTGGAAACAGAGGGTCTCACGCGCCGTTTTGGCGCGCTGACCGCGGTGGACGGGCTGACGATTTCCGTGCGCGCAGGAGAAGTGTTCGGGTTGCTCGGCCCCAACGGCGCAGGCAAGACCACGGTGATAAAGATGTTGACTACGTTGTTGCGGCCGACTTCGGGCGGCGCGCGCGTGGCCGGCTTCGATATCGCCCGCCAAGCGTCGAGCGTGCGACGCGCCATCGGATACGTGCCGCAGGCGCTCTCGGTCGACGGATCGCTTACCGGATACGAAAATCTGCTGATCTTTGCCAAATTATACGACATTCCGCGCAGAGAGAGGGAAAAGCGATTGCGGGATGCGTTGGCCTTTATGGGCTTGACCGACGCGGCGAATAAACTCGTGCGCGGATACTCCGGGGGAATGCTCCGGCGGTTGGAAATCGCTCAATCCACACTGCACCGACCGCGCGTGTTGTTCCTGGACGAACCGACGATAGGTTTGGATCCATTGGCCCGCAAGGCGGTTTGGGAACATGTCGAGCATCTCCGCGATGGTTTCGGGACGACGATATTCTTGACCACACACTACATGGAAGAAGCCGACAGCCTCTGCGACAGGATTGCGATCATGCATCGAGGCAAGATGGTAGCCATCGGCACGCCCGGAGAGCTGAAGGCCTCGATCGGTAGAAACGGGGCAACGCTGGACGACGTCTTCGTTTACTACGCGGGCGACACTGTGGAATCGGGAGGAAGTTATTATGAGACCTCAAGGGAACGGCGCATGGCTAAGCGGCTCGGCTAATCCGTTTCGTGTTCCTATAGGAAATTTATTTACTCTGGCGACCGGTTTTGTCGATAAGACGCTCGTCATCACCGAATTGGAGGTGCGCAAGCTGCGGCACGATTTCACCGATCTATTGACCCGAGCCATCCAGCCGATGTTGTGGCTCCTTTTATTCGGCGAGGTCTTTACGAAAGCGCGCGCCATCACTCCGGAAAGTATGCCCTACCTTGATTTCATGACGCCGGGCATCCTGGCTCAAAGCGTCTTGTTCGTTGCCATCTTTTATGGCATCGGGGTCATTTGGGAGCGCGACCTGGGAATCGTTCACAAGTTCCTAGCGAGTCCTACTCCACGCGGGGCGCTCGTCCTGGGTAAAGCGCTCTCAGCCGGGGTCCGCTCTCTCTCGCAGGTGCTGATCATCTATGCGCTTGCGCTGCTCCTGGGGGTGAAAATGAATTGGAATGGGCTCGCTGTGCTGGGAGTGCTGGCGGTTGTCCTTCTAGGCGCGGCTTTGTTCTCGACCTTTTCGCTTATCATCGCCTCCATCGTGAAGACACGTGAGCGGTTCATGGGCATGGGGCAGGTGGTTACGATGCCGCTCTTCTTCGCCAGCAATGCGATTTATCCGATTTCCATGATGCCGCGTTGGTTACAAATCGTCTCTCATGCCAATCCGTTGACCTACGAGGTGGATGCGCTAAGGGCGTTGATGTTGGCTCATGGGACGAGCAATTTAGGCCTCGGGATGGATTTCGCCGTTTTAGTGGCGGTGACCGTAACGGCGGTCATTCTCGGCGCGCAGTTATATCCGAACATAGTGACCTAGGCTTTTTGCCCAACCCATTGGAGATCAAGACATGTACAGCAAAATTCTCACGGCGCTCGATGGATCGAAGCTTTCGGAACGCATTTTGCCTTGCGCACGGTTCTTCTCCGGAGGATTGAAGCTTCCGGTAGAGTTATTAGTGGTTATCGATCCCGAGACGCTCATGGCTTCGGAAACCGGCGACAACCGGCGCCGGGAGACTTTGCTCGCCGAGCGGAAAAAAACCGCCGCGTTATATTTGAAAAATATCGCCGGCACGTTTCCTGCGGGCCTGCGCGTTGATTGTGCCGTCGAAGTAGGAAAGCCGGCCGAGGTCATTGCCGATCGGGCCGCAACCGACATCGCGACCCTCCTTGCCATCGGCACTCACGGCCGGTCGGGCGTCCAACGATGGCTTCTGGGAAGCGTCGCGGACAAAGTTCTTCATGCCGCGCGCAATCCTCTGCTGCTTGTCCGGACCACGGAAGAGACCCAAAGTATAGAAACAGCGGCGTTGAAGTCTATCCTCGTGCCCCTGGACGGCTCCGAGTTGGCGGAGAGCGTTCTACCCCATGCAACGGAGCTTTCCAAAAAGATGAATCTTGAGATCGTTCTGGTTCGGATCTTTAATCTTCCGACCACTTACTACGATGAGGGATACGTCGCCGATGAGCGCGTCTGGGAATTGATCCGGGATGAGGCCCAAGAGTATCTCGACCGGAAGGTAAAAGAATTGAAGAACGAGGGTGTGGCGCGGGTTACTTCGGTATTGCTGGAAGGTTTTGCCGCCGAAAGAATTATCGCTCTGGCGCAGGAGACGCCGGAAAATCTGATCGCGATCTGCACGCATGGGAGGTCCGGCGTCCGGCGCTTTGTTTTGGGCGGCATCGCCGACCGTGTCGTACGCCATTCAGGAGACCCGGTGCTGGTGATTCGCGCTCCGGGCGCGCCGTCCGGTACGTGATAAGACAATATTCGCCTTCGGACGCGTCCGTCGATTACCTTGATAGGAATGCCACACAGGGTCTACGAGTTGATGGATCTCTATCCACAGGCGGGAACGGGCCGGCCATCGGTGCTTTATGTGCCGTTGCGCCGGACCCCGGCCCAGCAGAGAGAAACGCCAAAATCGTTGGCAGAGGCGCCATCGCCGAACCGGTAGCGCCGTCTACAGAAGGAGGTTATCGATGAGTTTTCAACGCGTCCTTATCGCGCTCGATCTTAGCCCCATCTCCGCGCATGCGATGGATGTTGGAGCGGGGCTGGCGAAAGCATTGGGTGCGCAGATCGGTTTGGTTCACGTCGTCGATCCCAAGCTAGCTGGCGCGCCGGAGGGAGGATTGCCGGCCTCGGTCATTCTTGACCAGCTTCGTGGGGAGGGACGACGGGTTTTAGAAACTGCTTCACGTCGAGTTGGAAATGACCCGCCAGCCTGGGAATATCTCGTGGAGGGAAGTCCGAGTCGGGAGATCATCAAAGCCGCCACGGAATGGAAGGCAGATCTGATCGTCTTGGGGACCCATGGCCGATCCGGGATTTCTCGCGCCTTCTTCGGCAGCACCGCCGAAGCGGTCCTCCGGCATTCGCAGATTCCCGTCCTGGCCGTAAGAGGCGCATCTCGATAAATTGAACCTCGTTCTCCGTCATACATAAGAGCATTGCACTAGAATTTGGTGCGTAGACGCGAGTTGACTGTTTCAGTTCGGTTGAAGTGTTTTCGATTCGGGGAACTAATGTGGACCACACAGCTCCCAAGACGAGCCCTGAGATCCTTAATGCCGCGGTAGCGAAAACCGTAAACGAGCTGAAATCCAATCTTTCGATCGGCCTGACCGAAGCCGAGGTTCAACTCCGTCGCACCCAGTTTGGCGCAAACCAAGTTCCAGAAGAGAAGGCCCACTGGATAGGATCCTTCGCGAAGAGATTTTGGGGCGTTTCAGCCTGGATGATCGAGCTCATCATCGTGCTGACGTGGCTGCTGAACAAGCGGGCGGAGTTGGTCGTATCCGCCGTGCTGCTTGTGGTCAATGCCCTGATCGGGTTTTTCGAAGATCGCAGCGCGACGCGCGCCGTAGAAGCTTTACGAACGCGCCTTCAGGTCAGCACGAGAGTCCTGCGAGATTCTGTGTGGAAGGTCGTGCCTGCGCAGGAACTTGTCCCGGGGGACATTGTGCGTCTACGCGCTGGAGATTTCATACCTGCCGATGCCCAAGTGACTGATGGTCAGGTCAGTGTTGATCAGTCGACGCTCACCGGGGAGTCGACGCAAGTTGCGAAAAGACCCAGCGATGCTGTGTATTCGGGATCCGTTGTTAGGCGGGGAGAAACGACAGCCATAGTCGTCCTCACAGGCATCCACACGTACTTCGGTCGGATGACCCAGCTCGTGCAGAGCGCACGGCCTCGCTTGCACGTCGAGGAGGTGATCGCGAGAGTGGTGCGATGGCTCTTCCTCATTGTCAGCATCCTTGTTGGCACGGCCATGGGAGTCGCGCTCATTAGGGGCATTTCCCTCGCCGAAATCCTTCCCCTAACCCTGGTACTCCTCTTAAGCGCAGTACCAGTTGCGCTGCCGGTGATGTTCACGGTCAGCATGGCCATTGGAGCGATGGAGATGGCTAGAAAGGGGGTGTTAGTCACCCGTCTGAGCGCGGCCGAAGATGCCGCCAGCATGGACGTCTTGTGTATCGACAAGACCGGCACGATCACGATAAACAGGCTCACGGCGACCGGCACAGTGCCTCTCAGCGGCTATACGGAAAATGATGTGATCCGTTACGGCGCGTTGGCTTCCGAGGAAGCCAACCAGGATCCAATCGACATGGCCTTTCTCGCCGCTGCGCGTGATAGGGGATTGCTCAGCGAGAAGTTCAAATCTGTGATCTACATCCCGTTCTCTCCGGAGACCCGGCGAACCGAGGCAATCATTGAGACAACTGATAGCCGGTTCAGAGTCATGAAGGGAGCGCTCAGGTCGGTAGCGCAGGTCTGCGGCATGGATGCGTCAGCGGTCTCGGAGCTTGAATCAAGCGCCGCGGAGCAGGCGAAGAAAGGCTACCGGGTTCTCGCGGTGGCGAGTTCGGCCGGACGGGATCGGCCGGAACTCGCGGGGCTGGTGATGTTGCACGATGCCCCGCGGCGGGATTCCCGCGAGCTGATCGCGGAGTTGCAAGGATTAGGAGTGGAAGTGAAAATGCTCACGGGAGATGCGGCTCCGATCGCCGAAGAAGTCGCAAAGAGCGTAGGCTTGGGACAGATTCGTTCGGCGGACGAACTACGCTCCGCCCTCTCTGAAAACCCAGTGAGTGCAGCGCACATCATCGAGGGCTGCGGCGGATTCGCGGAGGTCCTTCCGGAAGACAAGTTTCTCGTGGTGAGAAGCTTGCAATCGGCCGGCCATGTTACGGGAATGACAGGCGACGGGGTTAACGATGCGCCTGCCTTGAAGCAGGCCGAAGTGGGGATTGCGGTCAGTTCCGCTACTGACGTGGCCAAAGCCGCCGCCAGCGTCGTGTTGACCACGGAAGGTCTCACCTGCATTCTTCCGCTGGTGACAGGCGGACGCATTATCTACCAACGGATACTGACCTGGATTGTAAACAAGATTAGTCGAACGATTCTTAAGGCGGGCTTTGTGACGCTCGCCTTCCTCGTGACCGGGAAATTCGTCATCTCGGTATTTGGGATGTTGCTGCTCGTTTTTATGACTGACTTCGTCAAAATTACCCTTTCGACGGATCGCGCAGGGGAATCACGTCATCCTCAAACGTGGAAGATCGCGGGATGGGTGAAGATCGCCGTCGCTCTTGGCGTTCTGCTCGTTGTGGAAGCCTTGGGACTACTTGCGCTGGCATGGCATGCCTTCGGGTTGGCTGCCGACCTTGAGGCGCTCCGCACGTTTAGTTTTCTGACGCTTCTCTTCTTCGCGCTCTTCTCGCTTGTCAGCATCCGAGAGCGGCGAGCATTCTGGGCGTCCATGCCAAGCGGGATCCTGCTGGTGGCTCTCGTCTTAGACGGGCTGATCGGCCTGGGGATTTGCACGCTCGGGGTGCCGGGCTTGCGCCCGATCCCGTTGGAGTACGCCCTGACTGTGTTGGGCTATTCGTTTACCTTTGCGCTCGTAGTGAATGACTTTGTGAAGCGAGGGTTGATTCGTTCGTTTCAGATACAGACTGGCGAAAAAGGTCTCGTGGAGTAAAGAGATCCCGCGGTTACTGGGATAGAGTCACGGTGCCAGGGTCCCACAGTTTGTTGTGATAGTCATGCTCAGCACGGGTGAACTGCTTGGACATTGGGGATACGCCGCCATATTTTTCGCCGTGGTCTTTGGCAATATGGGGCTGCCCATTCCCGAGGAGATGATTTTAGGCCTAGCAGGGTATCTTGCCTGGCAAGGTAAGCTGCGGCTGCTGATAGTTCTCACGGTTGGAATTCTCAGTGCGGTCACTGGGGATAATATCGGCTACTGGATAGGGCGACGATATGGGAGCGTTGCAATCAAACGTTATGGGCATTGGATTCAGATAACCCCTGAGCGACTCGAGTCCGTGCAAGTTTTCGTTGGCCGCTATGGCTTTATGGCAGTATTTTTCGCGCGGTTTCTCCCCGGCTTCCGCTTTCTGGCGGGGCCGACCGCCGGAGCGGTTGGACTCAGGTTTCTTCCTTTTTTTATTTCGAACGTGTTGGGTGCTACGCTCTACGTGCCGATCGCTGTTGGTTTTGGCTATGGTATTGGTTATGGGCTTGGAGATTCAATTGAGCGGCTTCGCGGCATTGTCGGGGAAGTCGAATACATTGTTCTTATTCTTGCCTTGTTTGCTACGGTGGCTTTCATGGTGAGGCGATGGTTAAGGGTTCGGCTCTCCCCTAGCGGCCGGAGTAGCTATCATTAGCTATGCGGCGGCGCTCGAACTCCTTGGGTTGAATCGGGAATTGACACGGCATGAATGAACAGCTCGCCGCGTTTTGGAGTCTCCCCGCCGCGGCCTTGCTTCGAGAACTACAAACATCGCCCCAGGGCTTGACCAGCGCGGAAGCTCGACAACGGCTCGCCCGATACGGCTTGAACCGCACCAAGGCCAAGCGCCGGACGGACTCGCTCGCGCTTTTCCTCGCCCAATTCAAAAGTCCCATCATTTTGATTCTGCTCTTTGCCGCCGCCTTGTCTCTATTTTTGCGCAGTCATGCGGACGCTTCGATTATCCTGTCGATTGTTTTCGTGAGCGGGCTGCTGGGTTTTTGGCAGGAAAGGGGCGCTACCGACGCGGTGGAGAAGCTGTTTGCGATCGTGCAAACCCGGGCGGCGGTGTCGCGCGACGGCCAGGAGACGGAGATTCCAGTCGAGGAAATCGTGCCCGGGGACGTCGTCATCTTGAACGCGGGGGACGTGATTCCCGGCGACGGCAGGATTTTGGAATCCAGGGACCTGTTTGTCGACGAGGCGGCGCTGACCGGCGAGACCTATCCGGTCGAGAAGCAGCCCGGCGTGTTGCCGGCGGAAACTCCGCTCAGCCAGCGGACCAACGCGCTTTTCATGGGCACGCACGTGGTGAGCGGGACGGCCAAAGCCGTCATCGTCGGCACGGCGGGCGAGACCGAATTCGGCAAGGTGTCGGCCCGGCTGAGGCTGAGACCTCCCGAGACGGAATTCGAGCGCGGCGTGCGCCGGTTCGGCTATCTGTTGATGGAAGTCACCTTGATCCTGGTGATCGCCATATTCGCCATCAACGTCTATTTACAGCGTCCGGTCCTGGACTCGTTTCTTTTTTCTATGGCCTTGGCGGTCGGCCTGACCCCGCAACTCCTGCCGGCGATTATCACGATCAACCTGGCGCACGGCGCGAAGCGGATGGCGCTCGAAAAAGTCATCGTCAAACGGCTGGCCGCTATTGAAAACTTCGGCAGCATGAACGTGCTGTGCTGCGACAAGACCGGGACGCTGACCGAAGGCGCGGTGCGCGTCCATGCCTATCAGGACGCCGAGGGCCGGGAAAACGAACGGGTGCTTTTCTACGCCTACCTGAACGCCTTTTACGAGACGGGGTTCACCAATCCCATCGACGCGGCCATCCGGTCGCACCGCGCGTGGGACTTGGCCGGCTATGAGAAGCTCGATGAGATCCCTTACGATTTCTTGCGCAAGCGGCTGAGCGTGCTGGTCGTCAAAGACGGCGTCCACTTGCTCGTCACCAAAGGCGCGCTGCCGAACGTGCTGGAAGTTTGTTCGACGGCGGAAACGGCCGATGGAACGGTCGTGGACTTAAATTCGGAGAGAGAATCTATCCGTCGGCGCTTCGAAGAGTTCGGGAGCAACGGATTTCGCGCTTTAGGCGTCGCTTATCGCGATGCCGGAGCAAAGACGCGCATCACAAAAGATCACGAGGCCGATATGACGTTTTTAGGTTTCCTGATCTTTTCCGATCCGGAGAAACCGGGAGTTGTCGAGACCATACGAGAACTCGAGCAGTTGGGAATCTCACTCAAGGTCATCAGCGGAGACAACCGTCAGGTGGCCGCCTACGTCGGCCGGCGGGTGGGATTGAACGCGGCAAGGATCCTAACCGGCGCGGATCTGCGCGAGGTCGCCGACGCGGCCCTCCCCGTGCTGGCGCGCGACGTGAACGTTTTTGCCGAGGTGGAGCCGTATCAGAAAGAGCGGCTCATTCTGGCGCTGAAAAAATCCGGCGCGGTCGTGGGCTTCATGGGCGACGGCATCAACGACGCTTCGGCGCTGCATGCCGCGGACGTGGGAATCTCGGTCGATGGCGCCGTGGACGTCGCCAAAGAGGCCGCGGACATCGTCTTGTTGGAAAAAAACCTGAAGGTGCTGGTCGAGGGCGTGCGGGAGGGCCGGACGACGTTCGCCAACACGCTGAAGTATGTCTTTATGGCGACCAGCGCCAATTTCGGCAACATGTTCAGCATGGCGGGCGCCTCGTTGTTCCTGCCTTTTCTGCCTCTGCTGCCGAAACAGATTCTGCTCACGAACCTGCTCACCGACCTTCCCGAGATGGCTATCGCCACCGATAGCGTGGACGGCGAGCTGGTGCGGGAGCCCAGGCGCTGGGACATCAAGTTCATCCGGAAGTTCATGATTACCTTCGGTCTCGTGAGCTCGATCTTCGATTATCTTACGTTCGGCGCGCTGCTGTTCCTTCTCCGTGCTTCCGTAGGTCAGTTCCGGACGGGCTGGTTCATGGAGTCGGTCATCTCGGCGTCGCTCGTCGTGCTCGTCATCCGAACCCGCAGGCCGTCTTTTAAAAGCAAGCCGGGTGTTGCTCTTTGGGTCGCGACGGTGTTTGTCGCCGCGTGCACGCTGATCTTGCCCTCTACGCCGTTGGGCCGGCTCTTTGGGTTTGTCCCCATGCCGCTGGAATTTCTTCTGGTTTTGGCCGGAATTCTCTTTCTTTACATCGTTACGGCGGAACTCGCGAAGAAAATCTTCTATCGAAGAGTCCATTTTTAAGTCTGACAGGGATCGCGGGCGGAAATTTTCATCTTTAGGAACGAAAGCGCTGCTGGAAGAAATAAAGGCGGAAAATTGGACGCTTTTTGTCCGTCGGTGATGGCATGTTCCTTGCGAATTCGTTAGCGAATAGGCGGGGCGTTGCTCTCCGAAAGATCGGCAAAAGGAGGCGACATGTCTCTCTGGCAGAATTCGAAAAAAATCTGGAATCGGTTCCTGGCATCGCTGCCTCACAATGGACGGCGCAAGCTCCTGGAGGTTCTTTGCCGGGAATACGTCGATGAGATGGAAAGCTCGCTCCGGCTCGAATGGCATGCCGAGCAGATGCGCTACCCGCAGTTTTGCGAACGGCTGCTCAGAATCGCCAAGGAAGAGCAGAGACACGCCCAATGGCTGGCGGGAAGAATTTACGCTCTCGGCGGACAAATTCCTCAGGTCTCGTTTACACCGGAAGAAGGGCTGAACAGTTGGGAGTGCCTCAGCCTCGATCTCGAAGCGGAGAAACGCTGCTCGGCGGATCTGACTGAAGAGCTGGCTTTGGATAAAAATGTCGATCCGGAAACCGCCGCAAGGCTCCGCCGCATCCTGGAAGATGAAAAAAATCACCGAGAAGAGATCGCAGAGATGCTGATGCGGAGCGATCCCCAGGCCGCGTCCTTTTGACGTTGTCATCGCGCGCGAGTTCCCACAGAGGCTCCGGGAAGTATGATCAAACGGCCGCGCCTGCCGCGATCGCTTCCCTGGGCCTGTCCGATTTTATCCTGCCGTCGACGAGCTCGATAATCCGGTCGCAGCGGTGCGCCAGTCTCATGTTGTGCGTGACGATAAGGAATGTGGTGCCGCTCACGCGGTTGACCTGACGCATCAGCTCGAACACCCCGTCGGCGGATTTGGTGTCGAGATTGCCTGTCGGCTCATCGGTCAGAACGATGGCGGGGTTCATAGCGAGCGCGCGAGCGATGGCGACGCGCTGCTGCTGGCCGCCGGACATGTTGTTGGCGTTGTGGTCCTTCCATGGCGTGAGGCCGACCTGTTCGAGCAATCCTTCGGCGGTGCGCACCATGGCGTCGTCGGGAAAGCCGCGCTCGACGAGCAGCGGCATCATCACGTTCTCCAACGCGGTGAACGCCGAGATCAGGTAATGGTATTGAAAGACGAATCCGATCGTCTTTCCGCGCAACGCGGTCAACGCCCTGTCGTCGAGCGCGCCCGTGTCCCGCCCGAGGATGAAAAGCTTGCCGGCGGTCGGACGATCGAGCAAGCCGATCACGTTGAGGAGCGTGCTTTTGCCCGACCCCGAGGGACCGATCAGCGCGCAGAATTCGCCCTTGGTCAGCCTGAGGTCGATGCCGTGCAGCACTTCCGCTTCGATCGGCGTGCCGACGTTGTAGGCTTTGCGGAGGCCTTCCAGGCGCAGAATTTCCTCAGCCACGGATCGCCACCACGGGATCGAGATTGGCCGCGCGCCGCGCGGGCAGGATCGCGGCGATAAGACCGGTCAGGGTCGCCAGCGTCGCCGCGATCGCCAGAAGTTGCAGGTCGATCACCGCCGGAAACAATGGGGTGCCGTCGGGCTTGCGGGCGTAGGTCTGCCACGCAAGCAGGATGCCGCCGCCGAGCGCCGATCCGAGAACCGATCCCAAAAAGCCGACGATCCCTCCTTGAAGAAGAAACACGCGCGACATCTGGCCCTGCGACGCGCCCATCGCGCGCAGGATGCCGATCTCTTTGGATTTCTGCACGACCGAGACGACCAGCACGCTCGCGATGCCGAACGCGACGGAGAGACCGACGAAGAACCGGATGGCTGCGTTGGTCAGGTTCTGTGAGTTGACGAACGTGAAGAAGTCCGCGTTGGTTTTGATCCAGCTGTCGGCTTCGACGCCGGTCGAGGCGGTGATCGCCTGCGCGATCTCCTCCGCCGCATAGGCGTCCGGCACGGTGACGTCCACGCTCGTCACGCCGCCCGTCAGGCCGAACAGCGATTGCGCCGTGCGGAGCGCCACGTAGGCGCTGCGCTGATTGGCGCCCTTGTTG
>JBGQBP010000115.1:0-11410 GCA_041494945.1 Binatia bacterium | reverse complement strand
TTCAGCACGCCAACGTTTTGGCCTCGAAACAGCGCGAGCGCGCGATGCGAGGGGATGGTGCGTATCGTTTCCGAATAGGCGTAGTAATCCCGGAATTTTTCTTCTTCGGCCGTCTCCTTGCCTTTCATTACCTTGGAAGTGACGATGCCCTGTTCCCACATGCGGGCGCGCAGTTTGGCCAACAGTTCGGCGGTCTCGGCAAAACGCTCGGCAAGAATGTCGCGCGCGCCATCGAGCGCGGCTTGCGCGTCGGGAACGCCGTTCTCGGCGGCAGGTTTTCCGTTCACATACTTCGCCGCTTGCTGCTCGGGGTCGAGCGTGGGATCGGCGAACAGCGCGTCGGCCAGCGGCTCCAGCCCGGCCTCGCGCGCAATCTGCGCGCGCGTGCGCCGCTTGGGCTTGTAGGGCAGGTAGATGTCTTCCAGTGTTTGCTTGGTGGCGGCCGCCTCGATGGCGGCGCGCAGCTCGCCAGTGAGTTTCCCCTGTTCCTCGATCGAGGCCAGGATCGCCGCGCGCCGTTCTTCCAGCTCGCGCAGGTACAGCAGCCGTTCTTCTAGATTGCGGAGCTGCGTGTCGTCCAGGTTGCCGGTCGCCTCCTTGCGATAGCGCGCGATGAAGGGCACGGTCGAACCTTCGTCGAGCAGCGCGACGGCGGCCGAGACCTGCTGAGGCCCGACGCCGAGTTCCTTGGCGATGAGTTGGATAATTTTGCTATGCGCTGCTTCTGAAACGGTATTAGTCATTGGGAAAATAATGTGCGAATGCGACGGGATCAGCGATCATCGGCCGGCCACGACTCTATCAAAAGAATCCTGCGGCTGCCAGGTTAGATGCGAGATAAGGGAAGAAACCGGCGCGGTGTTCCACTTTACAGCGTGATCGTTTCGATCCGCTGGATTTCTTAGTTGGAGAGCGCGAGGCGTTTGGCCTGGAGGTCTTCTTTCTATAGAAGAAAGAAGAGGGACGTGCTTATAGGAGGTCAAGGTCATGTGGTCTCCGAGTCTAACGGCTGACCCAGTTTCCGTGTTCCTGTCCAGGGGATCGCCTCGGTGGCTTCGGTGTCAGCGTAGCCGCGATGGCAGATCGCGAGAGCCATGAATAGGCGGGAGGCGGACGAACTTCCACGTTTCCGGAATTCCGGAAACGTGACGCACATTACGTTTACGCAAATCCGCAAACGAAGACCTCAAAATATTTGCCCTTGTTCTTTCTTCCGTGATATCCAGGAGCATCCGGCGGGCGCGTACAGCCAAATTGTATGTTACTGGGGTCGCGTCTTGCATTAAGACAGGATGTAACTCCAAGACCTGGCCTCGCTCCCACTCACACTGAGCCCTCCACACCGCTCGTTACTTCTTCAACTTGGCGCGCTCCAGCGCCATCGCGATCGCTCCGCCGGGCTTTGGCTCGCGCTCCGGGGCGCGCTTGGGTGCGCCACCCGGGCCGCGTGCCGCGGCCGGATTTGAGCCCGCCCGCGCGTCGCCTGAGCGCGACGAGGCGCCGGGCGAGAGACGACAGGCAACGGGGAAGATGGAGGGGAGTCGCGTTCGCCTCACGCCTCATGGCTCTATCGAATTTTCGGTGGCCGACACGGGGATAGGGATTTCTGAAGAGATGCTGCCTATTATCTTCGAGAAGTTCCGCCAGGTGGACGGCTCGGAGACCCGTTCTTACGGCGGCGTGGGACTCGGCCTCTATATCGTCAAGCAGTTCACCCAACAGATGGGAGGCACGATCGAGGTGGACAGCGCGCCGGGCAAGGGGTCCAGGTTTATCGTCAACATACCCTGCGTGAATGAAGTCCAGCGGGCGACGAACGGAAACTCGCATCTCGCGTAATGCAATTCGGCGTCACACCGGCATCACATCGTGCTTCTTTCTCGGCCGCTCCTCTTTCTTTGGCCGCAAAATCTCCAGAGCTTTAATCAAGCGCCTGCGCGTTTCGGCCGGTGGGATCACGGCCTGAGCGAACTGCTTCGCCAGCGCCTCGAAAGGGCCGCTGAACCTCTCGCCGTATTCCGCCAATTTTTCCTGGCGCGTCTTTTCCGGGTCGGCCGATTGCGCGATTTCTTTTTTATAGAGCACGTTCACTGCGGCGCCTCCGCCCATCACCGCCAGCTCCACGCCGGGCCAGACCAGCACCTGGTCGGCGCCCATCTCGCGCGTGCACATCGCCTGCTTCGCGCCGCCGTAGCCTTTGCGCAGCACGACCGTGATCTTGGGCACGGTCGACTCCGCGTAGGCGTAGAGCATTTTTGCCCCATGGCGGATGATGCCTCTTTGTTCCTGTTGTTTTCCTGGAAAGAAGCCGGGGACGTCCATCAATGTGACGATTGGAATGTTGAAGGCGTCGCAAAAGCGGATGAAGCGCGAGCCCTTGTCCGAGGCGTCCACGTCGAGGCTGCCGGCCAAAAACATCGGCTGGTTGGCAACGAAGCCGACGGGATAACCGTCGAGACGCCCCAACCCGATCACCAGATTGCGCGCGAACTTCGCTTTCAATTCAAGAAAGTCTCCGTCGTCCACGATCGATTTGATGACCTGGACCACATTGTATGCTTTGCGCATGTCCTCCGGGACGATTTTTTGCATATCGCCGAGAAGGCGCTCCGGATCGTCCGCAGGTTTTTTGCGCGGCGGCGCGGACTCGAAATTAAGCGGTAGAAAGCTCACCAGGCGCCGGATCGCCGCCAGGCATTCCTCGTCGTTTTTCACGGCCAGGTCGGCGACGCCGGAAACTTCCGAGTGCACCTTCGCCCCGCCCAACTCTTCGATCGTGACCTCCTCTCCCAGGACTTCTTTGACGGCGGCCGGGCCCGTGATGAGCATCTGGCTGGAGCCCTGGACCATGACGATGAAATCCATCAGCGCCGGCGAGTACGAGGCGACGCCGATGCACGGCCCCATGATCGCCGAGATCTGCGGGATGACGCCCGACGTGATGCTGTTCTCGAAGAAAATCTTTCCGATCGCGGCGGTTACAGAGAGACCTTCCTGGATGCGGGCACCCGGTGAATCGTGGAGGCCGATCAGAGGAACGCCGAGCCGGCGCGCGGTCTGAATTACGTAGGCGATCTTCTCGGCGTGGGCGCTGCCGACGGTGCCGGCGAGAACCGAGCGGTCCTGGGCGAAGAGGTAAACCGGCCGGCCGTCGATCTTGCCGTAGCCGGTGACGACGCCGTCGCCCGGCTGGCGTTTCTCGGCCATTCCGAAGTCGGTGACCTGCGTCTCGGCCAGCATGAACTCCTCGACGAAACTCCCGCGGTCGAGGAGCTTTTCGATCCGCTCCCGCGCGGTGAGCTTGCCTTCGGCATGCTGCTTCTCGACGGTTTTAGATTCTCCCTCGATCGCCCGCTTCTCCAACTCTGCAAGCTTCGTATCTAAATGGTCTTTACTAGGCGGCATGGCCTTAAAAAGCAGTTGAAGGGTTTCAGGGTTGCAGGGTTTAAAGGTTCAAGAGTTTTCAGAGTTAAGATTTTGGATTTTAACCCTTCAACTTTTTAACTCTTAAACCCTTCAACCTTCCGCTATCCGCCGAGGATTCCCATGCCTTTCAACACGGACAGCATGACCGCCGCGGCGATGACGGAGCCGATCTGGCCGGCGGCGTTGGCGCTCATGGCGTGCATCAACAAATAACTTTTCTTGTTGTACTTTTGTCCTTCCACCTGAGCGACGCGGGCGGCCATGGGAAAGGCCGAGATCCCCGCCGCGCCGATCAGCGGGTTGATCTTGCCGCCGGTCAGCAGGCACATGAGCTTGCCGAACAAGACGCCCACCGCCGTGTCCAAACCGATGGCGATAAGGCCCAGCGCCAGGACCAGGAGTGTCTGGCCTTTGAGAAACTTGTCGGCCTCCATCGTGGCGCCGATGGAAAGACCCAGCAGCAGCGTGACGATATTGGCGATTTCGTTCTCCGACGCGCTTTTCAGACGCTCCACGACGCCCGACTCTCTCAGGAGATTTCCCAACATGAGCGTGCCGATCAACGGAGTGCCCTTCGGCGCGAGGATGGAAGCCGCGATGGTCACGACGATGGGGAAAATAATTTTGATTTTTTTCGAAACCGGCTGTTTGACGATGCCCATCACGATCTTTCGCTCTTTGTCCGTCGTCAGCCAACGCATGATCGGCGGCTGGATCAGCGGCACCAACGACATATAAGAGTAGGCCGCGATGGAAACCGCGCCCAGCAGGTGCGGGGCGAATTTCGAGCTGACGTAGATCGCCGTCGGCCCGTCGCAGGCGCCGATGACGGCGACCGCGACGGCGTCCAGTTTATCGAAACCGATGGCCAGCGCGAGCAGCAAGGTAAGAAAAATGCCGAACTGGCCGGCGGCGCCCAAAAGAATGATCTTGGGATTTTCCATGAGCGGCTGAAAATCCGTCATGGCGCCGATGCCGACAAAAATCAGCAGCGGAAATATTTCCGTGAGCACGCCGTTGTCATAGAAAAATCGCAGGAACCCGCCGCTCTCCATCAAACCGGCCAACGGAATGTTGACCAGAAGCGCGCCAAAGCCGATCGGCACCAACAGCAGCGGCTCGTAGCCTTTGCTGATTCCGAGGTAAAGCAGCAGCGAGCCGACGACGAGCATGATCGCATGGCCCAGGCCGAGATTTGCGACGCCCTCGAAGAGGCCTTGCAGGCCGTTTATAATTGCAGCTTCCATCAGGGCCGGTTAACCTTTCTAAGACGCCGAATCCTCGGACCGGTAAGGGAAAATTTTCTTGAGTAGTAGGATCACTAAGCTCAAACACCATAAGACCAGCATGGTTCCCCCCATGCCGATCAACGCCACGGTCCAACCGAAGGTCCAAGTATCCATTCATTTTCTCCTAGACGGTCGGGAGGAGATCTATTCGATTTCGGCGAGAATTTGCTCGGCCTCGACCGCCTGGCCGGGCGCGACTTTGATCTCTTTCACGGTCCCGGAAACCGGCGCCACGACCGGGATCTCCATTTTCATCGCTTCGAGAACCACGACCACGTCGTCTTCCTCGACGTGCTCGCCGGCTTTCTTCTCGATCTTCAGAACTTTTCCCACCATGGGTGCAATGACCGATGTCGCCAAGTTTCGCCTCCTTCTCGACGGACGATGCCAAGCTGATTTCTTTTCACGCCATTTAGTAGAGTTTCAGCCCCGTTGTCAATCCCGACGTTGCGCGTCGACCTCGCCCGACAACCCGTCAAAGTGTTTTAGAAAAACTCAGTTATCTTTCTTCGCCTCCCGCAGACCAGGTGCCGGTTCGGCGCGAAAATACCTCTTTATACCCAGGATCGCCATGATATGAAGCAGGGCGGTGACAATCCTATAGGAGGCTAATTCGTTGTTAGGGGTGAGCAACGGCGGAAAACGGCCGATGATTGCAACCGCAAATTGACCGACGGGTCGCTCCAGTGCATGACGCCGAAGGGTTACGAAACAACCTTTACAAAAGTGGAAGGGGAGTTCGAGTCGGAGTCTCTTTAAATCGCTTGGCGATCGAAGACCGGATTGTCAAAAAGCCCGGAGCTCGAATCAAGATAGAGCATCCCACTTGATGCCGGTCGATAAAATCTTTCCCTTTATTTTGATCTTGCCCTTGAAGCTTCCGATCAGCTTTGCGGTGTCGGTATGAATTGGAACGAGCTTGGCAACCGGCTTTCCATGCTTGGTGATGATAATGCCGTCGGGGCCTACCCGGTCCAACAAGGATAGGCATCGCTCTTTGAATTGGGCGGCGGGCACGCTCTTCATCGAGAAAACTGTACAGGAAGCTGAAAATCTTGTCTAGCCGTAAAAAGTGGAAATTATTATGGGGAACGATTTCTCGTTTTGCCGCGCGGGGACAGGCGGAGATTTAGCGTCAGTCGATTTTATAACCGAGCTCGCGCGCGACTTCGACGGCGAACCGGGGCTCGGCGACTTCCTGGAACGACATCGTCTTGGCCGAGGGCTTGAGCTGCGACTGGATCATCTTGATGATGTTGTTCATGCCTTCCGGAGTCGGTATGCCGGTGTCGTTGAAGTTGCTCTGTACCAAGCCGTAAGTATCGGCGGCGGTCTCCCGGTCCATGTTGAGGACCCGCGTGATCAGGTCGAGGGTTTTCTCTTTTGCCTTGAGCATCTCTTTCTTCGCCAGTTGCAGCGCGCGGATCAATCGTTTGACCTCGTCCGGACGTGTCCTGATGGTTTTCAACATCGTGGTGAGACCGCCCGACGGCATCTCGACCAGCGCGCCCACGTCGAGGAGCTTGTGAAAGCCCTGCCGCTGGGCGAAGAACATATAAGGAGGGTTGAGCGAGGCGGCGTCGAGGAATTTGGATTCGAGCGACGAGACCAACTGCATCGGCGGCACGGACAGGATGACAAAATCCTTCGCCTTGAATCCCTGCTTTTCCAGCGCGAACGTCAACGCGACGTGGCTCGTACCGCCGAGGCCGGACACGCCGATGCGCTTCTGCCGCAGATCCTGCAGGCTTTTAATCTCCGGCCGCGCCATGAGCCAGTAGACGATCCGGTTGGTCGAGGCCCAGACGGCGCGGGAATCGAGCCCGCTCAAGCTTGCGCCCACGGTCGCCGTCCCGATGCCTGACTGGTAATCGAGATCTCCCGAGACCAGCGCCGCGGCCGCGGCCGACGAGCGCATGAGAATGATCTCGACGTCCAGTCCCTCGCCGGTGAAAAATCTCCAGTCGCGCGCGGCGATCATCGGCAGCGCGGTGAAGCTGAAATTGGCGTTGGAGATTCTAATCTTGCGCCGCTCCTGGGAATCGGCGGGTGCCGCGAGCACGGCGCACAGGAGCAGGCAAAGGCAGATGCTCTGCCGGAATAAAGTTTTAACCATCATTAGTGAGCTTGCCCCGCCTGAGCATCGCGGACTTTTTTGAGCAGGCTCATGTCTTCGAGATCGTCCGGGGTAAAAGGCTTGGCGATCTTCAGAATCTCGCGATAGATTTCGATTTCTCTCTCCACCTCCTGTCGCGGCTTGGTGCCGTCTTTGCTGTAAGTGGGCAGAATCGACGCGAAGGCCTTTTCCGCGAGCGGCAGATCGATTTTGTGAAAAGCGGCGACGTACTGGACCACTTCGCTGCGGTTGGCCGGGTTGTGCAGATAGGCCAGAGTCTTGAGCAGGCCGGCGATCAGCGCCTCGGCCTTGGAGGGGTTTTTTCTCAGGGAGTCGGTCGAAGTCACAAGGCCGATAAAACTGAGCGGCGCGTAGGTTCTGGCATCGGCCAGGCGGCGGTACCCCTTTGCTTCAAGCTGTTCCGAGTAGGGCGGGGCCAGCATGGCTGCGGCGACGCTCCTGCTTATCAAGTCATTATAGGCGTTGTCCGTGAGCTGCGTGGTGATCAGCGTGACGCGCGACGGATCGACGCCGTTCCCTTTAAGAATCATCCTTGCCGACACGCCCGTGGCGTCGGTCACGGCGTTGACGGCGATAACCTTGCCGCTCAACTCCTGAACGGATTTGATCTCCGGCTGCGCGATCAGAGCGTGAGCCGGATCGTGCTGCACGTAGAAGATGCGCCGGAGCGGATGCCCCTGCATGATGGCGGAAGTCGCTGCCCCCAGAGTCGTGGAAAAATCCAACTCCCCGCCCACGAGCGCGACGATGGCCAGCGGCGGCCCCATGGTCACAAGCTGCATCTCGATCAAGTCTTTGGAAAAGAAGCCCTTATCTTTGCCGAAATAGAAAGGCATGAGCGGGAGGCTCTTCGAAGGGATGTGAATCGTGACCCTGGTTGGCTGCGGCGCCGCCTCGCTCGACGGAGCGGAGAAAACGAGCACGATAGCCGTAAGCCCGACCCCGAGGAGCCGTCTGTGCGGAGATCTCTTCGCAAGCTTTGCAATAGACATATGATCCTCCGAACGCCGCCTACTTTCCGGCGGGCGGCCGCGCGCCGAGGTGTTTTGCAAGGAAGTCCGCGATGAGCGGCCGGTAGCGGAACGGCATATTGTTGCAGACGTGATTGCCGCCTTCGAGCACGACCATCTCCTTCGGGCCCGAGGCCTCGGCGTAGATCCGCCTGGGCTGATCCATCGGGACGAAATCTTTTGTCCCGTGAACGATCAAGAGCGGGCAGCGGATCTTCGGCGCCAGCCCTTCGAGCGTAGAGCGCCGGTGCAAGTCCGCGAGCTGCTTTTTGTCGTAGATCTTCCAGATGTGCGCGATGCGGGCGAATTCGAACGGGTCGTCGAAGCGATTGAGCGAGCGCGTGCGGTCGTACATGCCGCCGGCGAGCGTGCAGGCCTTGATCCGCTCGTCGCACGCGGCCGAGCGCGGCCCCAGATAGCCGCCCATGCTCGGGCCGAACACGCCCAGCCGTTTCGCGTCCACCTGCGGTAGTTTTTCCAAATAGTCGATCACCGCCGAGGTCGCGCGCTCGAATTCGACGATGATGCCGCCTTGAAACCAGCTCTCGCCCTGACCCGGACCGTCGAAGGTAAACGTCGCCAGACCCCGCCGAATAAAAACATCTTCCATCGTGCGCGCTTCTTCCTTGGTCGATTCCAAGCCGGAGATGATCATCACGACGGGCGGCTTCGTCACGTTCTTTGGCACGCGGAGGTAAGCCGGCAGGCGAAAATGGTCGAACGGCACTTCGTGGCGCTCGGCCGGCGGATCGAGATAGGGCGCGGCCTTCGTGTAGCAGGCGACTCTCTTTTGATGCGCCGGGACGTACTGCGCCTGATCCTCGGGGAAATTATTGCAGGCGAAATGATAGGCCATCGCCGCGAGGACATAGGCGTCGGTCGCGCTCTCGCGGTTGCCTTCTGCTTCCTTCGCCCGCGCGAACTCTTCGTGGCCGGCCGCGGTCGCCGACCACTCGCGGCACCAATCGCCCCACACGCGGATGCGCGCGCTGGTCGTCACGAGATCGTTGTAGTCGATTCCCTGAACGATCATCCGCGGCGCCCAGGTTTGTAGAACATGGTCGACCGTCGGATCGGGATGTTTGGCCAGCATGAGACTCTCTCCTTACTTTGTTTTATTCTGCTTACTCAGTCCGCGCAGGTACCGATCTTGGTCGCTCCGCCCGCCGCTTTTAGCGCTTCCTCGCCGAGCTTGACGTCGACCACTTGATCGTAAGTCGGCCGCTTGTCCGCTTGGATGTCGCCGTTCTCGATGCCGTTCTGGATCGACCACTCGGTCCGCTCTTTGGAAAATCCGGTGTTGACGCTCCAGACGCAATTCTTGACGAGATAATCATACGCGAAGCTCACCCCCTCCGCCGGTTTCTTGGTCGCGTCCATCATGATCGGAATGACCTTCTCCTTCTGCGTGTAGATCGTTCGGTTGGCCTCGATAAGCGAGATCGCCACGTCGCGCACCAAAGCGCGGTCCTTGGCGAGCATGCTCTCCGCCGCGCCGTAGGCGTTGAAGAAATATTTCGGCATCAGCTTGGCCAGATCCATGAGCACGTGCAGCCCCGGCTTCTCTTTTTGTGCCAGGTAGACGTCTTCCGGATGGAGCGCCACGCCGTTGACCTGCCCGGCGATGAGACCGGGAAGCCTTCCCGCAGTCGCCGAGGAGACGAACTGGGCATCGTCGACCGTAAGACCGGCGGTCTTCAACACCTCGCGTCCCATCACCCAGTTGAGGCCGCCCACGCCGCCGCCGGTCGCGCTGAGACGCTTGCCTTTTAAATCCGCAGCCGTCTTGATTTCTTCGCTCACCATGTAGGCCTGCGGCAGACGGGGCGCCATGCCCCAGAATTGCTTCGCCTTGAGACCCTGCGCGATGGCGGTCGCATTGATCGTGGCCATGGCCTGGCCTTGCACCACCGAGGCCAGATTGGCCGCCGAGGCGCCGCCTTCGAACTCGACGATCTCCGCGTCGATGCAATGACGCGCGAAGATTCCGAGCGAGCGCGCCACGTAGATCGGGGTGTGCACTACGTTGGGCGGTGAGACGGAGATGCCGAGCTTCACCTTGCGCATCTCTTTGCAGGCGGGTTTGGCCGGTTCGGCGGCAAAAGCTGAATTCGAAACGGCGGCGGAAAGCGCCAGCAGCATCGCCAGCGCTATTGGTCCCAGCGGGCGGCGACGGCAACGCACATTTTCATGATTCATATCGAACCTCCATTGTTCCCTCATTCTCGTCCGGGCTGATGCATCCACGGCGCGACGCGCCGCTCGACGAAGCGCAAAATCCCGGTCAACGTAATGCCTAAAATTCCCAGAGTCACGATCGGTACGAACATCGCGTCGGTACGGTATGTGCTGGCATAGCGCGAGATGAGATAGCCGATGCCTGTGATCGCCGTGTAGAGATCCGCCAGCACCATGCCGATCATGCCTCTGCCGATCGCGAGCCGCAAGCCCGCCACGATGAAGGGCACCGCCGCGGGCAGTACGATGTGGCGCCAGAGCTCCCGCTCGCGGCAGCGGAACGCCCGCCCGACTTCGATGAGACGGTCATCGACGTTTTTGACTCCCTGGTAGGTGTTGATCACGATGGGGAAGAAAGTAAAGAGAAAAACGATGGCGGTTTTGGCCGTCATCTCGAAGCCGAACCAGAGCACCAGCACCGGCACCAGCGCGACCGATGGAATGGAATAGAGCGCCGTGATGTAGGTATCGAGCGCGAGATCGACCACCCAGAAGCGGGCCATGATGAGGCCCAGCGCGATTCCGAAAACCGCAGCCAGACCGAGACCGGTGAAAAGAACGACGAGACTCTGCGACAGATACTTCCACAACTCGCCGCTGGCGATCATCTTGACCGCGGCGTTGGCCACCGCCGTCGGATAGGTGAATAAAACCGGATTGGTCTGCCTGCCGAAATATTCCCAGCCGCCGAGAACGACGGCGAACGAGGCGATGCGAATCGCCACGCGGATCGCCGCGGCGCGGCGCTGGGACGCGCGCGCGCGCTCGCGTGCCGCGTCTTGCTCCTGCTCCAAGTCTCTATCCGCCGAAACCATCGCCGCGTCACTCATGGTATATTGAGCCTTATCGACACTCATCGTTTCTCACATCACGACCGAGGGTCGGAGTTCTTCCCAAATGTGATTGCGCATCTCCGCGTAGCGCGGCTCGGCGCGGACCGCGGCCGGGTCGCGCGGACGCGGAAAGTCCACGGCCAATACTTCTTTGACCCGGCCTGGCCGCGTCGCCATCACCGCCACGCGATCGCCTAAGACCAGCGCTTCGTCGATCGAATGGGTGATAAAGACCATGGTCTTGCGCTCGCTGTCGTGAAGACGTAGCAACTCTTCCTGCAACACCTCGCGCGTCTGTGCGTCCACGGATGCGAACGGCTCGTCCATCAGCAAGACTTGCGGATCGACGGCGAGCGCGCGCGCCAGGCCGACGCGCTGCTGCATGCCGCCGCTCAACTGATAGGGATACTGATTCTCGAAACCGGAGAGGCCGACGAGACGGACGTAGTGCTCGACGCGCTCGGCCAGTTGCGCGCG
>JBGQBP010000114.1:0-11459 GCA_041494945.1 Binatia bacterium | reverse complement strand
GTGGGTTCCCAGGGCGAAAAAGCCTTGAACTCCGGCGCCGATGTAAAAATCCACCAGCGCGTCGGTGCCGCTCTCGTCCACCGCGCCGTCTTCTTTGAAGGCGGTCGGCATGGGAATCAGTATGCCTTCGATCCTTGCACTACTCGCCATAAATCACCTCCGGAAAGTTCGCTTTACCTTCTTCGTTTATATGTCGCCTGTCTTGTCAAGACAAGCGCAGTACTTGATAGGGGTTTCTTCCGGGAGAGATCCTTCACTTCGTTCAGGATGACAGATCTTCTAGGTGTCATTCTGAGCGTAGCGAAGAATCTCTCTTCGCTCCCGGGTCTTTGACCGCCTCACCGCTTCGTCAGAATTTCCTTGATGAATTTCCATTCGACTACTTTGGATTCGGGAACTTCATCCTTTATTTTAAGCTGCTCTCTCGTGAGGCGAATTTCGGTATCGAGACTGCTCTTGGAGATCAATCCATCTTCATTGAGCGACCTCATGGCGAACTGGTAGATTTTTTCCACGTAATCGCCGCTGATCTTCAGGTAGTCGCGCATTATCGCCAGCGTTTCCGGTTTGCTGTTTTTCAAGAATCGGACTCCTTTCAAGGTGGCCCGAACAACCCGCAAGATCTGGTCGGGATTGCGCTGGATTTTATCGGTGTTCACCGCGAAGCCGCCCAGACGCAGGCTGACGCCGTCGCCTAAATAAAGCAGGTTGGTGAGACCGAGCTGTTCAGTCTTCTGAAGGTAGGCCACGTCCACAGGCGACGCATCCACGGTGCCGGCCGCCAAAGCCGCCAGCCTCTCGCCGGAGCCGCCGAGAGCGAGCACCGTGATGTCTTTCTCCGGATTCATGCCGGCGTGGAACAGCGCCTCGCGAATCATGACGTGAGGGACCGAACCGAAAGCGCTGACCGCGACCTTCTTGCCTTTGAGATCGGCCAACTTTTTTATGTTCGGGCGGGAGACTAATATGTGCAGCGGTTTGTCGAACCAGCCCATGACCGTCTTGAGGGGCAGCCCCTGGATGCTGGCAGTCGAGATAATTCCGGTGACCGTCGAATAGTCCAGCTCTCCCGCAAGCAGCGCGGCGACGTGGAGCGGAGTCCGGATCACGACCTTGCGCGCGTCGAGCCCTTCCTCCTGATAAAAGCCCTTTCGCTTGGAAATTTCCGTCGGCAGCTCGTAAAGACCCACGGTGGAAATTCCGATCGTGACCACTTCGGCGCGAGTAACCGGGACGATGGCGAGAGCAAAAGCGAGGACCGCGAGTGATAGTATCGCCCTCATGTTGTTTTTTCCCTCCGTCTCTTTCGACCCTGGATATTCGTCTCTTCTATCGCTCATTCGCGCATGCCCTGTCAATCGTGCGTACTTGACCCGGCAAGCGGCGCGGGTGTAGGACGATCCAAACGACGAACGGGGGTATATCGACGTGGCATACTACCGCGACTTGCACGAGTGGCTGGACGTTCTCGAATCCAAGGGCTATCTCAACCGCATTCAGCGGCGCATCGACAAAGACACGGAGATGCATCCGCTGGTGCGCTTGCAGTTCCGCGGCCTGCCCGAGCGTGAGCGGAAAGGATGGCTGTTCGAAAACGTCGCGGACGTACGCGGCAAGAGCTACGATATTCCGGTCGCGCTCGCCGTGATGGCGCCGAGCCGCGCGGTTTACGCCTTGGGAATGGGCGTCGGCTCGCCCGAAGAGATTCCCGCCAAATGGGCCGAAGCGCAAACGCATCCGATTCCGCCGCGCATCATAGATTTTCCCGCGCCGTGCCAGGAAATGGTCTATGAAGGTCGCGCGCTTGAACAAGCGGGCGGCGCCGGAATGCTTCCCGTCCCGATCTCGACCCCGGGTTTCGACTCCGGCCCTTTTCTAAGCTCCGGCCATTGGGTCACCAGGGATGTCGAGACGGGAGAGCACAACTTCGGCACTTACCGCGGCCAGATCAAAAGTCCGACGCGCATCGGTCTTTTCGCCTTCGCCTATCAGGACATCAGCAAGCACTGGAACAAGGCGCGGGCGTTTGGGAAGCCGCTGGAGGCCGCGATCGTCATCGGCTGCACGCCGAATCTTTCTTATTGCTCCACGGCTCGCCTGCTCGGTTCGGAATATCCCGTTGCCGGCGGCATCGCCGGGGAGCCGGTAGAACTCGTGCGCTGCAAGACGGTGGATCTCCTGGTGCCGGCCCAAAGCGAAATCGTTATCGAAGGCGTCATTCCGACAGACGAGCTGGAGCCGGAAGGCTGCTTCGGCGAGTTTACGGGCTACATGGCGCAGCGGGCGCTCGACAAATTTATGAACGTTACATCCATCACCAGGAAGCGCGACGCGATTTTTCAGGCGTTTCTGAGCCAGTTCCCGCCGAGCGAGTCGAGCGTACTGCGCGGCGTCGGGTTGGAAGGGCTCCTCTATAAGATGCTGACGGTGGACCACAAAATGAAAGGAATCCTCGAAGTGGCCCTGCTCGACACCTCGGGGAGCCACGGTGTCTGCGTGGTGCGAGTGGATCGGTCGGCGTGCGGCGATCCCATGGCGCCGTTGCGCGTCATTACCAGCATGGCGCGCGCGATCCCGAAGATTCTCATCGCGGTGGATGGGGATATCGACGCAAGAGACGCGGACGCGGTCTTCTGGGCGATGTCCTACCGCGTCCAGCCGCGGCGGGATAGCGAGATGCGCGACATCAACATCCCGACGGGGCTTGATTTCTCTCTGGCTCCACCGTCGGCCCGCCCGGAGGTCGAGACGGCCAAGGCGTCGGCGATTTTGATCGATGCCACCTGCAAGTGGGAGTACCCGCCGATCTCTCTGCCCAGGCGGGAATTCATGGAAAAAGCGCAAGCGATCTGGCACGAGCTCGGATTGCCCGCGCTCGAACTCAAAAAGCCGTGGTTCGGGTACAACCTCGGCAGTTGGAGCGAGGAGGACCAGGCCGACGCCGAGCGCGCACTCCGCGGCGAACACTACGCGGTCGGAGAGATAAGGCGGACGCAGCGCGCGCCGTTTAAAGAGAAATAATGCTCGATATGCTTGGGTTCTTACACGAAGCATGTAACATGGAAAACCATCGCAACTTAGGAGGACACAATGGCGGAAGCGCAGCAGACCGTGGAGAACCCGGTTGTTTGTATCTCGACGAGCGCGGGCGATTTTTGGGCGGAGATTTTTATGGATAAGGCGCCGGTCACGGCGGAGAACTTTCTGGCCTATGCGCGGGATGGATTTTTTGACGGCTTGATCTTTCACCGCGTGATACCGCGGTTCATGATTCAGGGCGGCGGTTTCGACAAGGACATGAAACAAAAAGCCACCAAGGCGCCGATCAAGAACGAGGCCGGGAACGGACTCAAAAACACGACGGGCACGCTCGCGATGGCGCGGACCAACGTCGTGGACAGCGCTACCGGCCAGTTTTTCGTCAACGTGGCGGACAACGATTTTCTCGATCACCGCAGCAACAACGCCGACGGCTTCGGCTATGCGGTCTTCGGAAAGGTCACCAACGGCATGGACGTGGTGCAAAAAATCGAGAAGGTGAAAACGGGAAGCAGGGGGCTCAACCAGGACGTCCCGGTTGAGCCGGTGGTGATCAAGTCGATCACGATCACTAACTGAGTGAAGGTTGCGCGCGTGTCATCCCTCCGTCATTCCCGTGTAAACGGGAATCCAGTCTTTTCGTCTGGACTCTCGCTTCCGCGGAAGTGACGATTCCTTTGCTCTTAGCGCTATGATCGAAGCAAGCACCACCCGATAAGTCTTACGGCCGCGATGAAAATTAATCCGAAGGTCAGGAACATCCCGACTTCGCGTAGCCGATAGTTTTCTTTTTCCTGGCTCATGCCGTACGCGTGCACGGCGCGGCCGCCTAGCAGCGACATGCCGAGCCCATGCACCAGCAGGGGCGAGAACCCGCGCAACTCGACAAAGGTGATCAGTATCAACGCGAGCGGCACGTACTCCGAAAAATTAGAATGAACGCGAATGGCGCGGAGCAATCGCCCGTTGCGATGATCCCCGAGTGGAATTTGCTCTTGCCGGCGTGTCCGTATTACTCGCACGCTGAGATAAAAATAGAGCAGCGCGAGCAGCGAAGCGTAGAAGGGGACGATGGTGGGCATGGAGTCAATCGTAGCTTAAGAATGTTTTCAAGTCATCAGAACGCTTTCATTGCAACGGCTCCGGCCGTAACTAAAACGGTGGCCACGTACCTAATCGGGCCGAAGCGCTCGCGCAGAAAGATTGCCGCTATGACAGCGCCGAAGATGGCTCAGGACTAGATGTTGGCCTGAAGAGCGAGTATTTTTCTTCTGACTGCTTTAGGAAAGTCTACGAAGACAAAATGGCTTTTATGGTAGAGGTAGTCTTCTCCGCTCTCATCTACGATTCGAATAAGGTCGTCCTTGGAGGCTCTTGGATCTGGAAGAAGGCGATACACCTTCCCCGGAATCAAAGAGGCTTCATAGTCGGTATCATCGACGCATAAAGCAAAAGGCTTTGTGACTCGCTTCATCGGTCACGCAAATTGGAGTTAGCGCGCACTCTCACGCCGCAGAATTTCCTTCATCTGCTGATGGAGAACCGGCACCTTATTTGTTACCGCATCCCAAACGATCTCGTAATCTACTCCAAAGTAGTCGTGGACCAACTTGTCCCTCATGCCCGCTATGGCTCGCCATTCGACATTGGGATGCCTTCGCTTAAGATCCTCCGGAACTTTTTTCGCTGCTTCCCCGATGATTTCAATGCTCCGAACAAACGCCCGCTTTACTGTCTCATTACGCATAAACTCATCTTTACTGATGTGCTTCGCCTGTACGGTTAGAAACTCGGTTTCATCGACGATGTGGCGAAGATATTCAAGCGGCGATAGGGGCATATTCAACTTCATCGAGGATATGGGGGCCGATGTAAGGACTAAGGCTTTCGGGGGTTAAGAGCTCAACGCGGCGTAGCAGCAGCTCTTCAAGCAAGAAGGCAAGTTCTATGAAATTGTCGAAGCTCTTTTGCCCCGGCTCGAATTCGACCAGCAGGTCCACATCGCTTTCCGACCTCTGCCGATCGTGCACGAAAGAGCCGAAGAGCCCGAGCCTCTTCACGCCGAGCGCTCTGATTCGGGAGCGATTCTTGGAGAGCACAGCCAGGACATCCTGCTTTGTTTGTGCGACGTGGTTCACCGTCTTCAAACCTCGGAAATGATTTTACTGTATCTCCGGCGAGATATAAAGCAAATTATTGGTTAGGAATTACTTGATTGAAGACCTAGCAAACGCGGCTCATACGGAAGCTCAAAACGCTTTCATCACTATCGCCCCGGCCGTAACCAACCCGGCCGCCACGTAGCGAATCGGGCCGAAGCGCTCGCGTAGAAAGATTGCCGCCATGATGGTTCCGAAGATGACCGAGGTTTCGCGGAGCGCGGCGACAAGGGCGATGGGAATGTAAGCCATGGCATAAAGCGCGAGTCCGTAGGACGCGCATGTGCAGACTCCGCCGAGGAAGCACACCCTCCAACGTGTTTTGAGTTGAGCAATAAAACTCTCGCGTTGCGTAATAAACGAATAGGGGAGAAGAAGTACCGGTTGTAAGAATAACAGCCAGCAGATGTAGCTCACCGGGTCGCCCGCGAGCCGCAATCCGATGCCATCGACAAGCGTGTATATGGAAATGACGACGGCGTTGGTTAAGGCGATAACCGTCGGTGCGAAGCCGGACTTTTTCGACCACCAACTCTCGCTCGTAAGCGTTAGAATACCCAAACACAGAAGGACAATACCGATCTTCCCGCCTGAAGTCAGCGGTTCGTTGATCAGAAAAGCTGCGGCCACAGCCGTGAGCATAGGCGCGACGCCGCGCATGATCGGATAGGCGTAGCTCAGATCGCCGGCGCGGTAGGCAAGAGCGACGAGAGAGAAATAGCCGAAGTGGATGATTACGGATGCGACTAAATAGGGCCGGCTTGCCGCGGCAGGGAATGAAATCCAGGGCAACAAAAGGCCCGGAACTATAGCCGCGCCGATCGTCACCAGAACGGTGTCGTTGAATTTGTCCGATCCCGCCTTGATGATCGCGTTCCAGCTCGCGTGTAGAGCTGCGGCAAAAAGAACGACGATCATCCAGGCAAGCGACATGGCCCTGTCTACCGCGTCAGTTCCAGATCTTCAACTGAACTCTTGTTGACACTCTCTAAATGCGAATGGTAGCTTCACGCAGGAGAGATTGCCATGCGCATTATCGATGCCGACGGTCACGTTCAGGAAAGAAACCTCCCCTGGGAGGAACTCATCGCCGCGCCATTCAAATCGCGAGCGCCGCGCGCGGTCAAGGACAACCGCGGCGTTGACTTCATCATGATGGAAGGAAAACTCTGCCCCAAGCCCGTGGGCAAGGGTTGCAGCTTCGTCGGTGCGCCGCGCAACCGCCGGCCCGAGTCCACCACGGGAATGGAAGACCCGGCGCAGCGGCTTAAAGACATGGACCTCGAGGGAATCGAAACCGCGGTGCTGTTCGGGACTTCGCCGTTTTTAAGCCTTCCATTCGTCGAGGACAAAGACCTCGCGTACGCTATCTCGCAAGTCTACAACAACTGGCTGGCCGCCTATTGCAAAACGGACTCGCGTAGACTGAAGGGCGTGGCCCTTGTGCCGATCCAGGACCCGCCCGCTGCGGTAAGCGAGCTGCGCCGCTGCGTCAAAGATCTCGGCTTTGTCGCCGTCGCGACTCCGGTCCATTCCGCTTCGGGAAAAAATCTCGACCATCCCGACCTCCTGCCGTTTTTTGCCGAGGCCGAGCGGCTTAACGTTCCGGCCTGCGTTCACGTCGGCGCGGGCGACGGCACAGCGGCCGGCACCGAGAGATTCGATCATCCTTTCTACACGCACGCGATGACGCATCCTTTCGAGCAGATGATCGCCGTTCTCTGCATCGTCGTGGGCGGCGTGCTGGAAAAATTTCCCCGCTTGAAAGTCGCTTTCATGGAAGCCGGCGCCGGTTGGATTCCTTATTGGATGGAGCGGCTCGACGAGCACTACGAATATCTCCAGCCGACGGTGCCGTGGCTCACGAAGCCCCCGAGCGAATATATGCGCGGCGGAAATCTCTACTATTCCTTCGAGCCCGACGAGAGCACGATCGGCTTCGTGGCGAGCTACGTCGGCGAGGATGTTTTGATCTTCGCCTCGGACTACAATCATTCCGATTCCAAATTTCCCGACACCGTAAAGAGCATCGTACGCCGGGATGAGCTCGCGCCGGCGCTGATGGCGAAGATCATGGGCGGAAACGCGGCCCGGCTCTACAGCTTATAAAGGTGCGTTATGGCCGACCTCAAAGCATTTGAAGAAGAGCTGAAAAAGAAAAATTTTCGCGGCTATTGGCAGGCGAACCAGGGGGATGTCTTTCGCGAGCCGGCGGCCACCTTCGAACCGCATCTGTGGAAGGGAAAAGATCTCTACGAAATGATTGGGCGAGCGGGAGATGAGGTGGGCCTGGAGACCTCTTTTCGTCGCGTGATCCAGATGGCCCATCCGGCGCTGAAAAGCGGGACGACGCACACGCTCACGCTGAACCTCCAGATGCTCAAGCCCGGCGAGCACGCGGGCGCGCACCGGCACATGGCGGGTGCGATCCGCTTCATCACCAAGGGCAGGGGCGCACGCCTCGTCGTCGAGGGCGAATCGTTCGAGATCGGCGCGGGCGACTTCGCCACGACGCCCAACTGGACGTGGCACGATCACATCAACGAATCGAGCGAGACTCTCATGTGGCTCGACGTGCTCGATTCGCCTCTGGTCCGCATGCTGCAAGTCGATTTTCACGAGCCGTATAAAGAGCCGCACCAGCCGATCACCCGCGCCGAGGGAACTTCGTATTGCGAGCTGAGCCCGTTGCGGCCGAGCTGGGTGAAGGCCGATTCTCTCCAGCCGCCGCCGTATGTTTATCGCTGGGAAGATACCGAGAGGGTTCTCCAGAGCGTAGGCGAGCGGCCGGGCGATCCTTACGATGGGATTCTCCTTCAATACGCCAATCCGCTCACCGGCGGACCGACGCTGCCGACTTTCTCCTGCGCGATTCAGATGTTCCGGCCGGGCGAGAAGACGCTGGCGCATCGCCACACCAACTCGACGATCTATCATGTGTTCAGAGGCAAAGGAGCGACGGTTATCGGCGATATCCGCTATGAGTGGGAAGAGGGCGACTCCTTTGTCGTGCCGCTCTGGCATGATCATCGCCACGAAAACGGTCATGATCGACCTGCCATTCTTTTCGTGATGGACGACCGGCCGCTCATGGAAGCCCTCGGCTTCTACCGTGAGGAAACGAAAGGATAGAAGGAGAAAAATGAAGGAGCGCGTTTTCTCTCGCCGAGTTCTCGTGTTGCTGGCTCTTTTTTTAGGACTCGCGTTTGCGCGAGTTGCTGAAGCGCAAAAGCTCATGGTGGGTTGGTCCGCCGTGAGCGCGCTCAACGCGCCCTACTGGGTGATCAAGGACGGCGGTTTCTTCAAAGAAGAGAAGCTGGACGCCGACCTGATATACATAGCTAGCTCCTCGACCATAGCCCAGGCGCAGCTCGCCGGCGACGTGTCGGTTTCCACGGTCAATAGCCAGGTGATCGTCGACATCGGTCTCCAGGGTGGAGACCTGATAGCAATGGGGGCGGTGATCAACGTCGCCGCGTTCTACATCATGGCCGCTCCTGAGATCAAAAGCGTACAGGACTTGAAAGGAAAAGCGGTCGGGATAACGCGCTTCGGCTCCTCGACCGATTTTTCCATGCGTATGCTTCTGCGCAAGTACGGCCTCGAGCCTGTCCGTGACGTTCCCATCATGCAGATCGGCGGCATGCCGGAGCTCGCCGCGGCTCTTTCCAAAAAGTCGATCTACGCGGCGCCGATGTCTTATCCCATGGGCTACGTGGCGCAGCAGGCGGGAATGAAGATGCTCGCCAATCTGGCCAAAGAGGACATTCCGTTCCTGCACGTCGGCATCGGAGTGACGCGCCGGTTTATGAAAGAGCATAGAGCGCAGGCGAAGGCGTTTTTACGCGCCTACGGCAGGGCCGTTCACTTCATGCACACGAGAAAGGAAGATTTCAAAAAGATCATCGCCCGCTACTCGAAAGTCACCGATCCGGGAATGCTCGAAGGCAGCGCGCAGTACGCCTACGATTTCGTCGAGAAGGTCCCGCTGGTGAAGCCGCGGGCATTTCAGGTGACCATCGATGAGATCGCTCAGAAAAACCCCAAGGCGAAGCAGGCCAAGCCCGAACAGTTCTACGACAACAGCCTCGTCGAGGAGCTGATTAAGGAAGGATTCTTCGCCACGCTATGGGGCAAGAACCCGTAACAAATCCCGTGACTCTCATTCTCAGCAACGACGACGTCCAGAGCGTGCTCACGATGGAGATCGCGATGCGCGCCCTGGAAGAAGCTTATTCCGACCTCGGGCGCGGCGCAGCGGTCTGCAGGCCGCGGATCGACATCCAGATTCCGACCCGGGACCCGAAAAAGATTTACCAATGGGGAACGATGGAAGGTGGTTCCGCTGCGGGTTACTTCGCGATCCGTATGAAGTCGGACGTGATTTACGAGCAGGAATACGAAGGCGCGCGCACCCAGGAGAAATATTGCGTGCGGCCCGGAAAGTTTTGCGGCCTCATTTTGCTCGTCAGCACGGAGAACGGCGAGCCTCTGGCGCTGATCAACGACGGCTATCTCCAGCACATCAGAGTCGGCGCGGACTCGGGCATCGGGGCCAAGCACATGGCGCGCGAAGACGCGCGCGTCGTCGGCATGATCGGCGCAGGCGGCATGGCGCGGTCGCACGCCGAAGCCTTTCTCCTGGCGCGGAAGATCGAGAAGATTCAGGTTTACAGTCCGACCAAAGCGCACCGCGAGGAGTATGCGAGAGAGATCGCGGCGAAATTCAACATCGAAGCGGTGGCGCTGGATAATCCGCGCGCCGTGTACAAAGGCGCCGATATCGTCGCGGGCTGCACCGATTCGGCGGTCCCCATCATCGTCGGCGATTGCCTTGAAGAGGGGACGCACGTCACCTGTATCGGCGGCAAGCCCGACGAGGAAACGCTCAGAAGGATCGACGTGTCCTTGCGGCTCGGCAACGCTCCGGCGCCGTGGGGGCTTCCGGAATTGGGCCTTCCCGATGAATATCTGACTTATGCGGCAATGCCCGAACGAGGGAACCGGTTCCAGATGAAACGAGCCGGCAATCGCGGTCATGGGGCCGTCGCCGAAGATCGCGCCGTTCTTCTTGCCGAACTGTTGAGCGGAGAGAAGAAGGGTAGAACTTTACCCGGGCAGATCACCTATTCCGAACGCGGAAACATCCAGGGCGCTCAATTCTTCGCCGTTGCGGGCAAGGTCTACGAGCTGGCGAAGGCAAAAGGTCTCGGCAAAGAAATTCCGACCGATTGGCTGCTGCAGGATATCCGGGACTGACCGTCAGAAAAGATGAAAGCGGAAACATGAAAGATAAAAGGGAAGATTGTTCGGGAGAGATCCTTCACTTCGTTCGGGATGACAGATCTTCTATGCGTCATTCTGAGTGCAGCGAAGAATCTCTCTTCGCAACTTGCGTTTCTCACGAAGGATACTTCCGATGATCGAACCGCTGCTGATAAGCCCGGACGAACTCAAAGGCATCGTGACGATGGCGGAGGCTATTGACGCGGTACGGTCGGGGTTTCGCGCATGGGGCGAGAGCCCGGCGCTCAACGCTCCGCGCAGGCGCATACACATCCCCACGGGCGTAAGGGTTAGCGTCCACCAAGGCGGCGTGCCCGCCGCCGGCGCGACGGGGCTGATGACGCATTGCGAGTGGGTCAAGCCGCTGAGCGACCATCAGGAATATCCGAGACTCAATCATCCGGTCATCGTCCTCTACGACGCCGCCGAAGGAGAGCTCAAGGCGATCATCATCGGCGAGATCACTTGCAGCGAGCTTCCCGACAATGTCGCGGTGACCGGCCTCAGGACGGCGGCCACGAGCGCCGTCGGCACGGACCTGCTCGCGCGCCCTGATGCGGAGCGCGTGAGCGTATTCGGCGCGGGTGGGCAGGCGCGCAATCATCTGCTTGCTTTAGCGCGAATCCGTAAGATCAAGCAGGTGAAGGTTTACAGCCGCACTCCCGAGAACCGCGTGAAGTTCGCGCGTGAAATGGAGCCGGTCCTTAACGCTACGATCGAGCCGGTGGGACGCCCCGAGGACGCGCTGCGGGGAGTCGATATCATACTCACCGCCACCAATTCGAGCGTGCCGGTTTTCGACGGAATGAAACTCGAGCCCGGCGCGCACGTAACGTCCATCGTCGGCAGCAACGTCGGGCTCGTACAGGGAGGATTCACCAAGTCGAAGCGGCGTGAGATCGACGACGCGACGCTGGAGCGAAGCGACGTGTTGGGCATCGTCTCGGTCGAGCAAGCGATCCAGGACGAGCAGGC
>JBGQBP010000113.1:0-11535 GCA_041494945.1 Binatia bacterium | reverse complement strand
TTCCGGTGGATGTCGTCTGCATCACGATCTGCACTTCGTCTTCGAACGGCGGATACTGGATCTCGATGTTGAGCATGAAGCGGTCGAGCTGCGCCTCGGGCAGGGGATAGGTGCCCTCCTGTTCGATCGGATTCTGCGTCGCGAGCACGAAGAAGGGGAGATCGAGAGCATAAGTCTGGCCGCCGGCAGTGACATGGTATTCCTGCATCGATTGCAACAACGCCGCCTGCGTTTTCGGCGGCGTACGGTTGATCTCATCCGCGAGCAGGATGTTGGTGAAGATCGGTCCCTGCATGAATTGAAACTTCCGCCGTCCGGTCGCCGCGTCTTCTTGCAAAATGTCCGTGCCGGTGATGTCCGACGGCATGAGATCGGGAGTGAACTGGATGCGGTTGAAATCTAGATCGAGAATTTCCGCCAGAGTGCTGATCAGCAGTGTCTTGGCCAATCCGGGAACGCCGACCAACAGACAGTGGCCGCGCGAGAAAAGCGCGATCAGAACTTCTTCGATGACTTTTTCCTGGCCGACGATGACCTTGCGGATCTCCCCCAGCATCGAGTCGCGCTTGGCGGCAAACTCTTCGATGACTGCGATCTCCTGCTCGTTGATCTCGATTCGCTCCATCCCGTGTGCCTTTCTATCTCGCCTTCATGAGCCGTTCCAAAGTCGCCCGCGCTTTCTTCGACTGTTCCTGCTCGCCCAGCGCGCCGTAAGTTTCGGACAGCAGGCGGTGAATCTCCGGATTGAACGGATTGATCTGGAGCGCCTCTTCAAGGTCGGCTTTGGCGGCGGCAAAATCTTTGCTCGCGTGATGGAGGCGTCCGAGCTGCACATAAGTGCCCACGGAATCGGGATCGAGGTCCTGGGCTTTTTTAAGATGCGGCAGCGCTTCCTGATAACGCGCCTCCCGGATCAGAACCCGCGCCAGTTTGTTCAAAATAATAGGGGAACCGGGACTTGCCTGCAAGGCGCGGCGGTACTCCTCGGTCGCGGCCGCAGTCCTGCCCCGCTCCATGAGCTGGTCGCCGATATGCGTGCGGTTGCGGGCGACCACGGACTGGATTTCTTTTAACTCCACCGCCTCCTCGGTTTCTTTTTGACCGTCCACGACCTTGAATCTGCGCACGTGACTGCCTTCGACTTCTTTCAGATGCTTCGCTTTCAGGAAATCCTTCCACTCCGCTTCGAACGACGCATACGGCTTCGCCGTGGTTTTTTCAATCGCCTCCGGCGTCGATCTCGATTTCAGCTCCGATAAAACCTGGCGAATCGCAGCGTCGCCTTTGCGGTGGACGAGGAAATCGACCGCGGAGGCCGCCTCGGCGTAAGCCAACTGGACCTGCTCGGGAGTCTCCAGGTAAATCAGAGACGGCTCCATTTTTTTAAACCCGACGAAATTATTTTTCGCGAGCGCCTGGGCGAGCAGGGTCTGATTGGCCGGCGTGAGATAATCCGCCGCGGCTTGCGATTTGTCCGCGCGCCGCCAGAGCGTTTCGTAAAATCGCGCCATCCCCTCGTGCAGCCAGATCGGCGCTTTATTGTCGGAGAGCCCCACGATCACGTAGTGAAGGTATTCGTGGCTGAGCGAGTCGAGCCAGCGGTAGCCCTGGAGGAGCACCCTGGGCGAGATCGTCATGACCTTGTTGAATTTGCAGATGCCGACCGCCCCGGTCTCCTCGATGTCGCGGCGCGAGAGCGTCGAGATGGCGTTGAAGGCGACCGCGTCCGGCGCGATCTCCACGCGCACTTTCACCGGCGGGAAATAGCCCAGCGCCTGGCCGAGTATGCGGTAGCTTTTTTCCAGAGTGTCCAACGCGTAGGGCGCGAGGATGCCGTCTTTCTCTTCGTCGAGATAGAGGATGAAGTGATCGCTCTCGAAGCGCTTGAACTTCGCCACCCGGTCGCGCGTCTGCTGCGCCAGCAGTTTAAGAGCCTGGCGCCGGTCGTTGGCGGAATCGACGGCCAGGGCCTGCTCCACCTGACGGAGCGACTCGTCGTAGCGGCCCTGATAGAACCTGACCTGCGCGCTGAGATCGAGCGCGGGTGCGGAGCGGGGATTTTCCTTGAGCAGCGTCGCGGAGATCGCTTCGGCCTCGGACAGCTTCCACGCGTCCAGATACTCTTGCGCCTGCTTGATGCGCGGGTCGTCCTCGGCGCTCAAAGCCAAGGATGGAAGCGCAAATGAAAGGACGAGAATAAGAGAGAGAAAAACTTTCGATTTCAAAGCGAGATTACTCTGAGAGATTTTTAAAATAGCTCTCGATCTGTTCTTTCATCTGGCGCGGCACGCCTTGCTTGAGAGATTCGAGAATCTCCTCGCGGAAGCTGCGCGGGACTTTATAATCTTCTTTGCCCGGCAGGCGGAATTTCTCCGTGTCGAGCCCGGTGAATCCTCCCTCCACGTCGAACTCGGGGAACTGCGGCATGCCCGGCAGCGGCACCAGCTCTCCGGACGGAAGCATCCGGCCCATGCGGAAAATCCGCGAGACCGGCATCCGGCCGAGCTGCCCGCGCTGCGCCATCTGCTGCATGGAATTTTGCAACTGCTGCTGCGATTGGGAGAGCTGCTCCAGCGCCTGGCGCTCGGGCGGCATCGCGCCCTGCGAATCGAGATCGCCGAGACGCCCTTGCGCTTTTCCCATCGAGCCTCCCGCCTCCTTGATGTTTCGGGTGATCTGCGGGTCGAGCGACGGGAACAGTTGAAAGAGCGAATCCAATCTTTCGTGCAGCTCTTGCGTGCGCTCTTTGAGTGTTCCCTGGCGGCGCTCGAGACCGCGCAGCCCGGCGCGCTCGCCGTCGGTGAGCGCCGCTTGCGGTATGCGCAAGAGCGAATCCAGATCGCTCTTTAGTCCCTGAAGTCCCGCCTCGGCCCGCTTGGCTTTTGCCTCCTGGTCCCGAGCGCGTCGTTTGCCCAATTCTTTCTCGGCCAGGTCCAGGATCTCGTCGAAGCCGGAGAAATCTTTTTTGAGCAGCCGTCCGATCATCTCTTTCACCAGGTTGTTGACCGTCGCTTCGTCGAGAAGGTCTTCGCGCGGTGGGCCGCCGCCTTCGATATCCGGGAAAAGCTCGGCGAGACGGGAAAGCTCTTGATTCGCCTTGGACATGAAGCGCTCGAGCTTTTCCTTCAGAACGTTTTCGCGCTCGCCCAAGGCCCGCTTGTTGACCGCTTCGGTATCGACCAGAACCTCCTGCTGCTCGCGCACGATCTGCTGCAATTCGTTCGCCGAGCGCATCATCTCGCCCTGCATTCTTCCCATGCCCGAAGACATCGCCGACTGTTGCGCGCCCTGGAGCGCCGCCATCATCGAGGCCATCTGGTTGAACAGCTCGCGCGCGAGCTGCATGGCGCCTTCGATGTCGCCCTGGGCGAGTTTTTTGCGGATCTCTTCCATGGCCGAGAACATGTCGCTGAAGTTCAGTCCCTGCATCGCTTCGCTGTTCATAAAGTCGTCCGGCAGCCGCGAGGCGAATTGCGAGAGCGACTGCTGCAGCGCGCTCAGTTGCTTGGCCATTTCCGAAAGTTGTTTCAGCACCGCGTCGAGATTTTTATCCCCGCTGCGGAGCCTGTCGAGCGACTCCATCAGCCGCTCCTGGCTTTTCATCAGGTCGCGCGCCGAGTTGGCGAGCTCTTCGGCCTTCATCCGCTTGCCGATCTCCTCCGAGAGCAGCGACATCCGCTCCAGTTCGGTGGAGATGTCGTCGCGGAGCTTCTCCTTTTCTTCCCCCGACGCCTGTTCCTGCCGCTTCAGTAAATCGTTCTTGGTAAATTCGAGGTTGCGCTTGAGCGCTTCGAGGTCCGACCAGGTGGCGAAATCGGTCAGGCGGTCTTTCTCGGTCCGCTGCATGACGTCCTCGATGCTTTTGACCATCTCGCCGAGCTTGTTCTCGAAATTCTTGTCGTGCGCCGCTTCCGGCGCGGGTGTCTGCTTCTCGCCGGAAGGTTTCTCCAGATGATCGGCCAGGAGATCGACCATGCGGCCGGAGAGGTCTCGGATCAAGTCCGCCACCTGCTTGTGCTCTCCCCTGAGATTTTTAAGCCTGAGCTTGAGCGCCCGCGACACGCCGATCTTTGGGCCGGAGATCGTGTCGTTATCTTGCACTTCGAGATTGTAAATCGCCTCGTCTCCCTCTTTGAGCCCCAGCTTTCCCACGTCCCACTCGAAGCGCTGCCTGGGAATCAGCTTTTTTGCGCCGTCGAGCTTGATGGGAATTTTTTCCTGCCGGTCGCCGATCCTGACGGAGAGCGCCGCTTCCTGAACGCCGAAGTCGTCGCGCGCGCTAAATTCCAGCGGCAACTTTTCATCTCCATTGACCTCGAGGTCTTCGGCCGGCTGTAAGATCTCGACCGTCGGGAAGCCGTCCGGACGGACGCGCATCTCGTAGGCGATCGGGCTGTTGCGGAAGCCCTGCGCGTCCTCGACCTCGATCTGGTAGCGCTGCGACTGAAACAGGACAAGGTTTCCCTGGAGCTTTCTTCCCTCTATTTTCAACGGGACTTCTTTCGCCCCATCGAGCATGAGCTTCGCTTTGACGACGTCTTTGCTCGTCGATGCCTCGAGCCGGATCGTCGAGCCCCTGAGCCCGTCGATGTTTCCGCCCTGGATCGTTTGCGTGGGCAAGCCGGAGTAGTGGGGAGGGTAGAGAGTGGCGTTCAAATTGCCGATCTCGGGCGGATCGACCGCTTCCAGCAAATAATTCGGCGATGAAAAGCCTCCGGCGACGGCGCGGTACGAGACGGTGCTTTTGACGTCGTTCAGCGTGGCGGTGAATTTTCCTCCGCCGAGCGCCTCCATGGAAATCTTTTCCTCAGTTGCAATTTTTTCCTGGCCGCTCGCGCCCGAGCCGAACACCAAGTCCATCGATTTCGGAACCGCTCCGGTTGCCGCGGCCTGAAGCGTCACGGTGGCGCCGCGGGCGACGCGGATTCCTTTCGGCGTCAAATCGATCACCGTCTGAGACGGCGGAATATCTTTGAGCGGATGGGCCAGCAAGCTGAAAGTGTCGCCCACCGAAGAGGGATTGAAGAGGACGACGGCGATAACAGGCGCCAAGAGAACTGCGAACAACCGGCCTTTCGCAACGACGGGCGCGACGTTGACCAGATCCTCGGCGCGGAGCGAATGCAATTGCCTGCGCGTCGCGCGCAAGAGGGCCAGCACCATGGAGGCGGATATTTCCGCCGGCCGGTTCTCGCGCGCGATCTGCGGATAAAGCTGGAGCGAGTTGATGAGATTGTTTCTGAGATGCGGGCATTTTTTTTCGATATAAAGCGCCGCCCACTCCTCGGAGGCGCGCTGCCAGAGCTGGAACAAGGTCCAACCCAAAGGTAGGATCAACAGAACCGCGGCGAGCACGCAATAGAGCGCGGGGGCGTAGGGAAAGAAACCTTTGATCTCGCGCACCGCAAGCCCCAGCGAAAAGAGCAGGATCAGACAGATGCCGGTGAGGCACAGTCCCTCCAATCCCTTGATGGCGCGGAAGCAGCGGATGAAGCGCTGGAGAAAAGAGGCTAGCTCGCTGTACTCTTCTTGGCCCATGTGCGTCGCGTTAACGTCGTCATCTTACTATCCCGACTTTGCCTTGTCCATCCTTGTAGCCATCAGCTCTCAGCAGTCAGCTTTCAGCCGGAAGATTGAGGAGAGGGGGAGTTGGGTGCTGATCGCTGAAGGCTGACGGCTATTCGGTGGCAAGCCGGCTTTTCTTGTGCTATGCAAATAGTTTAACCCTACGCAGCGAGCGAGGCTCCAGTGAAATTTTTATTTATGAAAGGAATATTGCGGCATGTCTGAACCATCTACCGAGGAATATTATCTTCACGAGGAATACGAAGACGACGAGAACGAAGCGGATATGCCGATGGACGAAGACCACCCGATGTGGAAGTCCGAGCGCATATCGCTCACGTCGGTCGGCATCGACATCGGCTCTTCCACGTCGCACCTGATTTTTTCGCGCCTGCTGCTCCGGCGCCAGGGGATCGCGCTTTCCAGCCGCTTTGTCGTGGTCAAGCGGGAGATTCTCCATGAGTCTCCCATTTTGCTCACGCCGTATATCGACAAGACCACCATTGACACGGACAAACTCGGCGATTTCATCCACGAGGCGTATCAAAAGGCCGGATTGGCGCCGAAGGACATCGACACCGGCGCGGTCATCGTCACCGGGGAGGCGGCCAAGAAGAAAAACGCCGAAGCCATCTCGGCGCTGTTCTCCGCGCAGGCCGGGAAATTCGTCTGCGCCACGGCCGGGCACAATCTGGAGGCGATCCTCGCCGCCTACGGCTCCGGCGCGGTCCACATGACGCTGCACGAGGGAAATAATTACACCGTGATGAACGTGGACATCGGCGGCGGCACGAGCAAAATCGCCATTACCCAGAACGGCAAGGTGATCGACACCTGCGTGCTCGAAGTCGGCGCGCGACTGGTTGCTATGGACGAGCAGGGCAAGATCAATCGCCTGGAGGACACGGGCGTGAAGATCGGCAACCAGGCCGGCGTCAAGCTCACGCTCGGCCAGACGATGAAAGACGACGACAAGGAGAAAATGTCCGCAGTCCTCTGCGACTCGCTTTTCGAGGTGCTGGAGCGCGGCGCTCTCTCTCCGTTTGTGCAGAGCCTGCTGCTCACCCCCGAGCTCGATTACCGAGACCGCGTCGACGCGCTGATGTTCTCGGGCGGCGTGTCCGAGTACGTCTACGGCAACGAGAAGCGGGACCTCGGCGATCTCGGCAATCAGTTGGGACGCCGGGTGCGCGAGCGGGCGGAGAAGCTCGCGCACAAGATTCCCATGAAGCCTGCCGACGTGCGCATCCGGGCGACGGTGATCGGCGCGTCGCAGTACACCGTCCAGGTGAGCGGCAACACGATTTATCTCTCCCACGCCGAACTTTTGCCGCTCAGAAATCTTCAGGTCATCACGCCGGACTTTCACCAGCACGAGCCGCTTGCGCCCGCCGAAGTGAAAGAGGCCGTGCAGCGCGCATTACAGCGTTTCGACATCACCGACGGCGAGCGTCCAGCGGCGCTGGCCATCCACTGGGAGCTGGGGCCGTCCTATCCGCTGATTCGCAACTTAGCTCAAGGAGTGGCGGAGGCGATGAAAGAGCACGTGGATAAGGGACAGCCGCTCGTGCTGGTCTTCGACGCCGACATCGCCAAGCTCGTCGGGAACATCCTCGAGCGAGAGCTTTTGCCGGGCGCCGGCATCATCTCGATCGACGGCATCGATCTCAAAGATTTCGACTTCATCGACATCGGCGAGGAGCTTCCGGACGCGCGCGCGGTGCCGGTCGTGATCAAGTCGTTGATCTTCCGCCACACGGAACAAGGGCGGGGACACGTGCATCACCACGATCATGAGCATGAACACTAGGATAGTGTTGGGCGTGATGAATCACGCCCCTACGTCTGAGGAATTCATGCGGCGCATCGCGTCCACAGTCGTCTTTGTAGGGGCGCAATTTATTGCGCCCAGGCAAGTCTAAAGCATGCGAGAAATTCTTCCGGGAATATTCACCTGGCCCTGGTTTTCAGAGCCGCACGGGTACAACTTCAACGGCTATCTCGTTCTTCATCCCGAAGGGAATCTCTGCATCGATCCGGTCGAGCCGGGCGAGCAGGACCTTGAAGAGCTTGCCCGCCGCGGCGTCTCGCGCATTCTCCTTACCAACCGCAATCACTCGCGCGCCGCGAATAAGATCCGCGCTCGCGCCGGCGCGCGCACGGCGATGCATCCGGCGGACGCTCCGCACGCGCGCAGCCAGGGCACCGAGCTAAACGATGAATTGAAATTAGGGCAAAGGGCCGGACCGTTCGTCGTGGTGGGCGCCGCGGGCAAGTCTCCAGGAGAAATCGCGCTTCACTGGCCGGAGCGGAAAATCCTCGTCGTCGGTGACGCGGTGATCGGCAATCCTCCCGGACGCTGCGGCCTCTTGCCGGAAAAAGTGATGGACGACCCGGCGCGGCTGCGCGCGAGCGTCGAAGCGCTGCTGGTTCTGGAGTTCGACGCGCTTCTCCCGGGCGACGGCGAGCCGATCCTCAAAGGCGCGAAAGCTAGACTGCAAGAACTCGTCGCCAAATTTTCCGCCTGAAACGGCAGCAAGAAAAATTTCCTCTACCGCAATCTTCCTCTGGAGCTGCGATTCAACGTGGCGTCTCGCCTGCGGCCCGACGATTTTCTGGATCGAGGGGACGATCTCTCATAAGGCCTCGGGATTTTTTTCCAACGTTTACAGTCAGCCGCCAAGTAGTGTATTATAGAACGCAATCGCGGAGGGAATATGGATATTGCCAAGTTGCTTGCCTTTGGCGTCGAGCAGGGGGCATCGGATTGCCACTTGAGCTCGGGCGAGCCGCCGATGTTGCGCATCCACGGCGATCTTAAAAAGCTGGACTATCCGGCTTTGACGCAAGAGGAAGTGCACGGGATGGTTTACGATATTATGAACGACGCCTTGCGCAAGGGCTTCGAAGCGACGCACGAGGTGGATTTTTCCTTCGAGCTCGGCGATATCGCCCGCTTCAGGGTCAACGTCTTTATGCAGCGTAAGGGCGAGGGCGCGGTTTTTCGCACCATTCCCTCAAAGATCCTCACGCTCGATCAGCTCGGCATGCCCGCCATATTGAAGAGTCTCTGCGATAAAGAGAAAGGACTGGTGCTCGTCACCGGTCCCACCGGCTCGGGAAAATCGACGACTCTCGCCGCGATGGTCGACCATCTCAACAACACCTACGAAGGCCACATTCTGACCGTCGAAGACCCGATCGAGTTCGTCCACCAGTCCAAGAAGTGCCTGGTGAACCAAAGGGAGCTGGGCTTCCACACCCAATCCTTCGCCAACGCGCTCAGGGCGGCGCTGCGCGAGGACCCGGATGTTATCCTGGTCGGCGAGATGAGAGACCTGGAGACGATCCAGCTCGCGCTCACCGCCGCCGAGACCGGCCATCTCGTCTTAGGCACGCTGCACACGTCGAGCGCGCCCAAGACGGTCGACCGCGTGATCGACGTCTTCCCGCCGAGCCAGCAGTCGCAGATCCGCTCGCAGTTCGCCGAGTCGATCGAGGCCGTGATCACCCAAACGCTGCTCAAGAAAAAAAGCGGCAATGGACGCGTTCCCGCTCTGGAAATTATGACCGGGACCACGGCGATCCGAAACCTGATCCGCGAGGGAAAGATCCATCAAATACCCGGCACGATGCAGGTGAGCCAAAAAGACGGAATGCAGACGATGGACATGGCCTTGGTGGACCTGGCGGCGCGCGGCCTCGTGAGTCAGGAAGAGGCGCAATCCAGGAGCATGACCCCGAATCTATTCGGCGCCGGCGCCTACGGCGTGGGCGGAACCGGCGTACGGGGCCGCGCCGTTTAATTTGTCGCCGGAGGGAACTATGAACCTGACAGATTTTCTCAGCGTCATGGTGGAAAAAGACGCGTCCGATATTTATCTGACGGTCGCGAGCCCGCCGATGTACCGCATTCAAGGCGTCGTGCAACCGATCGGCGATCATGTTTTCACGCCGGAGGAGGTCGAAGCTCTGGCGAAGTCCTTTATGAACGAGCGGCAGTGGCAACAGTTCAGCGAGCAGATGGAGATGAACCTGGCCCTCTCGTATCGGCGGCTCAGCCGTTTTCGCGTCAACGCCTTTCGCCAGCGCGGCTCGGTGGGAATCGTCATCCGCAGGATCAAGGTGGAGATCGAGACCCTGGCTGAATTGGGTTTGCCGCCGATCTTGAACGAGATCGCCATGAGCAAGCGCGGTCTCGTGCTCGTGGTCGGAGCGACCGGCTCGGGAAAATCGACGACGCTCGCGGCGATGATCGATTATCGGAACACCAGCGCTTCCGGCCACATCATTACCGTCGAAGACCCGATCGAATTCGTCCACCGGCACAAGAAGTCGATCGTCAACCAGCGCGAGTTGGGGTTCGACACCCAGTCGTGGAACGACGCTTTGAAGAACGCGATGCGCCAGGCGCCGGACGTGATTCTGATCGGCGAGATCCGCGACTCGGAGTCGATGGAGGCGGCGATCACCTTCGCGGACACGGGCCATCTTTGTCTCGGGACGCTGCATTCGACCAATTCGAATCAGTCTTTCGAGCGCATCCTCAACTTTTTTCCCGAAGAGCGCCACTCGCAGATTCTGATGCAGCTCTCGCTCAACTTGCGCTCGATCATCTCGCAGCGCTTGATCCCGGGCGTGGACGGCAAGCGCGTGCCCGCGATCGAGATCCTCATGGACACGCCGCGCGTCAAAGAGCTGGTCAAAAAAGGGGAAGTCGATATTATCAAGGAAGCGATGGAGCAGGGGATTCAGGAAGGCTGTCAGACTTTCGATCACGCGCTGTTTCTGCTCTACAAAGAAGGCAAGATCACCCTGGAGCAAGCCCTCATCAACGCCGACAGCGCCAACAACTTGCGCATCAAGATCAAGCTCGAGGGCTTAAAGGGGGACGACGCGCTCGACCGCTTGCTGGAGGAAGAAGCCGAGCCGTCCAAGGAAAAGCCCGCTGCCATGCAGATTCAGGGTTCGAGGAGTCCTGGAAGTCCGTTCAGGAAAATCTGAATCGAAGACAGTCCTTCTTAGCCAAAGCGAGCGACATGGGATCGATCGTCGGCGCGTTGATCGTCACGCATACGCCGCGCATCGCGAATGAATCGACGGCGCCGGCCTTCACCCGCGAGATGATCTGCGGGATGCACGAGCTGGGCGAGGTCGTCGCGGAGCTTCAGCCCGACGTCCTCATTCAAGCCTCCACCCACTGGGTGACCACCTTCAATCACTACGTTCTCGGACACAAGCGGCACAAGGGCATACTGACTTCCTCCGAAGCGCCTACGGCCCGTCGTCGGGGACGGGGAATGTGGTGGTGAGTTTATTTTCGGGGTAAGTGCCCCTAAGAGCCAAGGGATTTAAAAGTCTCGCTTCCTTTTCGCGCTTGACCGCCACCGCCGGTTGGAATAGATAACGACTCACTTATTAGGTTCATGAGATCCGACGGGATCATCTGATCCGGTGACAGCTTTGCTCTACGCTACTATGGCCCGGACGGGGTTTCCTCAGCCGGGCTTTGTTTTGTCGTATGTATAAAAAGCGCTCTAAGAAATCAAAGGCGCCGTCCCGCCGTCCCGCCGCCAAGAAGTCTTCCTCCAAGCTGGAGCAGAAGTTAGAGACGCTCAGGCGCGAGCTCGCCGAAGCCCTGGAGCAGCAGACTGCCACGAGCGAAATCCTGCGTGTGATCGCCAGCTCGCCTAACAATCTCCAGCCGGTGTTGGACGTAGTCGTCGAGAACGCTGCGCGACTCTGCGACGCAAATGACGCTCACATTCGGCTCATTGATGGCACTGTCCTTCGTTTGGTAGCCTCTTGCGGGCCAATTTTGCTACCAGAGGAATACGTAGCTATTAACCGAGACCGGCCGGCCGGCCGGGCCGTCATTGACCGACAAACGATCCACATCCATGACCTCCAGGCAGTGCGTGGAAAAGAGTACCCGGATAGCGTAGGCGTTGTGAGAGGCGTTCGTACGGT